>NZ_JBQFOO010000004.1:0-417831 GCF_056533565.1 Ruegeria sp. G12
CATAAACCAGACCTCAAAGACTACCTACTAGGCCCAAACGCCGCCCGCGTGGTCAGACACTCCCAAGTGTCCGTCTATGTCGTCAGGTAGGGGCTCAGTAGAATTACGTTCATGTTACGAGTGACAAACAGTTTCCCAACATCTCGTCATCACCGGGAGGATTCAATGATGAGGACATTTCTAAGAACCAGCGCCGCTCTGGCCCTGGGCGTCATCGCCGGCGCGGCCAGCGCACAGGACCCCGCGCCGGAATACGGCTATGGGTGGGAGGACAAGGATTCGGTCACTGGCACCGAATTCATGGTCTCAGCCGCCAACCCGATTGCCGCCAAGGCAGGCTATGACGTTCTGGCCGCAGGCGGCACCGCAGCCGATGCGATGATCGCCGTGCAGCTGATGCTGAACCTGGTCGAGCCGCAATCGTCCGGCATCGGTGGCGGTGCGTTCATGCTGTATTGGGACGCGGAATCCCAGACGCTGACCACCTTCGACGCGCGCGAAAAGGCTCCCGCCAAAGCCACGCCCGAGCGGTTCCTGAACGCCGAAGGCGAGAAAATCCCGTTTGCCGAGGCGATCTCGGGCGGGCAGGCCGTTGGTGTACCCGGCATTCTGCGTCTGATGGAAGTGACCCATAACCTTTACGGCAAGAAAGACTGGGCCTCGCTGTTCCAGTCGACCATCGAACAGGCCGAGAACGGGTTCGCAGTGTCGCCGCGTATGGCAAACTCGATCCAGTCGACCATCGACCGCGAACGCTATCTGGACGTCTTCCCCGGTGCGAAGGAATACTTCTTTAACGACGATGGTAGCCCACTGGCCGAAGGCACCCTGCTGAAGAACCCTGACTTTGCCGAGACCCTGCGTATTCTGGCCGATCAGGGCGCAAACGCCTTCTATCACGGCCCGATTGCCGAAGATATCGTGGCAGCTGTGGATTCGACATCAAAGGTTGAAAACAACGTCACGCTGGAAGACATGGCCGCCTATCGCGTCAAGGTCCGTCCCGCCGTCTGCGCCGATTATCGCGGCTATGACGTCTGCGGCATGGGCCCGCCGACCTCGGGTGGTCTGACGGTGGGTCAGATTCTGGGTATCCTGAACAACTTTGACCTCAAGGGCACCGGCTGGAACGCTGAACTGGCGCACCTTTATGCCGAAGCGGCCAAGCTGGCCTATGCCGACCGCGCGCTTTACATGGCCGACAGCGATTTCGTTGATGTGCCGGTTAAGGGTCTGCTGGACAAGGACTACCTGAAACTGCGCTCGGAAATGATCGACCCGGCAGCCGCCAGTGAAAAGCGTAAAGCGGGAGAGCCGCCGCGCGATCACACCGCGCTGTTTGCGCCCTCGCAGAACCCCGATCGTCCCGGCACCAGCCATATCGTGATCCGCGACCAGTATGGCAACGCCCTGTCGATGACCACGACCATCGAGACCTTCTTTGGCAGCCGTGTCTTTGTTCGGGGCTTCCTGCTGAACAACGAGCTGACCGACTTTGACCGCGCGCCCAAGGATGGGGACCGTCTGGTGGCCAACCGGGTCGAGGGCGGCAAGCGTCCGCGCAGCTCGATGTCGCCGACCATCGTGATGAAGGATGGTGAGCCCTATCTGCTGATCGGTTCGCCCGGTGGCAGCCGCATCATCAACTATGTGGCCAAGACCATCATCGCGATCCTCGACTGGGAGATGGACCCGCAGGACGCTATCGAGACCGGCCATTTCGTGCACCGCAACGGATCGAGCATGGAGGTGGAACAGGAAACTGCTGCTGCCGATTTCCTCGATGCGCTTGCCGCGAAAGGGCATGAGGTCAAGGCCGCCGACCTGAACTCGGGCCTGCATGCGATCCTGATCAAGGATGGTCAGCTGATCGGTGCTGCCGATCCCCGCCGCGAAGGTGTGGCACTCGGGGAGTAACCCAGACAAACCAACCAACGGCGGCTCACCCGGGCCGCCGTTTTCATTTAAGCTAAAGTGAATTCACCAAGCCCCCGGAGCCGACCCATGAACCGAGAACACGAAATCCTGCAACGCGCCATCGAAGACCGGCTTCTGGACAGTGAAAGCACCGTGATAGGCTTTATGGATCTGGACGGTCTGGCCAAATCCATCGACGATCTGATCGCCGCCTTCCCCGACAATTTCCAGCACACCTTTGCGGTCAAGGCGAACTCGTTGCGCCATGTGCTGATGAAAATCTCGCATTGCGGCATCGGGGCCGAGGTCGCCAGCCCCGGAGAGCTGACCATGGCGCAATCGGCGGGCTTTGACGTCCGCAAGATCATCTTCGACTCGCCCGCCAAGACGATGGATGACCTGCGCCAGTGCCTGAAGCACTCCATCGCGTTTAATCTGGACAATGAACAGGAACTGGAACGGGTCGCCGCACTGATCGAGGACTATCCGAACTCCGAGGCCATCATCGGCTTTCGCATCAACCCGCAGATCGGCTCGGGCGCGATTTCATCGACCAGCACGGCGACGAATACGTCGAAATTCGGCTATCCCATCGGGGATGCGGGCAATCGTGAGAAGTTGATCGACTATTACCTGAAATACCCGTGGCTGACATCGATCCACACCCATGCCGGATCGCAGGGCTGCCCGCTGGAGCTGATGGCGCAGGGCATCGGTGAACTGGTTGCTGTCGCCGAAGAGATCAACGCCCGTAAAGGTGAGCAACAGATCACCCGATTGGATATCGGGGGCGGGTTGCCGGTCAACTTCGCCTCGCCCGAGGTCAAGCCGACCTTCAAGGAGTACTCGGACATCTTGCGAGATAAGGTGCCGTTGCTGTTCACCGGGAAGTACAGCGTGAAGACCGAGTTCGGCCGCGCGATCGCCGCCAAGAACGGCTTCATGGCGACGCGGGTGGAATACACCAAAAATGCCGGAGGGCGGCATATCGCGACCACCCATGCGGGCGCGCAGATCATGACGCGCACCGCCTTCCTGCCCGCCGCGTGGCCAATCCGGGTTGAAGGGTTCACGCCCGACGGTGCGCTAAAAACCGAGGACAAGGTGCAAACAGACGTGGCCGGGCCCTGTTGTTTCGCCGCTGATCTGGTGGCTAAGGATGTGCTGATCCCGCGACTCGACCCCAATGACTACGTGGCGATCTACGACACCGGCGCATACTACTTCAGTAACCATTTCGACTATAACAGCTTGCCCCGCATCGCGGTCTACGGCGTCAGCACGAAATCCGGAGAGCTTTCGATTGAACTGATCCGCAGGGCGGAAACGCTCAGCGAGGTGGTCTCGAACATGTCTTAGCGTGTCAAACTCTGTGTGCGCGCAAAGACTTTGGTAATCATGTCCGTGCACCTTTTGCGCGTGGAAACTCAGGTGGCTTGGCGCGTTAGAAAACTGGATTGCAGCTTTTTGGCATTGTTCGAAACCGGATTTCGCAGGTACCGTCAGTGTCAGGGCATGTGTCGGCCTGGGGCGTGCGAATCCGTTTTGGACTCGGCTGCCAACAGAAATTGAAGGGCGGCCAACCGCCGTTGGGAGAGTGCAATGACAAAACCTGAAAACTCCGCTTTCGATCTATTGCTGGACGAAGTCCGCGCCATCGCTTCCGCGCGGTTGGACAAAACGGATTGTGAGGACTTCCTGGCCGCGCTGGACCTGTTGTTTGGCCGTTCCTCGTTTGAAGACCTGCAAAGCCGGACGGCGGAAGAGGTGTATGGCGCATCTCTGGCGCTTTGGAAATTCGCGGCGCACAAGCCATCCGGCGCGGCGCGGGTGCGGATGTACAACCCGCGCATGGCGGAACACGGGTGGGAATGCGGTCATACGGTTCTGGAAATCGTCAATGACGACATGCCGTTCCTTGTCGACTCGGTCACGTCTTTTCTGGCCGGACAGGGATTGTCGATTCACTCTTTGATTCATCCGCTGCTACAGGTCAAACGCGGGCCCGACGGCACCCGGACCGGTGTACCCGGCGCATCCGACGCCGAATGCAGGGCCGAGTCGATGATCCAAGTTCAGATAGATCAGATCGGGGACACGGCACAGATAGAACGGCTTGAGGCGGAAATCGCCCAGATCATGAAGGATGTGCGCGTCTCGGTCGAGGATTGGCAGCCCATCATGGAACGTCTGGGCACCGTGACCGAAATGCTCAAGGGCAATGCCCCCAAGAAATCCAAGGCGGTCACTGCGGAGGTTGTCGAATTCCTGGATTGGCTGGCGCAAAACCATTTCACGTTCCTGGGATACCGCGAATATGCGGCCGACAGCAAAACCGGTGCTATGCGTCAGGTCGGCAAAACAGCGCTCGGCCTGATGAGCGATCCGGAGTTCACCGTTCTACGCGACCTGAAAGGTAACTTCACCGATCGTTCGCCCGAAATGGACGCGTTTGCCAGCGACATCTCTCCGCTGATGATCATCAAGGCGAACCGCCGCTCGACCGTTCACCGCGCGACGCATTTCGATCTGATCGGGGTCAAGCAGTTCGACGGGAAAGGAAAGCAAACCGGCGAGCATGTGTTCATCGGACATTTCACCGCCGCTGCCTATAACCGCAGCCCCAAGTCGATCCCATTGTTGCGGCAAAAGGTCGAGCGGATCATCGAACGCTCGGGCTTCACCCCGGACAGCCATGACGGCAAGGCGCTGACGCATGTGTTGGGAACCTATCCGCGCGATGAGCTGTTCCAGAGCTCGGACGACCAGATGTTCGAAAACGCTATTGACGCGCTGCATCTGACAATCCGGCCAAGATCGCGGTTGTTGCTGCGCCCGGATCGCTTTGGGCGGTTCGTTTCCTGCCTCGTTTACGTCCCACGTGAGCGCTACAATACCGAGCTGCGGAGCAAAATCGGCAACATTCTAGCCGAAGAGTTCGAAGGCCGCGTCGCCACATGGGAACCCGCCTTTGACGAGGTGCTGGCACGGGTGCATTTCGTCATTGCGCTCAGCGGCAAGGTCGCCTCGAAGGAAGAGGCCGCCGCTTTGGAGGCCCGGATAATTGACGCGGTGCGCAGTTGGGGCGATCACCTTCACGACGCGTTGGTCGAACGCAAGGGCGAATCCGAAGGCAACCGGCTTCACGCGCTCTATAGCGATGGCTTCGCCGTGTCCTACCGGGACGAGTTTCAGGCCGTTTCAGCCGTGTCCGATATTGACAAGATGGAACAGCTGACCGGTGAAATCGACCTGATGCTAAAGTTTTATCGCAGGCTGGAAGACCCCGAACACAGCGTGCGTTTCAAACTCTACAAGCGCGGGCCGTCGGTGCCCTTGTCTGATTGTCTTCCGATCCTGGAAAACCTCGGCTTTCGCATTCTGGCCGAACATCCATTCCGGATCGACCGCGGCGACGAAACCATCTGGATTCACGATTTCCACATGCAGTCCTCGGACGGGCAGAGCATCGACGTCACGGCAGTTCGTAGCAATCTTGAGGAAGCGTTTTCCACCCTCTGGGCGCAAGAGGCCGATGACGACCCGCTGAACCGGCTGGTGCTGGTTGCCGGTCTGTCGATCCGCGAAACCGCGCTGCTGCGGGCCTATGGCGGATACCTGCGTCAGGCGCGGATTCCGTATTCTGTGCCTTATATGCAGGACGCTCTGATCGCCAATCCCGGCATTGCGCGCAAGCTGGTCGACCTGTTTCAGGCCCTGTTCGATCCGGCTGCTTCCGGGGATGCGAAGAAAAGGGAAAAAGCGGCAAAAGAGATTGCGGCGGATATCGAAGCCATGCTGGAGAAAGTCGCAAGCCTCGACTTCGACCAGATCCTGCGCCGGTTCCGCAATGCCATTCAGGCGACGCTGCGCACCAACTACTTTCAGCCCAAGGCGGATGGGCGCGACAAGTCCTACATGTCGTTCAAGTTCGATTGCTCGAAGCTGGATGAACTGCCGTTGCCGCGCCCGTGGCGCGAGATCTTTGTCTACTCGACGTCCGTTGAGGGGGTGCATTTGCGCTACGGTTCGGTGGCGCGGGGCGGTTTGCGCTGGTCCGACCGGAAAGAAGATTACCGGACCGAGGTGCTGGGGCTGGTAAAGGCGCAGCAGGTCAAGAATGCGGTTATCGTGCCGGTCGGCTCAAAGGGTGGGTTCCTGCCCAAAACCCTGCCTGCCGGTGGCACCCGGGAAGAGGTGATGGCCGAGGCGGTGCGCTGCTATCGGATTTTCCTGTCCGGCATGTTGGACATCACCGACAATATCTCGGGCTCGGAAATCGTCCCGCCCAACGCGGTGGTGCGCCGCGATCCTGACGACCCATATCTGGTTGTTGCCGCCGACAAGGGAACTGCGACCTTCTCGGATTTTGCCAATGACTTGGCTACGGAATATGGGTTCTGGCTGGGCGATGCCTTCGCCTCGGGCGGCTCGAACGGCTATGACCACAAGGGAATGGGGATTACCGCCAAAGGCGGGTGGGAGGCTGTAAAGCGCCATTTCCGCGAACTGGACCACGACACCCAGACGCAACCCTTTACAGTCATCGGCTGCGGGGACATGTCGGGGGATGTGTTCGGAAACGGGATGCTGCTGTCCGATCAGATCAAACTGGTCGCCGCCTTCGATCACCGCGACATCTTCATCGATCCAAACCCTGATCCGGCCAAAAGCTTTGCCGAGCGGAAGCGGTTGTTCGAACTGCCGCGCTCCAGTTGGGAATCCTACGATCCCAAGCTGATCTCGAAAGGCGGTGGTGTGTTCTCGCGATCATCCAAATCGATCAAACTGACGCCCGAGATCAGAAAGCTGACCGGGTTGGACGACAAATCCGTCACTCCGTTCGAACTGATACGGGCCCTGCTGAAATCGCAGGCGGACCTGATGTGGTTCGGCGGCATCGGCACCTATATCAAAAGCGCTGCGGAATCCCACGCCGATACAGGCGACCGGGCCAACGACCAGGTCCGCGTCAACGCCAACGAGGTGCGGGTGCGGGTCGTCGGCGAAGGGGCCAATCTGGGTGTCAGCCAAATGGGCCGAATCCAACTGGCTCAGGGCGGCGTCAAGATCAACAACGATGCTGTCGATAACTCGGCCGGGGTCGATTGTTCGGACCACGAGGTCAATATCAAGATTGCCCTTGGTGCCGTTGTCGATGCAGGCGACATGACGGAAAAACAGCGCAACACGTTGCTGGCCAAGATGACCGATGAGGTCAGCGAACTGGTGCTTAAGACCAATTACCACCAGACCCTCGCAATCTCGCTGGATGAGGCTGCAGCTCCGGCCCTTCTCGACAACCATGTCCGGTTCATGGAGGGGCTGGAGGCCGAAGGCAAACTGGACCGTGCGGTCGAGTATCTGCCCGACGATGAAGAGATCGCCGAGCGCCGCGCCGCGGGGCGCGGCCTGACCCGGCCCGAGATCGCTGTGCTTGTGGCCTATGCCAAGAACGATATCTTCTCGGATCTGGTGAAGTCTGATGTTCTGGACGATCCGTATATGGAACGGTTCCTGATCGAGTACATGCCGACCCCGTTGCGCACCGCGCATCTTGAGGTTCTGCGCAACCACCGCCTGCGGCGCGAAATCATCGCGACGGTGGTCGTCAATATGCTGGTCAACGAAATCGGCCCGACCTTCTGCGCCCGCCTGCGCGAAGATACTGGCGCGACTGTGGGCGAAATCGTCAAGGCCTTCATCATCGACCGCGAGATTTTCGGCCTTGCCGAAACCGCGGCCGAGGTCAACGCGCTGGACAACAAGCTTGCGGCAGATGTTCAGATCGAAATTCACCGCGCTCTGTCAGAGATGCTCGCAGCCCAGTGCCAACGCCTGATCAAGAACAATGTCCGTTCGATTGGTGATGCGATCTCGGTCTACCAGCCGGGTATCGCTGAAATCGCGTCGGTGGCCGAAGCTACAGTCAGCGCGTTTTCTCTGGAACGGCTCAAGCAGCGGACGGACGAGTTGCTTAAAAAGGGCACGCCGGACGATCTGGCGTCAAAGGTTGCGACGCTTGAGTTGCTGGGCGGTGCGATGGACATCTTCGATGTCTCGGAGCGCTTGCAGCTTGAGGTGCGGGACGTGGCAGCCAGCTATTTTGCAACCGGAGCCCGGTTCAGCCTGGACTGGCTGCGGTCGCGTGCCAGAAGTGTTGCGGTTGGCGATCATTGGGAACGGGTCGCGCTGGCCCGTCTGATGTCGGATATCCGGGTGCATCAATCCAACATTGCGGCCGCGGCGTTGGTGCTGTCCGGGGCGAACTCTGGCAAGGACAGCGTCGCCCATTGGGTGGACCAGAACGGGGATCTGGCGCAACGGACGGACCGGCTGATTGCAGAACTGCGGTCAGGTGGCGCGTTGAGCGTGTCGAAGCTGGCGGTCGCGTCCTCGCATTTCGCGTTGCTGGCGACCTGAGTTCGGGCTTGCCCGAAGCTTCACAAAAAGGACCGGGCCTGTGCGAAGCCCGGTCCTTTTCGTGGCAATTGGGGCTAGGCCCCAACGCCGGGGGGTCAGGAAATCTCGCCCATGCAGAGATATTTGATCTCAAGGAAATCCTCGGTCCCGTATTTCGACCCTTCGCGGCCCAGACCGGATTGTTTGACACCGCCGAACGGCGCGACCTCGGTCGAAATCAGGCCCGTGTTGATACCCACCATGCCTGATTCCAGCCCTTCGGCCACGCGCCAGACGCGCGCCAGATCGCGGCTGTAGAAGTATGAGGCCAAGCCGAACTCACTGTCATTGGCCATGGCGACCACGTCATCTTCGTTCTCGAACTTGAACAGTGGCGCGACGGGGCCAAAGGTTTCGTCCTTTGCCACCACCATGTCGGAGGTCACGCCGGTCAGGACGGTGGGTTCAAAGAACGTGCCACCCAGATCGGATCGCTTACCGCCCAAAGTGACGGTTGCGCCTTTCGAGACCGCGTCCGAGATATGTTCCTCGACCTTGTCGACCGCCGCCTGATTGATCAGCGGACCGGTGGTGATCCCGTCCGCAAACCCGTCACCAATGTTCAGGCCCTTGGTCTTTTCGGCCAGCTTGGCGGCGAATTGGTCATAGACGCCCGCCTGCACATAGATGCGGTTGGCGCAAACGCAGGTCTGGCCGTTGTTGCGGAACTTGGCGATCATCGCGCCGTCGACTGCGGCATCCACATCGGCGTCGTCAAAGACGATGAAGGGCGCGTTGCCACCCAGCTCCAGTGACATCTTCTTGATCGTGCCCGCTGCCTGACGCATCAGGATCTGACCCACACGGGTCGAGCCGGTAAAGGTGATCTTGGCAACCTTGTCATTGGTGCAAAGCTCATTGCCCACGCCCGAACTGTCTGTGCCCGGAATGACGTTGAACACACCTGCCGGGATACCCGCGCGCTCGCCCAGCACGGCCATCGCCAGTGCCGACAGCGGTGTCAGTGTTGCGGGACGCGCCACAAAGGTACAGCCCACCGCCAGCGCCGGACCAACCTTGCGGGCGATCATCGCGTTGGGGAAGTTCCACGGGGTGATCGAACCCACCACGCCCACGGGCTGTTTCAGCACCACGATGCGCTTGTCGCGCTGATGGCCGGGGATAACGTCGCCGTAAACACGCTTGGCCTCTTCCGAGAACCACTCGATGAAGGACGCGCCATACAGAACCTCACCCCGGGCCTCGGGCCAGGGCTTGCCCATCTCTGCAGTCAGGATCGTGGCCAGATCGTCGGCGTTTTCCACCATCAGATCGAACCATTTGCGCAGGATCGCACCGCGCTCCTTGCCGGTTTGCGCCGCCCATTCTTTCTTGGCCGCGTAAGCCGCGTCGATGGTCTGTGCAGTACCTTCGATGCTGACATCGGTCACGTTGGCGATCAGGTCACCGGTGGCGGGGTTGTGGACGGGGAACGTCGCCTCACCCTCGACCCATTCGCCATTGATATAGGCGCGGGTTTCCAGAAGGCTGGGATCTTTCAGTTCCAGCTTGGTCACTTTGGTATCCAGCATGTTCAGGCTCCTTTGACAGCGTCGATCGAGGCTTCGAGGATATCCATCGCCTCGGCGAAGATCTCGTCCTGCACCGTCAGCGGCGCGAGGAAACGGATTACGTTCCCATATACGCCACAGGTCAGCAGGATCAATCCGCGCGTCAGTGCCTCGGCGCGCACGGCGTTCGCCATCTCGGGGTTCGGGGCGCTGCCGTCGGCGGTGTTGAACTCGGCCGCGATCATGAAGCCGGGGCCGCGGATGTCGACGATTTCAGGCGTGCGGGCGCGGATCGATTCCAGGCGCTGTTTCAGGCGCGAGCCCATCTCGTTGGCGCGGGCGCACAGGTCTTCTTCTTCGATCACATCCATCACCGCATGGGCGGCGGCGATGCCCAGCGGGTTGCCGCCATAGGTGCCGCCCAGACCGCCGGGTTGCGCCGCATCCATCAGATCGGCGCGCCCAGTGACAGCCGCCAAGGGCAGACCACCGGCCAGACCTTTGGCCATGGTGGTGATGTCGGCGGCCACGTCATAGGCGTCCATCGCAAACAGATTGCCGGTGCGGGCGAAACCAGTCTGCACTTCGTCAGCAATCAGCACGATGCCGTGTTCATCGCACAGCGCGCGCAGGCCCCGCATCAGTTCGGCTGGCGCGGGGTAGAAACCGCCTTCGCCCTGAACCGGCTCGATGATGATGGCGGCCACGCGGCCCGGGTCCAGATCGGCCTTGAACAGCTTGGTCAGCGCACCCAGCGAATCCTCGGTCGAGGTGCCGTGCAGTTCGACCGGGAAGGGGACGTGATAGGTGTCGGGCATCATCGCGCCAAAGCCCGCCTTATAGGGCTGCACCTTGCCGGTCAGGGACATGCCCATGAAGGTGCGGCCATGGAAACCGCCGCCAAAGGCAATCACGGCAGGGCGGCCAGTTGCGGCGCGCGCAATCTTGACGGCGTTCTCAACCGCTTCGGCACCGGTGGTCACAAAGACAGTCTTCTTGGCGAAATCGCCCGGCACCTTCTCGTTCAGACGCTCGGCCAGACGGATGTAGTTCTCATAAGGCAGAACCTGATGGCAGGTATGGGTGAAGTTCGCGGCCTGCGTCTGCACCGCCTCCATCACCTTGGGGTGGCAATGCCCGGTATTCACAACGGCGATGCCTGCGGCGAAATCGATATAGCGCTTGCCTTCGACGTCCCACACCTCGGAGTTTGCGGCGCGGTCCACATAGACCTGCGTCTGCATCCCCACGCCCTGCGCGATCGAGGTGTTGCGGCGTTCAGCAATCTGAGCATTCAGCATCTTGCGTCCTTTCGGGTTATCGGGCGCGTGCCCGCAAATCTGACCGCGCGACTGTAATGCCCACAGCCTCAGGCGAAAGCCTGTTTCTTGTGAATCATAAGCCCTTGATTTACGGTCCCGGCACCCCTCAAGTGATGCGGATAGTGAACATGAAGAACGCCAATCAGGATGATCTGACCCTTGGATTGCGTCTGCGGACGCTGCGCGAGCGTGCAGGCCTGTCGCAACGGGCGCTAGCGAAGAAATCGGACGTACCGAACTCGACCATATCGCTGATCGAGTCGGGCAAGATGAACCCTTCGGTCGGGGCGCTGCGGCGGATTTTGCAGGGCATTCCGATCAGCATGTCCGACTTCTTCTCGTTTGAGATCGAAAGCGAACAGACCGTGTTCTACGCCGCCGAGGATCTGACCGAGATCGGCAAGGGCGGGCTGTCGCTGCGGCAGGTGGGGTCGAACCTCTATGGCCGCGCGATGATGATCCTGCAAGAGACCTATGATCTGGGCGCGGACACAGGCCGCGTGATGTACGGGCACGAGGCCGAAGAGGGCGGCATCGTGATCTCGGGCCGGGTCGAGGTCACGGTGGGCGATCAGCGCAAGGTGTTGGGGCCGGGCGATGCCTATTACTTTGACAGCCGCACGCCGCACCGGTTCCGGCAGGTGGGCCCGGAAAAATGTCGGATCGTCAGCGCCTGTACGCCCCCGACATTCTGACCGTAGCCACAGAAATCTCAGCACTATGCATCATAGTGTTGCAATATGTACCGAGTTGATCCACAGTATGGTGCATAGTGCGGGACTTACCCCGCATGTCTCATCGGGCAACCCCCGCCCAATTCGGAGATTTGAGTTATGAAAAAGAAGCCTGCCACCCTGCCGCGTGGCTATCGCACCTGCACCGCATCGCTGGCTGTTGCGGACGTGCCCGCAGCGCTGGCCTTTTACGAAAAAGCCTTTGACGCCAAGATTCAGGCCTATGACGCGGAAGAAGCCCCCGGTTTTGCCGCCATCAAGATCGGCAATTCGATGCTGTTCGTCACCGCCGGCTGGGGCGCGCATGTTCCCACCGTTCCGGGCACTGTGATCCCGGTGGGTCATCATATGTATGTCGAAAATGCCGACACCGCGCTTGCGACCGCTCTGGACAACGGCGCGACCCTGATTGCAGACGCAAACGACACCTATTGGGGTGAACGTTGCGCCACCGTTGCCGACCCGTTCGGCCATATCTGGACGCTGGCGACCCGGATTGAGAACCTGAAATCCGAAGATATCAGCGAACGCCGCAAGGCGCTGTTCCGTGCGATTCACGATCAGGATGCCGAAGCGGTTGTCGAAACCATTGAGGCCACCGAACAGACCGAGGCCGCGTGATCCGGTCCAGGCTTGAAACACGGACGGATCGTGAGGTACCGGAGTGGGTGTGTTCTTTAACAGGCCAATCATGAACGACGCACCCCTTCCTACCTTCACGATCCGCCAGAACGATCTGGCCATCCTCGCCGCCGAAAACCGGATCGGAGATTATCCGGTCGCTGTGCGCACCGCGCGCGAGGTGGTCAGCGGCGGCTTTGCCAACCAGTCGGCGCATCCCAACACCTGGACGGTCTATTTTCTGGTCGACGGCCAATGGGCTCTGGTGGAATCCACGCGCGGTTTGCGCCGGGAATGGTCCAGTCTGGACCGGTTGGAGAAATGGCTGCGCAGTTGCGGCTTCCGGTTCTTCTGGGTGCGCAACGATATCGACTTTGTGGAAACACCCGGCGAAGACCTTGCCGAGGAAGAGGCCGGATAAATCAACCGCCTGCGGACAGTGGGCTTGCGCGAACACGCGGTTTTATGTTCCGATGAAGAACGCCGGATCACCTCGGCAGTCGCAATCGGCAAGAAAAAGAGAAGACACGAAAAATGACCCCCTTTGCGATAACCGGAATCCAGATGCATGTCGGCGCCTTGCAGTCGAATGTCGAAGCGATGCTGCATCGGATCGACGTAATGATGGCGCGGTTCCCCTGGACCCAGATGGCGCTGTTCAGCGAACTGGCCCCTTACGGCCCGCTTGACCGTTTCGCCCAGCCCTTTCCCAATGACGACCTGTCGCGTTTTCAGGACGCGGCACGGCGCTATGGCATCTGGCTGATCCCCGGCTCGATGTTCGAAAAGCACGAGGACGGGCGGATTTTCAACACCTCTGTGGTGATCAACCCGGATGGTGAGATCGTCTCGAAATATTCCAAGATGTTCCCGTTCAAGCCCTACGAACAAACGGTCTCGTCGGGTACCGAATTCTGCATCTTTGATGTCCCGGATGTGGGCCGGTTCGGCCTGTCGATCTGCTATGACATCTGGTTCCCCGAAACCACCCGCCACCTGACCAGCCAAGGGGTCGAGGTTCTGCTGCACCCGGTCCTGACCGGCACCACCGACCGCGAGGCCGAACTGTCGATCGCCAAGGCGACCGCCGCGCAGTTCCAGTGCTACGTGTTCGACGTGAATGGGCTGGCCGCGGGTGGCGTGGGCCGCTCGCTGGTGGTCGATCCTTCGGCTACCGTGCTGCACCAGTCGGCGGGGCAAGAGGATATCTTCCCCATCGAGATCGATCTGGATCAGGTCCGCCGTCAGCGCGAGGTCGGGCTGAAAGGTCTGGGTCAGGTCCTCAAAAGCTTCCGCGACCGCGAGGCGGAATTCCCGGTCTATGACCGCAACAGCGATGCGGATGCCTATCTGCACACGCTGGGCCCGCTGCGCATTCCGCAGAAAGGCGATGCCGCAGGCGTTGCCGCATCCGACCCCAGAACGGCGCTGGGATACAGCGAAGACGCCGCGAAAAAGCCCGACAATCTCTATCTCTACAAAGGGCGCTCAGGGACCGACTGATACCGGGGCAGCTTTTCGGTATCGGCAGAAAGGACACAGATTTCATGCACGGCTTATCCGACAGCGAAAAGCTCCACACCATCTCGGACTATTTCAGCGCCTCACAACTGAGGGCAGACCGATGGAGCGCGCTGCGGGAGACGGCTGAATCCCTTGACCAGAGCGGCAGTGACAAAGATCGGGACCGTGCGCGGCACCTGCTGCAGGCGCTGGCTCCGATCGAGATGTATTTTGCCTTTCCGGGCGGGTCGGCCTTTGACTATCTGCGCCGATTGCTGGATCACGGCAATTTCGTCGACTTTGCAACCGCCGTGCGGCGAGTGTCGCGAGCGCTGACCTCGGGCGCGTATCGGCGCCGTTCGATCCCGCTGATCGCGGATGAAACCGAGGGCGATGAGTTTGAGGATGAAGCGGCGCAAAGCCATGAGGCCCGCGCGCTGGGGCGGCCTTATTTCGAGGTGATGATCGTTGACAATGTCAACGAACATCAGGAGCGGTTCCTGCAATCCAGCCTGCAACGGATGCGCCGCAGCGAAGACCCGTTCATCTACGAAACCGTCGTCGTCCCCAGTGTCGAGGACGCGCTGATCGGGGTTCTGTTCAACCAGAATGTGCAGGCCGTCATCGTACGTCCGGGCCTGAGCCTGAAATCCAAGAACGAAACCAATGTGCTGGGCCGCTATGTCAGCCTCTATGGCGAAGGCGCTGATCTGGATGCGCTGTCGCCTTCGGAATATGGCCCGGAAACCTGCCGCCGTATCGGCAAGCTGCGGCCCGAGCTGGACGCCTATCTGATCACCGACCGATCTGCCGAGGATATCGCGGGCCTTGATCTGGGTTTGTGCCGGCGGGTGTTCTACAATCAGGAAGACTTTCTGGAACTGCACCTGAACATCCTGCGCGGGGTGCAGCGGCGGTACAAAACGCCGTTCTTCACCGCGCTGAAAGAGTATTCCAAACAGCCCACCGGCGTGTTCCACGCGATGCCGATCAGCCGCGGCAAATCCATCAGCCGCAGCCACTGGATTCAGGATATGGGGGCGTTTTACGGCTCGAACATTTTCATGGCCGAAACCTCGGCCACCTCGGGTGGGCTGGATTCGCTGCTGGAACCCAAAGGCCCGATCAAAGAGGCGCAAGAGGCCGCCGCCCGTGCGTTTGGGTCAAAACAGACGTTTTTTGCCACCAACGGCACCTCGACCTGCAACAAGATCGTGGTGCAGGCGCTGGTGCGCCCCGGCGACATCGTGCTGGTCGACCGCGACTGCCACAAATCGCACCATTACGGCATGGTGCTGGCAGGCGCGAGCGTGGTCTACATGGACAGCTACCCGCTGCACGATTACTCGATGTACGGCGCGGTGCCGATCCGCGAGATCAAGCACAAGCTGCTGACCCTGAAGGCCGAAGGCAAGCTGGATCAGGTGCGTATGGTGCTGCTGACCAACTGCACGTTCGATGGCATCGTCTACAACGTCCAGCGGGTGATGCAGGAATGTCTGGCGATCAAGAAAGACCTTGTATTCCTGTGGGACGAGGCCTGGTTCGGCTATGCCCGGTTCGCCCCCAACACCCGCGTCCGCACCGCCATGCGCTCGGCCAATCTGCTGCGCGAACGGTTCCGCACCCCCGAACATGCCGAGGCCTATGCCGCCCAGCAGGCCGAGTTGGAGGGCGCGGATGACGAGACCCTGCTGAACACCCGCCTGATCGCACCGCCGGACGCGCGGGTGCGGGTCTATGCCACGCAATCGACGCACAAGACGCTGACCGCGCTGCGGCAGGGCTCGATGATCCACGTCAACGACCAGCAGTTCAAGGGCGCGGTCGAAGAGGCCTTTCACGAGGCCTACATGACCCACACCTCAACCTCGCCCAACTATCAGATCATCGCCTCGCTGGATGTGGGCCGCAGACAGGTCGAGATCGAAGGCTATGAGTTCGTCCAACGACAGGTCGAAAGCGCCATGGCGATCCGCCGGGCGGTGACGACCCATCCATTGCTCAGGAAATACTTCCGGCTGGTCACCGCGGGCGACATGATCCCCGAGGAATACCGCGAAAGCGGGATGACCAGCTATTTCGATCCCGATCAGGGCTGGGCCGACGTCTGGGATTGCTGGGCCAAGGATGAATTCGTTCTGGATGCCACCCGCATCACTTTGCATGTGGGCGCGACGGGCTGGGATGGCGATACGTTCAAGACCAAGATCCTGATGGATAAATACGGCATCCAGATCAACAAGACCTCGCGCAATACCGTGCTGTTCATGACCAATATCGGCACCACGCGCAGCTCAGTCGCTTATCTGATCGAGGTTCTGGTCGAGATCGCCAAGGAGTTGGACGACCTGATGGATGATGCGTCCAAGATGGAAAAGCGCGCCTTCGAAAAACGCGTCAAGAACCTTAGCGAACACGTCCCGCCGCTGCCGGATTTCAGCCGCTTCCACGACGCGTTCCGCTGTGTTGACGGCACCGAGGCCGGGGACATCCGCACCGCGTTCTTCCTGTCTTATGACGAGGATAATTGCGATTACGTGGAGCCCGACAAGGACATGCTGGATCGGCTGGAAGCAGGCGAGGAAATGGTCTCGGCCACCTTCGTGATCCCCTATCCGCCGGGCTTTCCCATTCTGGTGCCGGGGCAGGTGATCAGCCCCGAGATTCTGAAATTCATGCAGGAACTGGACGTGTCTGAAATCCACGGATTCCGCGCCGATCTGGGCCTGCGTATCTTTACCGAAGACGCTTTGAAATCAGTCAAAAAGAAATAAGGGACTGGGAGGAACACAATGCCAAAGAAGGTTCTTAAGAACATCTCGGAAATCCGCCGGTATTTCCACACCAACAAGGACCCGATCTATTTCGTGTCGGCGACCAATTTCAACCTGTTGGGACTGGATGAATGGGTGATGAATTTCACCTATATCTGCTACATGGATTGCTTTGACGGGCGGCATCCGAATGTGTTCGTGCCTTCCGAGATGCCGCATGACGAATTCCAGTCGATTGAGGACATCAACAACTATCTGCTGCAGCACAAAGAGGTCATCGACCTGATCAAACGGCGCGGCGGCAAGCCCAAGTTCGTGTTCCTGATGTTCGACGAGACGACCGAGAAACTGGTCAAGGAATTGGGCGGTCAGCTGTGGTTCCCCAAGGCCAAGCTGCGCACCAAATGCGACAACAAGATCGAAACGGTCCGTATTGGCAACAAGGCGGGCGTGCCGTCGGTGCCGAACACTCTGAGTGTGGTCAAAAGCTATGATCACCTGAAGAAAATCTGCGACAAGGCCGGGCTGGGCCACGATCTGGTGCTGCAATCGGCCTTTGGCGACAGCGGCCACACCACCTTCTTCATCAAGTCCGAGGCTGATTTCAACAAGCACAAGGACGAGATCGTCGGCGAAGGCGAGATCAAGATCATGAAGCGGATCGACTGCCGCGGTGCCGCGATCGAGGCTTGTGCCACGTCCGAAGGCACGATTGTGGGCCCGCTGATGACCGAGCTTGTCGGCTTCAAGGAACTCACCCCTTATCGCGGCGGCTGGTGCGGGAACGAGATCTTCTCGACCGCCTTCCCGCCCAAAGCCCGCGAACAGGCGCGGCAGTTGACGTTCCAGTTCGGCGAGGAACTCCGCAAATCCGGCTATCGCGGCTATTTCGAACTCGACTTTCTGATCGACAAGAAGACCGGCGAGCTGTGGCTGGGCGAATTGAACCCCCGCATCACCGGGGCCAGCTCCATGACCAACCACGCGGCTTTTGCCCATGCGGACGCGCCGCTGTTCCTGTTCCATCTGCTGGAATTCACCAAGAAACCCTTCAAGCTGGATGTCGAGGAACTGAACGCCCGCTGGGCCGACCCGGATATGATCGACAGTTGGTCACAGATGGTGATCAAGCACACCGACGACAGTGTCGACCGCATCACGCAGGCCCCGCAATCGGGCATCTACAAGATGCTGGAAGATGGCCGCGTCGTGTTCGACCGCTTCGACTATCACCGCCGCGCGGTGGGCGAGAATGAGGCGTTTTTCCTGCGCATCTCGAATGTCGGCGATTACCGCTATGAAGGGGCCGATCTGGGTATTCTGGTCACGCGCGGCCGGTCGATGACCAAGGGCTTCAAGCTGACCGAAAACTCGAAAAAGTGGATCCACGGTATCACCTCGGCTTATGCGGCTGAACCGCTGCCTGCGGCGCAACCGATGGAAGACCCTGCGTTCAAAATCATGTAGAAAGCCCCATGGCGCTTGTTTTTCGCTCAATCGACGAGGAACAGCCCGGCCCCAAGCTGGCCGGGCTGTTTGCCGAATACTGGCCCGCCTACCGCAAATGGTGGGCGAAAGAAGGCTATTCGGCCCGCCCCACCTATCGCGAATGCCTGCGCGCGCTGGAACACCACATGCCCGAGATCATGCCGCTCTATGAACAGGTGGTCGAACTGGTCGGCGGCAGCGACAGTCAGGCGCGGTTCCTCAGCTTCTATTGCCCACCGAAATACCTGTCGGGTTGCAGCCAGGCGATCTGGCGCGGCAAGACGCCGTTTTTGGTGCGCAACTATGACTATCACCCGAAAACCTTCGATGCTGCCCTGCTAAAAACCCGCTGGGACGGGCGCGGTGTGATCGGGATGAGCGATGGTATTCTGGGCCTGCTCGACGGCATTAACGATGCCGGTTTGACCGTTTCCCTGACCTTTGGCGGACGGCGCGAGGTCGGCGACGGGTTCGGCGTGCCCTTGATCCTGCGCTATGTGCTGCAGATCTGCGAGACCACGGCCCAAGCGGTTGACGCGCTTTGCCGTATACCCTGCCATATGAGTTACAACGTCACCGTTTTGGACGCGAAATATAACCACAGCACGGTCTATCTTGCCCCCGACCGGCACCCGCAAATCTCGGACGTGCCGGTGGCGACAAACCATCAGGGCCATGTGGAATGGTCCAAACACGCGCGGTTCACGGCAACCGTCGAACGCGAACGGTTCCTGCTGAACCGCCTGAACCAGCACCCCGAAAGCGAAAAGCGCTTTATCGACGCCTTCCTGCGCCCGCCGCTTTATTCCACCGCGTTCAAATCCGGCTTCGGCACGCTTTACACCGCCGTCTACCGGCCCGCAAAAAAGCAGCTTGAATTGCATTGGCCCGGAACGTCGTGGGAATTGTCGCTTGAGACGTTCACCGAAAGTGCGCGCACGATCCTGATGCCTACGGACGATGAGTACGCGGATGTGTGAACTTTGCCGAGTAACCGCCGGAAGTAATTAATCCTCTGCCTTGTAATAGCCGATCACGTCATTCTCGGTCGTCGCCCCCAAGCCGTTCAACAGCCGGTTTGAGTAGTTGAAGTAAGCGCAGACCTGATTCACTTCGAGGATTTCTCCGTCCGAGCACCCGGCGATCTTCAGCGCCTCAAAATCTGATTTGACCATGCGGCCCACATCGGTCGTCAGCTTGGCAGCATATCGCAACAGGGCCAGTTCCTTACCCTGAAACTCATCCTCGGGGCGGTGGGCCTTGAGGGCGACAAAAATCCGGTCACTGCGCGGCTGGTCCTTCAGCAGGTTTCGCACATTCATGAAGTGGTGCGTCAGGGAATAGGTGCAATCATTCAGGATCGACGTATAGCTGGCGATGATCTCAAGAAACCAGAACGGTAGCTGGTTGTCGTCGGAATGCAGGACCGAGCGGTATAGCGTGACATGCCCGTTCATCGTTTCCGGCCGCAGGGAATGCACACGCATCACCGTGTCGACTGTTCCATGCGGTGTGCGGGCTTTGTCCAACAGCTCTTTCAAGCGGCCTTCGGCCTGTTCATCCGAAATCATCTCGATCCAAGCGCTCATCTTTGGGCCTCCTGCGTCTGTTGTGTTCTTGTTATGGGCAAAGGGGTGGGTGATTTCAGTAAAAAATTTTCCTCCCACGATATTTTATGTAGATCACGGGATCGTGAGCCGTGTATCAAGGACCGCGAAAAGCCAAGGAGCCTTGGGCATGATCACTCCCAACAGCATTGCGGGCGCGGAAAACCTGCTGTTCAGATGCGGCGGGCTGACATCCGGGGACCACCTGTTGGTGCTGCGTGAATGCGCGCAGAATGGGTACTATGGCGGCGAACTTGCTGATGTCATTGTGGAATGTGCGCAGACCAATGGTGTCAGAACAACGGTTCAAACCATTCCGTTCGAACCGATGGGTGCTGCGCTTCCCTTGGAGTTGATCACCCAGATGAAGGCAGCAGATCATACGCTGTTTCTGTCGCGGACTGGGGACCAGATTCGCTTTAACGCGGACATGTCCGATATTCACCCGATCATGTCTTATGTGCTGGATACCGAGATGCTGGAATCCGGCTTTGGCCGCGCGAACTATAGCGGGTTCGTTGACCTGAAAAACGCGGTGAACCGGGCTTTGGCAAAGGCATCGCATATCCACGTAACCTGTCCCTTGGGAACGGATTTCAGTGGCCCAGGCGCGGCTTTTCCGAAGGCCGGGGCGGACGTCAGCGTAACGCGCTTTCCGATGTCGGTGTTTGCGCCGGTCCCAACCGCCGGGTTCTCGGGCACTGTCATGCAGGACGGCTTTCTGGTCGGAACCGGGTCGAAGTTCTATGAACCTTATGGCTGCGATCTGCGGGAACCTCTGGCCGTTGAGTTCAAAGACAGCCGGTTGATCGGGTTCTCCGGGCATCCGATGGACGTGCATTGCGCGCAGATGCATTACGAAAAGGTGGGCCAGATGTTTGGTCTGGACCCCATGACCATGCATTCCTGGCATGCGGGCATACATCCGGGCTGCGCCTATACGTCCCCCGCTCATGAAAACTACGAACGGTGGAGCGGGTCTGCCTTTGGCAATCCTCGCCTGCTGCATTTCCACACCTGCGGCCACTACGCGCCGGGCGAGATTTCCTTGAATGTCCTGGACCCGACGATCAGGATTGACGGCGTGGCTGTCTGGGACAAGGGCGTGTTTCGGCCCGAGATGATCCCCGGAGGCGCTGAAATTCTGGGCACGTACCCGTGCATCAAATCCGTGTTCGACGCCCCGGCGCAGCAAGTCGGGCAGGGCGCGAATGGAAGGCTGTCAGCCGGCTAGCACGGCCTCATCCTCGGCGATCCGTTTCGCAACGCGCGCGCGGAACCGCATGGCACCTGCATCCAGGCCGAGGTTGATATACCCGCTCTTGCGGCGCGCCATGCCGGTCTGAACATGTTCCAGCACCTCTTTGTCCTCGTTGAACGCCATGACTGCGCCGTCGAACATGCGTTGCGACATGGCCGCGTCACCAGCGTGCATGTTGCGGTGCTGGAACCAGAAATAGCGCGAGGTCTCGGCATCAACCGGGGTAATGAAATTGTACGAGATATTGACGAACGCATTGGGCGAGTTGGGCCGGTCCGCACCGCCTTCGCCAGCCGGGGTGTAAACCGACATGTTGATCGCGGTCGAGGGCAGGCGGCATTCGTAATGCTGCTTGCGGTCGCAGCTTGGGCCGAAGGGCAGGATCGGAGCATAGTAGGGCGGTGCAGGCTCATCCGCGATCCAGCGTGAGACGATGACGCCGTTGTCGGTTTCTTCCAGATCCAGTGGGCGGTTGTCTGTTCCGGCCCCGGCGAATGAGGTCAGATGCACCCAGGCCACATGGCTGGGGTCCAGCAGGTTGTCGATGATGTAAAGATAGTGGCAGGCCATCTCCATCGCGCCCTTTTGGGTCTTGCCCCAGTCCGGGTTGTCGAAGTTCGGAATGTCGATGATGTCGTTCGGGTCGGCTTGGGCTGGGTCGCCCATCCACAGCCAGAGAAACCCCCAGCGGTCCTCGGCCGGATAGGCATGGACAGCGGCGCGGCGCGGCGGGTTGTCCAACTGGGTCGGAGCACTAACGCATTCGCCACCACAGCCGAAGGTCAGGCCGTGGTAGCCGCAGACAACATGATCGCCCTCGATCGTCCCGCGGGACAAGGGCAGTTTGCGGTGCGGGCAGGCATCTTCCAGCGCGATGGCTTTGCCAGCCGTGTCGCGGTAGATCACGATCTCTTCGCCCAGCATGCGAACCGCGCTCAGGTTGCGGGCAAAATCCTCGGACCGTCCGGCCACGTACCAGCTATTGCGAATGAACCCTTCGGCTCCGGCCAGATCAGGACGCATGGGGTTTACTCCGAAAAAACGTCAAATGCCTTGAGCGCCTTGGCGCTGTACCCTAAGGACGGGCCGCCGCCCATATAGGTCGCCATGGCCAGCGCCTCGCACATCTCTTCGCGGGTCGCGCCCAGCCGGATCAGGGATTTGACGTGAAAGCCGATGCAGCTGTCGCACTTCGTGGACACCGCAATTCCCAGAGCGATGAACTCTTTCGTCTTTTCGCTGAGCGCGCCATCGGTCTTGGCCGCCTTGCCCATGAGGCCGAAGCCGCGCGCGGTGTCGGGGATTTCCTTCGACAGGGCTCCGATATTGGCCTCCGTTTCGGCCATGAAGTCTTTCCAGTCCATAGTGTTCTCCTTATCCGCGCTCATCCGCGCCCATCCGGCGTTCCAGCCAGCGCACGCCTGCGCTGATGATCAGAACAAGGATCAGGTATTCAAAGATCAGCAGCGTGTAGATTTCCAGCGGGCGGTATTCGGTCACCACCAACTCGTTCGCGCGACGGGTCAGTTCCTGCATGCCGATGACGCTGGCAAAGGCGCTCATCTTGACGATGTAGATGAACTGGTTCGCTAGGGGCGGCAGGATGCGCCGGATCGCCTGCGGCAGGATCACGTAGCGCATCGTCTGCACGTAGTTCAGGCCAATGGTCTGTGCCGCCTCGCGCTGGCCGCGCGCGATCGATTGGATGCCTGCGCGATAGATTTCAGCGGTGAAGGCGCTGTCGGAAATTGCCAGCGTGATGATCGCGCCCCAGAACGGATCGATTGGGATGTTCATGCCCATCGACTGGAACACAATGGGCAGCCCGTAGAAGACCCAGAACAGCATCGGCAGCAGGGGAATGGCGCGGATGAATTCGACATAGATTCGGTTAACCCAGCGCCAGCCGCGTTTTTCCGACAGGCCGGGCAGGGCCACCATCAGACCCAGCACAATCGACAAAATGGCAGCAATCAGAGAGATCTGGATCGTCGCCCACATGCCCGAGATCAGGAATTTCACATTGGTCCAGCCCGACGCCGTGGTCGGGTCGATCACATACCAGCCCCATGTCTGGGACGAGGAACAGCCCGCCAACAAAAGAAAAGGCGCGATCAGAAGCAGTTTTTTCATCGGCCCCTCTTAGTGCTGCAGGATCTGGGACAGGAATTGGCGGCACCGCTCGGATTGCGGGTTGGTGAAGAAGTGCTCGGGGTGCCCTTCTTCGACAATCTCACCGGCATCCATGAAGATCATCTTGTCGGCGACCTTGCGGGCAAAGCCCATTTCATGGGTGACGACCACCATTGTCATGCCTTCTTCGGCAAGCTCGACCATCACATCCAGAACTTCGGAAATCATCTCGGGGTCCAGCGCCGAGGTGGGTTCGTCAAACAAAAGCACACGCGGTTCCATGCACAGCGAGCGCGCAATGGCGACGCGTTGCTGCTGCCCACCGGACAGTTGGATGGGGCGTTTGTTGGCCTGATCGGGGATATGGACGCGGTCCAGATAATGCCGGGCTTTTTCTTCGGCATCCTTGCGGGAAAGACCGCGCGCCTTGATCGGGCCTAGCGTCAGGTTCTCAAGCACGGTCAGGTGCGGAAACAGGTTAAACTGCTGGAAAACCATGCCGACCTCGGACCGGATGGTGGCGACCGATTTTGGGTCGTCCGTCAGTTCGACCCCATCGACCCGGATTGAGCCTTTCTGGTGTTTTTCCAGTTGGTTGATACAGCGCACAACCGTGGATTTGCCGGATCCGGACGGGCCGCAAACAACCACTTTTTCACCGGAATTCACCGTCAGGTTGATGTCTTTCAGAACATGAAAGTCGCCGAACCATTTGTTCACGCCTGCAAGCTCGATGGCGGCATCTGACATGGGCCGACCTACCCCTTTTTATTCATAGTAGAATATTTTCTTGAGGTTATCTTTGGCTTTGCGCTTAAATCAACAAGGAATATGGCAACAAGACCGAAACATCACCAACAGGAGAAATACATGAACAGTTTTTGCAAAGCCGCGGCGATCGCTGCGCTTGGGTTGATCGTCTCGGGCGCGGCTCAGGCGCAGTCGGCGTTGAATGAAGTGCTGGATTCCGGCGTTTTGAAGGTTGGCACGACGGGCGACTGGAACCCGATGTCACTGCGTGATCCGGCAACCAACAGCTACAAGGGTTATGACATCGACATCATGAACGAACTGGCGACCGATCTTGGGGTTGAGGTCGAATATGTACCCACCGACTGGAAAACGCTGGTCAACGGTGTCGTCGCTGGCAAGTACCATCTGACCGGGTCGGCTTCGATTTCTCCGCCGCGCATGAAGGTTGCCGGGTTCTCGGACAGCTACATCTCGGTCGAACTGTTCCCTTACACCACCAAGGACAAGGCCGATAAATTCGACGGGTATGACTCGATCAACCAGCCGGGCGTCAAGGTTGCCACCACTCTGGGCACCACGTTCGAAAAGCGCGTGCGCGAGTGGTTCCCGAACGCGGATATCAAGGTTGTCGAGGCCCCGGCGCGCGGGTTTCAGGAAGTCATTGCCGGGCGTGCGGACGTGTTCATCACATCGAATATCGAAGGTTCAACGCTTGAGGCCAAGTTCCCTGTAGTGCGCGTCAAGAACGCCGGGCCCCGTTCGCCTTCGCCCATCGCAATGATCCTGCCGCAGGGTGATCAGGTTTGGATCAACTATGTGAACAACTGGATCGAAGTCAAAAAGGCCCAAGGCTTTTTTGAGCAAAACCGTGAAAAATGGGGTCTTTGACCCGATCAGAAGTCAGGCCCGGCCAAATCGGTCGGGCCTTTTTCATGGTCCGCTGGCCACAGCCTTGGCAACGACCGTCACAAAGCTGACCCGGGGCGTTCTAAGCTCGACTGGTCCGTGTGCCGCATTCGAGTCGAAACTCAGACTGTCGCCGGGGCGCATGTGGTAACTTGTCTCGCCGCAGCCATAGACCATTTCTCCGTGCGTGACATGGATGAATTCCACGCCCTGATGTTGATACAGAGGCCGGGTGCCTAGCGGAGCCTCAAGCGTAACGCTGAAGCTTTCAAAACTGACATGTTTCGCCTCGGCCCGACCGATCAGCTTGTAACTGTGGCCATACCCGCTGCCAAGCCGCTGAACGGTAACGCCTTCTCCGGCGGCAACAAATGATGCGTCGGACCGGTCGACGGTTGCTGCGAAAAAGTTGATCAGCGGAACACCGATTCCTCGGGCCAGTGCTTCCAACGTTGCCAGAGACGCCGACACCTGGCCCCGTTCGATCTTGGAAATCATCGCGGTTGAGACACCAGCACTTGCGGACAACTCCGACAACGTCAGCCCGGCCAGTCGGCGATGTGTTTTGACCGCCGCACCGATCAACTGGTCCAAAGGTGGCTTCTTCAATTCAAGAATTGGTGAATCTTCCATTGGCGCAGCCTAATCCCGTCGTGCACAAAGGAAAAGAACAGTCGGCGTCAGACGCCGTGCGGAGGTACGATGAAACTTGAGAATATGACCTGGTATGACGTCGACGCCCGCATCAAAAAAGGGGCAGCAATCATGCTGCCTGTCGGGTCGACCGAGCAACATGGGCCAATGGGGCGGATCGGAACGGATACGATCTGTGCCAACGCAGTTGCTTTAGCGGCGGCAGAACGGTGCGATGCTATTGTCGCCCCGCCTTTGGCCTATACGCCAGCCCCCTTCAACACTGCGTTTCCAGGCACGGTTTCGGTGAGCGAGGAGACGTTTCAAGCCTTGGCGCAAGAGGTGATCGCTGGGTGCCTGTCTCAGGGCTTTGCGGGGGTATTCGTCGTGAATGGTCACGGGGCCAACCTGGACCCGCTTGACCGGATTGCGTCTAATCTGCCGCCTGACAAACTGAGGATTCGCAGTTGGTGGGAACCACCCGGCGTGAACGCGTTGCGCGCGAACCTTTATGGGACGTGGGAGGGCATGCATGCGACCCCTTCAGAAGTGGCCATAACTCAGGCCCTTCTGGGATCATTGCCGCCCGGTGAGGCCGCAGAGCCGCCGGAGCGTTTGAGCGCTGAGTACATCCGCACCCACAGCCGCGACCGCCACGGACCACCCGAGCAGCACCGGGCCGAGTTCCCCGACGGTCGGGTCGGATCCCATTCCGCTTTGGCGACGCCGGAAGCCGGGCATCGGTTGCTACAGGCAAGTGCTGCGGAAATTGCCCGAGAGTTCACGGATTTTCTGGAGGCGGCACTGGTGTCATGAATGTGAACCGAACAGGATCAAAAAATCAGGATTCGTGCCCGGCTGCCCGCGCCTAATTCAACACAAGTGCGCTTCTATCCAAAGCAGTGGGAAAAACATGATCTGGATACGCATCCAGCATCGCTGATGTAAAGCAAGAGATCGACGGGTACTTTTCGCTCAAGTGCATGAAATCTCTTAGATAAGCGTCCGTTGATCGTAGCAGTTCAGCCCCTCCGACCGCACCGTGACCAGGCAGGACCTGCGTCGGAGACAGCTTTTTCAGGTATTCCAGATTCTGACGCCAGGCGTCCGCGCGACCCTCCACCAGCCACAAATGTTGCCGGTTCAGAACGTGATCCCCGGCCACAAGGGTGCGTCTGACGGGGTCGAACAGAATGATCGGAGCGGCGCTTTCTGCATCGGGCATGACGATGCAGTCGAACCGGGTTTCCGCCAATGTCACGGTGCCGGTTGCCAAGGGGCGAAACGGATTTGCGAAACCCGGCCAGTCCGTTGCTGCGGTGCGAATGAAGCGTAGCGTCGTTTCGGAACTTGCGATCACGGCGTCGGGGAAGAGGGGGCCCAGAACTTCCAGCCCAAGATAGTGATCCGGATGGGGATGTGTGATGACGATTGCCGTAACGGGTTTGCCGGTTCGCGCAGCGAGCGCGGCAAGGTCCCGTGCCTCGTTCAGGTTCAGGTGCGCGTCGATCAGTACACAGCTTTGGGGGCCTTCGATCAGATAGGCATTGGCGAAGAAGCCAGACGCATCGGATCGATGCCGATGGTGATCGCAGGGGGCCGCCGCTGCGGGATGGCTCAGCACGGATATGACTGCGCTTCCGGCAACGGCGATCCACTCCCGCCGTGACAGGTAAGGGTGGCGTGTCTGGTTCACTTGCAGATGCCGACCGACCCGATCGCACATTGCCGTGCGTCGTTATAATATGCGCCGTCGAACACGGCCCCTTCAAATTTGTTCCGGCCCAGTTGCGCCTTGGTCATGAAGGCGCCCGACAGGTCCGCGTTTGAGAAATCAACCTGCTGCAGGTCGGCTCCGATCAGGATGGTTCCGCGCAGGTCCGCGCCTGCAAGGTTCGCCCCGCGCAGTTTGGCAGCCGTCATCTTGGCCCCGCTTAGGTTGGCGCGACGCAGATCAGCGCCCGAGAAATCCTGATGCGACAGGTCGCAGCCATGCCAGTCCACCTCTGGCGCGGGTTCGCTTGCGCAATGATCCACGGGCGCACCCATCTGGGCTTGACTGACAGAAGCCCAAAGGCAAGCCACGCCAATGAAAATTAGGTGCTTGGATGTCATGCTCACGCTCTCAAACCGTTTGTGTCGCATTGCATCAGCCTGCCGTAGCCTGTGCCTTGGCGGCCCGGATGTGATCGCGTGACAATGCGCAGCGCGACCAGATGTGGTGAAGCGCTGTGGCCAGTGCCTCGATGTCCTGGTCCGAGTGGTACGGGCCCGGTGTGATCCGTAGCCGTTCGGTTCCTTCGGGAACCGTGGGATAGTTAATGGGCTGGATGTAAATGCCGTAGTCGGCAAGCAGCATGTCGGATATCCACTTACATTTATGCGCATCCCCCACAATGACGGGAACGATATGGCTGTCATTGTCCAGATGCGGAATACCCATCTGGTCCAGCCTAGTCCGGACCATCCGAACCGCGCGCCGCTGGGCCGTACGCTCGACCGTGCTGGTCTTGAGATGACGGATCGACGCCCGCGCACCTGCCGCAATCGCCGGTGGCAGAGCTGTGGAAAAGATAAAACCCGAGGCGAAGGATCGCACAAAGTCGATAACGGAAGAGGACCCGGCAATATAGCCGCCCATCACACCAAACGCTTTCCCGAGCGTTCCATGAATGATATCGACGCAGTTCATCAACCCATGCGCTTCAGCAATGCCGCCGCCCCTTGGGCCGTACAGACCAACGGCATGCACCTCGTCGAGATATGAGATCGCGCTGTGCTTTTCACAAACATCCAGAATATCGCTTAGCGGGCAGATGTCGCCATCCATGGAGTAGACAGATTCGAAGGCGACGATTTTGGTGCAGCCGGGATCGGTTTGACCGAGCAGAGCGTCAAGATGGGCAACATCATTATGCCGCCAGATCTTCTTTTCGACGCGCGCATGGCGCATTCCTTCGATCATCGAAGCATGATTGAGCTGGTCGGAAAACACGACACAATCGGGAAGCCGGGCGGCCAATGTGCCGAGACTGGCCCAATTCGCAACATAACCCGAGTTCAACACAAGGGCGGCGGGCTTCTGATGCAGATCGGCCAGTTCCTGTTCCAGCAAGACGTGATGATGCGTCGTGCCCGAGATATTGCGCGTGCCCCCAGCGCCCGCGCCGTATTGCGCCAGAGCACGCGTCATCGCCGCAAGCGTTTTTGGGTGCTGCCCCATGCCCAGATAATCGTTTGAACACCAAACCTTTATCCGTTCGTGGCAACCATCGGTGGTGTATTGTGTTGCATCCGGATAAGAACCGGCGTGGCGCTGCAACTCGGCAAACTCACGGTAATTTCCGTCACTCCGCAGCGCGTCCAATTGAGTTTCGACAAGTCGGTCAAGGGTCATCGGTCTTACCTTTGATCAGAAATGACTTGTAATTCCAAGCTGCATGGCCCGGGGAAAAGGCGGCCATCACCGGAAACGGGGGTGATGGCCACGAGCTTGCGAAATCTCAGTTGGCGCTCAGGATCGCGTAGAACCGAGTAAACACCATATCTTCGTCCGCGTTGTCGATATGGCAGGCTGCGCAGGCCTCGATCGGGGCTGCTGCTGCGGTTTCCGCGTAGGGTGGGGCGTGGTGGCCGAAGTTGAAGTAACCCCAGTTGTTGCTGTCGGCAAAACGCGACGAGTCCTTGACCGCGATGTCGATCCCGTTGAATCCGGCCGGGAAATATCCCTGACCCGAAACCTCAAGGCGCGACCCGTCCTCTTCCTCGCCCGGTTGGGTCAGTTGCAGTTCTTTCAGCAAGATGGTGCCCTCGGGGAACTCGCCTGTTTGCTTGTATTGCGCATAGGCGGTGGGGTGCATGTAGACGTTATGATATTCGGGGAACCCGGCCTGTCCGCCATTCAGGGCGTTCGGGGTCAGGGGCGATCCCAGGAACACCCATTCGCGATACCCTTCCGGCAAGATCAATTGGCCATCATCCGTCCATTTCGGCTGCCAGTCATCCGACTCCTGCGCGTTTACGGATGGCGCGAACTGGCTCAACACCAAAGCAGAAGCCCCGATTGCAGCGCCCAAGGTCATTACTTTCAAGAGAGTCATTGCAGCGTTCCTTTTGATTGCTCCAGCACACAAGCTGTGGCTTTCCGTTGGGGGTGAGTGAGATAAAGTTAAACGAGCGATCTGTACGCAGAATGCTCAAAGAGACAGAATCTATTGCAGGTCGTACGGCGCGCTGGCGTAACGATAAATCTACCGTGATGCAGCCGTCAGATGGGCCGCCTTTCAGGGAAGGAACCAGCGCCCGCAAGCGCCCACACACCGGATCAGGTTACTGGCGAATTCTTGGATGTCAGACGAGTTGCTGTTGTCGACGCTCTGGTCGATAACCCCGTTTGCCGATGCTGCCGTGAAGCCCATCCAAATACCGGACCTCAAGGCGATTACACCCTGATGGATGTTGACGATTGCCATCAAAAGAAATTTAGCATCGCTCGATGCGCGCCACAGCCTCAGGCGTCTCTCCCCGTCCAAAGGTCTGGATTTAGCATCCAATGATTACCTAGGCCTGTGCAACTCCGCTTTTCTTCGCAATTGCGCTGTTTCGGAAATGAGCCGGGACGTACCCTTTGGGACTGGCGGTTCCTGACAGCTGAGCAGTTAAAACCCTTAAGTATTTTCGTGGGGTTTCAAGGTGGCCTCGCTCTTGTCCGCAACCTCGTTGATCAGCCGCGTTTCAAGCAATTGGCCGTTCCGGTAGAGGACGGGATAGGCAATGGCCGCGATGTGGCTGTTGAATTCACGGAAGGCGCGCAGAGTTTCCAGATGTATGTCGCTCGTTTCGAAACTCTCAGTTGAGCCGTGCTGTAACCGGCGCAGGTGGCGCTTACGGCTATCACGTTCGACCCGTTTGATTTCGGTCTTTTCCAAACTCAGAAGGCGCGCGCTTTCCAGATCGTCTGAGATCAGGACATTCGAAGCCAGCTTCATATTGGCCAGAATGCCTTCGTGCATCTGCACCAGCTCCGACCAGCCTTCCTGCGAGAAACTGGAACCCTTGGCGCGCATTTCGCCAGCCAGCACAGTCAGGCGTTTCGCCACAACGTCCCCTGCCGTTTCCAGACGGATGGCAAATTCCATTAGATCGCGCGCTGTTTTTGCGTCCTGTTTTGCATAGAGCTCTGGCGGGATCGCGGCGACAAAGGCGCGAATACCCGAAAGGCAGTCGTTTACGTCTTCGTCGATGGCCTGAACGGACCGGATTTGTTGCTTGTCGCCGCTGCGGTACAATTCCAGGACGGGGCGGAACATGGTTTCGACCAGATCGCTCATCCGCAGCAGCTCGCGCTTGAGACTTGGCAGGGCCTGATTGGGAGTTGCGACATGTTCCATGTCCAGCGCGCTAACCGGTTTTGCGGGTTGCGCATGCTGCTCTTTCTTCTGATCCGGCAGGAATGTCTCGAACAGTCCCTGCAGACGTCCACAAAATGGTAGGGCCAGAACCAACAGCGACAGGTTGAAGGCAAGATGCACGTTGACCAGCATCTGGCCCCCTTGCGGGTTGCCCAAAAGCCCGGTGCGCAAGGCTAGGTTGGCGGCGAACAGGGCTATCAATGCCCAACTGCCCCGGAGCGCGAGATTGGCATAGGGTATGCGCCGGGCGGTGACAGGCATCCCGCGCGTTAGCCAAACCGGAATAAATGCCGATCCGAAATTCGCGCCAAAGACCAGTGACATGCCCGCTGCAAACGGAATTGCACCGATCTGCACCAGCGTTACGCACATGAGGATGGCCGCTACAGAGGAGTGCATCACAAAGGCCAAAGCTCCGCCGACAAGGAAGGCGGTGATATAGTCGCGGGCCAGATAATCGGCCACCGCAGGCAAAAACGCACTGTCACGGATAGGGTCCATGGCCTCGCGCAAGAACCTCAGAGAGATCAGGATAAAGGCGATGCCCATCAGAATACGCCCAAGCTGCCGGGCTTTTTTGGCTTCGGTTTTGACGAACAGATAACCGCCAATGGCCAACAGCAACGGCACAAGCCAGTCCAGTTTGAACGACAGGATCTGAATGATCAAAGCCGAGCCCAGGTCGCCGCCCAGCACGATGGCCAGCCCAGCCGGAAAGCTCAGCATCCCGCTTGCGGCAAACCCCGAGCTTAGCAGGGCCACAGCTGCTGAGCTTTGCAGCACAATCGCCATCATCACGCCCACCAGCGAGGCCTGCAGGTAACTGCGCTGCTGCGTCATAACCCGCTGGAACGACGCGCCATAGCTGCGCTCGATCCCGGTGCGCACCATGCGCACCGCATAAAGCAGCAGCATCGTCGCACCGGCGAGGCTGATCAGAAAAGTAACTATTGCCATGCCGCGCCTCCCTTTCTTCTGAATTCAGGGAGAGTGCATTTTGGCGAGATCTTTGGGGTTACATTTGCGATCAAATCTCTTCCTTGATTGCTGCAATGACGATGTCGAGGGCCCGGTCCAGATCAGTGCGCGAGATTGTCAGCGGCGGCGACAGGGTCAGCACACAGCCTTGGCTGATCTTGAAGCTCAGCCCGGCGTCCAGACAGGCATAGTAAATCCGCTCGGCACGGGCGTTACCGGGTGTTTTCTCGATACGGTCTTCAACGATTTCGACCCCGAACATTAGGCCCCGTCCCCGGATATCTCCGACGATTGGGACGTTCTGGAGCTCGTCCATCAGACGGTCCATTGCGTGATTGCCCAGATCGTCCGAGCGCTGAACCAGCCTCTCATCCTCGATAATCTGGAGCGTGGTCAGCGCCGCGCGGGCCGTCACCGGGTTCTTTTCATGCGTATAATGCCCAATCGCAAAATCGCCGCAGACATCCAGTTGCGCGCGCGCGACACAGGCGGCGATGGGCAGGATGCCTCCGCCGAGGGATTTGCCCAGAGTCACGATGTCAGGGATGATTTCGTCATGTTCAAAGGCAAACATCTTGCCGGTTTTGCCCAGACCTGTGGGGATTTCATCCATGATCAGAAGTGCACCGTGCCGGTTACAGGCCTCGCGCACAGACTTCCAGAAGCCGGGCGGCGGTACATAGGGAACCGCGCGCATCGGTTCGGCAATGACGGCTGCGATGTCTCCCTCGCGCTCCAGCACAAATTCGACCATTTTGGCGCAGGCGAGACCACAGGTGTCGGGCCCCGCGTGGTTATACGGGCAGCGATAGCAGGCAAACGGGGCCACGTGCTCGGCACCGGGCAGTAGAGGGCCAGCAATGTGGCTGCGAAACGTCGCCTCGCCGCCAACGCTTGCGGCCCCGAAACCCGCACCATGGAAGGCATCCCAGAAACTGATCGTCTTGAACCGCCCCGTCGCCGCGCGGGCGATTTTCAGGGCTACTTCGTTGGCATCGGAACCGCCGGTGGTGAACAGGGTTTTGCCGAGGTCTCCGGGTGCGATTTCAGCCAGTTTTTCGGCCAGTTCGACCGCCGGGTCATTGGTGAAACGGCGCGGCGCAAAGGGAAGATCGTCCAGTTGCGCCTTGATAGCGGCGATCAGCCGGGGATGACTGTACCCGATGTGATGAACCGAGTTGCCATGGAAATCCATGTAACGCCGCCCGTCTTTATCCTCGATCCAGATGCCTTCGGCCTTTGCAATCGTGCTGACGCAAGGAGAAGACAGCGACTGATGCAAAAAGACATTTGAATCGCGTTTCAGCAAGGGTGCAGATTTCGGTCCGATGGATGTGTTCAGCCACGTCCTCCGTGCCTCGGAAGTGTTTGATTCCCCTTCTGTATGCACGATTTGCGACATGGCTCTCTTTCTAAGTTCTGCCCGACAGAAACGGCGGACCCGGTCTGGCCCGCAGTTATTGCATAGGAATCGTTTGATGCCCCGCCCGCAACCGGGTAGGGCAAGAATTTTAGCCAGGCCAGGGCAGCGAATAGGTTTTCACGTTGGTGAAGAACTTCATCGCCTCAATGACACCTTCCTTGACGCCGTTGCCCGAGTCCTTGATGCCGCCAAACGGGGACATCTCGATCCGGTAGCCCGGTTGTTCCCAGATGTTGCAGGTGCCCACGTTGAGCCCGTTGATATAGGCGATGGCGCGGTTGAGGTCGTTGGTGCAGACACCTGAGGACAGGCCGAACTCGGTGGAGTTCGAGATGCGCATCACCTCTTCATCATTGTCGGGCACGCGGACGATGGGGATGATGGGGCCGAAGGTTTCCTCCATCACCAACTCGCTGTCATGGGGCACCTTGTCGACCACGATGGGCGGCAGCAGCGCGCCCTGACGACCGGGGTGGTAGAGGATTTCTGCGCCCTCTTTCTCGGCCATGTAGACGCGGGTCTCGAACAGCTCGGCGGCTTTGTCGTGGATCACGCAGCCCAGTTCGGTCTCGGGGTCCTGCGGGTCGCCGAACTTGATCTTCTTGGCCTTCTCCAGCACCAGCGGCACGAATTTATCCACCACGCTCTCCTGCACCAGAATGCGCTTGATCGCGGTGCAGCGCTGGCCCGAGTTGCCGGTCGCTCCGGCCACGGCAATGGTGGCGGCCTTGTCCAGATCGGCGTCGGAAAGGTCGTTCAGAACGATCAGCGGGTCATTGCCCCCCAGTTCCAACGCCTGACGTTTATAGACCGCTTTCGAGGCAATCATCTTGCCCACCGGAACACCGCCCGTGAAGGTGATGATGTCGATCTTGTCATTGACGATCATCTCTTCGCCAATGTCCTGCGGCCAGCCAGTGACCACCTGGAACATCTCGGGCGGCAGGCCCGCTTCGTACAGGATATCCGCCAGCGTCAGCGCCGTCAGCGGCGTCAGCTCGGTCGGTTTGCAGACCATGCAATTGTTCGACGCGATCGAGGGCGCGATCTTGTGACTGACCATGTTCAGCGGGTGGTTGAAGGGCGTGATCGCGCTGATCGCGCCCACCGGTTCGCGGGTGGTGAAGATCTTACGGTCTTTGCCGTTGTGGGTCAGATCGCAGGAAAAGACCTCGCCATCATCTTTCAGCGCCTCGGCGGCGGCGAACTGATAGACGTCCTGCGCGCGCTTGGTTTCGTAGATCGCGTGCTGGTGGCAGATGCCCAGCTCCAGCACCAGCCATTTGGCCAGATATTCGCGGCGCTCGCCGATCAGCTCTCCGGCACGTTGCAGGATCTGGCTGCGCTCGTACCGGGTCAGCTTCGGCTTGTAGGCCGCTGCGATTTCAAAAGCCTTGCGGGCGTGCTCGGCCTTGCCCGCGGGGACATGGCCAATCACTTCGTTGGTGTAGGGGTAGAGAACCGGCACCGTCTCGTCGGTAAAGACGATCTCGCCGCCGATGCGCATCCCCTCGTTTCTGATCTCAGGCACGGTTTGGTCCTTCATGGCTTATTGGGCCGCTGCCGTGGCGGCATAGAAGAACGCATCGAAGTTGCGTAGCTTCTCGGGCTGGTCCGGCAGGTCGATCACGCGGTTGACGATGAAGGGCACTTCCTGCTCGGTCAAGCCGCCATGGCTGCGCAGAGGTTCCTTCAGAGCAGCCAGATCGTGACGGTCTGCCGAGGTACCGATGGTCATGTTCTCGCCCGAGATCATCACAATGTCACCGATCCGGTCAGCAGGCAGTTCAAAGCGGCGGATGGCTTCTTCCTTGTCGATCACAAGGATCAACTCGTCACGGGCGTCCAGCTTTGCCATGATGTCAGCCTTGTCCGTACCTTCGGGCAGATAGGCGGTGGCAAACGCTCCAAGCGCGCCGTGGTGAACCACGTAGGGATCAGTAATCGGCAGGATCACGCGAGCCTGACCTTCGCCCAGCCATTCATCCATAAGGTCCTGTGCATAGATCACGTTGGGCTCGCCTGCTGTGTTGTGCTTAGGCTTCATGCCGTGATCGGCGGTGACAACGATGGCTGCGCCCATCTCATCCAGTTGCGCGAGGTACTTGTCGAACATGGCGTAGAAATCCAGCGCGCCCTGTTGTTCAGGGGCGAACTTGTGCTGGATATAGTCGGTGGTCGACAGGTACATGATGTCGGGCTTGAACTCTTTCAGCAGCTTGACGCCTGCGGCAAAGACGAATTCGGACAGCTCTGCCGAATAAACCTCGGGCACCGGCATGCCCAGCCATTCACTTGCATTGTCAATACCATGCTCGGCCTTGGTGGTCTCACCCGAGCGTTCCGAGGAGAAAGCAACCGCGCGGTCTTCGTCGAATTTCAGGCCCGCGCCCAGCAGCGCGCGCAGCTTGTCCTTGGCGGTGACCATGGCAACGCGATAGCCCGCCTCGTAGAACTGCGAGAAGATGGTCGGCGCGCGCAGGAAGCGTACGTCGTTCATCATCACCTCTTCGCCCGAATCCGGGTCGATCAGGTAGTTGCCGCAGATACCGTGCACGATCGGCGGGCGACCGGTGGCGATGGACAGGTTGTTAGGATTGGTGAAGCTGGGGATCACCGAATGCGCCAGGCGGTCGGTGCCGGTCTCGCGGATGCGCTTGAGCGTCGGCATCAGGCCCTTGGCGATGGCCACTTCCAGATATTCCGGCTCACACCCATCCAGACAGATGGCGATGGCGGGAACCTTGGGGGCCGGGTAGACGCGTTCATTCGCGGTCACGGGGGTTTGGATGGTCATTTGAGGGGGTCCTTCGTTTCTTATGCGGCCAGTTTGGCGCGTTCTTCCAGCGCAAGAGCCGGAGGCGCCGCGCTGGCGACCCCCATCTCGGCCAGGGTTTCCTTGGCGGCAGCAACAACCTGCCGCATCACATGCTCATCCATCTGCCCGATGCAGCCGACGCGGAAACTGTCCACAACCGTCAGCTTGCCCGGATAGATGATAAAGCCCTTGTCCTTCATCAGATCGTAAAAGCGCGAGAACACGAACTTCTCGTCCGCAGGGCAGAAAAACGTCACGATGATCGGGCTCAGCCAGCGGTTCTGCAGCAGCGTCTCGAAGCCCAACTCGCGCATGCCCGCGACCATCACGTCGCGGTTGCGGGTATAGCGCGCACCGCGCCCTGCAACACCGCCCTCGGCCTCATGCGCCTTGAGTGCTTCAAGGAAGGCCGCAACCACATGGGTCGGCGGCGTGAACCTCCACTGGCCGGTCTTTTCCATATGCGCCCATTGCGCATGTACATCCAGCGACAGCGAGTGGCTGTTGCCCTTGGCCGCCTCAAGCTCATCCTTGCGGGCGATGATAAAGCCAAAGCCCGGCACGCCCTCGATGCATTTATTGGCCGAGGACACCATCGCCTCATACCGAATCTCCGAAGGCTTCAACTCGATCGCGCCAAAGGCCGACATCGAATCGATCAGCAGCTTGCGACCCGCCGCATAGACGGCCTCGGAAATCTCCTCGACCGGGTTCAGAATGCCCGAGGACGTCTCGCAATGGATCGCAACCACATGGGTGATCGCAGGGTCCTTGGCCAGAATCTCGGCCACTTCCGACCCGCGTGGCGGCAGGTAATCGCCCTTGTCCAGCACCAGATGATCGCGGCCCAGATATTCCAGCGTCTGCGCGGAGCGTTGCCCATAAGCCCCATTCGCCAGCACCAGCGCCTTGCCATCCTTCGGGATGAACGAGGCCAGCATCGCCTCAACCGCAAAACTGCCCGAGCCTTGCATCGGAACACAGTCAAACGCCTCGGCACCTTCACCCAGCAACGCCAGCAGCCGCGCCCGCATATCCCGCGTCATCGCCCGGAAATCATCATCCCAGCTGCCCCAGTCCCGCAACATCGCCTGCTTCACTGCATAAGACGTCGTCAAAGGCCCAGGCGTCAGCAGATATGCCTCACCCAGTTTTGGGGGCTCTAAGGCAGTGTCGGGTTGGGTCATTGCACAAGCTCCTGAACAGCGTTTCAAGAATACAATTGCAGCAACGAATTCCATATGTGAAATTGTAAAAATCAATCTAATAATAGGTGCAGCTTATGCATGATGTTTGGGGAAGGACACGATGCGACATAGCCAATTAAAGGCCTTTCACTACGTCGCCAAATACGGCGGATTCTCGCGCGCGGCCGAGGCACTTTTCCTGACCCAACCCGCCATATCGGAGCAGGTCCGCAAGCTTGAACAGGATCATGATCTGCTGCTGTTTCTGCGAGAACGTAAACGCGTGCATCTTACCCCGGAAGGGGAGCGGCTTTTTCGTTTCACGAAGCAGTATTTCGAAATCGAGGATCAGATTGAGGATTACCTGTCCGAAACAAAAGCGGTGATTGATGGCGAGTTACGGATCATCGCCGATTCCGCACATCACCTGACCCGGTTTCTTGGCCCTTTTCGAAAGAAGTACCCCGGAGCCCAGATTTCAGTACGGTCCGGCAATACCGAAGAAATCCTCGAGGAACTGAGGTCTTACAACGCAGAGATTGGCGTTGTCGGCAGCGTTTCGCCCGGCAAGGATATGAGTATTCTCAACCTCGGATCGGCCGAGATCGTGGCCTTTGCGGCCCAAGGTGTCTTGTTGCCGTCCAAATCGACCCTCTCGCTTAGGGAACTGGCCGACCTGCCGCTTATTTTCCGAGAGCAGGGATCGAAAACGCGCCAGAAACTGGAAGAAGAGGCCAAGAAAAGCGGCGTTGTCCTAAAACCAGCGATCGTTGCCGAAGGGCGGGAGGCCGTTCGGGAACTGGTGGCCTCGGGCGCAGGTATCGGTTTTGTTTCGCAGGCGGAATACAGCCATGATGATCGTCTCAGGCAAATCCGGTTGAAGGATATCCACCTGCATATGGACGAGAGCCTTGTGGCCCTATCTCAGCGCCGGGAGGTGAAGATCATCCGAGCCTTCATGGATTTTGCGCGACAGGCTTTGGACGCAGAAAAAACCCCCGCCGAATAATTCCAGCAGGGGTCCAGTTCACGTCTTAGGTCAGCGATTTCGCCAGGCCTGTGTCCGGCTTAGAACGCCTTTTGAGGCGATCATGTGCAAAATACGGGCCGCCGCATTGGTGTAGAAGATCATCATCCCCATAGCCGCCGCCGGAGCAATATCGCCCGCATCGTCCATGTTCAGCACCGCAATCGAGGCCAGCGTTGTCTTTGGCGAATACAGGAACACCACCGCCGACACCGTCGTCATCGCGTTGACGAACAGGTAGATCGAGATGTCCAGGATCGCAGGCATACAGACCGGCACCGTCACCCGGGCAAACAGTTTCATAGTGGGTTGCTTGAGCGAGGCCGAGACGGATTCGAACTCGGTATCCATCTGCTTTAGCGCGGTCACGGCGGTCAGATGAGACACCGTGTAGAAGTGCGTCACAGTGCAGATCACCAGAATGGCCATCGTGCCATAGATCGCGTTCAGCGGGTTGGCCGGGTTGTTGAAGAAGAAGATGTAGGCCAGACCCAGCACCATCCCGGGGATCGCCATGGGTAGCATGGCAAACATCTGGAACAAAGCGCGTCCGGTTTTGAACCCGTTCGACTTTTCAACTAGGTAAGCCCCGAAGAACACGACAGATGTCCCGATCACCGCCGTCAGCAGTGCCAGTTTGATCGAGTTGAAATAGGAGGCCCAGCCGCCGCCATCCATCTTGTTAAACTGATAGTTGTTCAGGCTCAGGCTTAGATCATAGGGCCAGAACTTGATCAGCGCCGCAAATTGGCAAACCGCCAGCAGGCCCACGATGAACAGTGCCACCATGGAACAATAAATCAGCATGATGCGGTCGGTCTTCGGGTTCGGGTTCGGTTGATAGGGCACCGAGCGCGCCGACAGCAGCGCCACCTGTTTCGACTGCACCAGACGGTCGATGGCAAAGGCCAGAATCGCGGGCACCACCAGAACAACCGAGACAACGGCGCCCATCTCAAAGTTCTGTTGGCCGATCACCTGCTTGTAGATGTCCACCGCCAGAACGTTGAACTGGCCGCCGATCACCTTCGGCAGGCCGAAATCGGTGATCACAAGGTTGAACACCACAAAGGCCGCCGAGATCAGACCATAGCGCGCGCCGGGAATGGTCACCGTCCAGAAGGTGCGCCAGGGGGTCGAACGCAGGCTGGAGGCGGCCTCGTACAATCGCGCGTCCGAGATTGCCAAGGCCGTCGAGATGATCAGGAACGCATGCGGGAAGGTGAAGAAGACCGAGCCGATCACGATGCCGATCGGCCCGTAGATACTCGCTCCAAACAGCAGTTCTTTCAGCATGCCCTGATTGCCGAACAGATAGACCAGCGCGATGCCGGGCAGCAACGATGGTACAAGGATCGGGGCCATGGCGATCAGCCGGAACACACCCTTGTAGCGCATGCAACTGCGGTTCAGCGCATAGGCGAACCAGAAGGCCAGCGTGACGGTGATGATCGTGCTGACGACCGAAATCCAAAGCGAGTTCTTGATCGAGTTGAACAGGGCTGGGGTCGAGAAATAGCTGACAAAGTTGTCTGCACCGGTCGATTGCACCGGGCGCAATTGCACGCGGCGGAACGTATTGGAATCCAATTCGACCCAATCGGTGCCTTTTTGCAGGTTCGATCCGACCAGAAACCGACCATCCGGTACGGTATTCCGGATCTGGTACATCACCGGGCTGCGGAAGCTGAAATCAGGGAAGAAGGGTGTGACGGAAAGCCGCCCATCCGAACCGGTCGAAAGCTCTTGATCGCTATAGGCGCCGGTCTCGGCGTTCAGTTGCGCCCCGTTCAGGATCGTGCCGTCAAACACGCCGCTGTCGTCGCTGACCTGAAATTCGTACTGCGACAGTTCCATCCGATAGGTCGAGAACGACTTGGACAGCATCGCCCAAAGCGGAAAGGCCAGTGTCACAACCAGATACAGCGCGATGACCATCATGCCGCCGCGCATGATCAGGTCATCGCGGCTCAGCTTGCCCTTGATGATCGGGCCCGCGGGCAGAGAGGTGGTGTCGGTCATCAGCCCTCCTCCGCCGGGGTGAAGGCCATCAGGCGGTTGCGGGGCAGTTCGATCATCATCTGCTCGCCTTCTTCAAGACCTAGACGGCGCACCGCGTTGATCGAGAAATCCGCGATCAGTTCCTCATCACCGAAAATCTTGTGCGACAGGCGGCAGCGCCAGAACGAGCCCAGAAATTCCATTTCGGTGATCAGAACTTCGAACGCGTTTTCCGGCGTTGTTATGATGTCCGGCGCACCTGGCGAGCGCGCGCCTTCGCCGTGTGGAATCAGATCTTCGGGCCGGATCGCTGCGACGATGCGGGTGCCTTTCTTGTGATCATGGGCCATGCATTTCAGGACCGAGCCGCCCAGTTCAAGCGTTTCCGTATCCCCGGCTACGGAATGAATCTGGTTCATCTCACCGATGAAATCGGCCACAAACAGGTTCGCAGGGTGGCGGTAGATTTCCGTCGGGGTTCCAACCTGCTCGATCACGCCGTGATTCATGACGACGATTCGGTCGGCCATGGCCAGCGCCTCTTCCTGATCGTGGGTCACCATCACGGTGGTCACGCCCAGCTTGCGCTGCAATTCCTTGATTTCATGACGCAAATGCACACGCACCTTGGCATCCAGCGCCGAAAGCGGTTCGTCCAACAGCAACAGGCCGGGATTGGTGGCAATGGCGCGTGCCAGTGCGATCCGCTGCTGCTGACCGCCTGACAGTTGGGCTGGGTATTTGCTGCCCTGATCTGGCAGACCGACCAGGTTCAGCAGTTCGGCCACGCGCACCGCAATCTCGGATTTACTGCGGCCCGTGTTTTCAAGCCCGAAGGCAATGTTCTTTTCGATCGTCAGGTTCGGAAACAGCGCGTAAGACTGGAACACGATCCCGAAATCACGCTCGGACGGGGGCAGGTTCGAGACATCCTTGCCATCCTGCATGACCGTCCCCTTGGTCTGCAGGTCCAGCCCCGCAATGGCGCGCAACAGCGTGGTTTTGCCGCAGCCTGAGGGCCCCAGAAAACAGATGAATTCACCTTCGTTGATGTCCAGCGAGATATCCCTGAGAGCCAGAAAATCACCAAAAGCTTTCCAGAGGTCTTGGATACTCAGATAGAGATCACCGGGGGAGGTTTTCTTAAGCACTGGGAGCGGTCCTTGAGCTTTGCGCAGCGGCCACGACAAAGAATGGCCGAAGATTACGCCGCGCAGTTCACGAGTGTTGTAGAGGAAATGTTAACCAAAGGACGGAGGGGCGTTAAGCCCCTCCGTCTTGAGTGGTTATTCTTTGGGTTCCGACTTTCCGTCGTAACGCTCTTGCCATTCCTTCAGGATGGCGGCGCGGTTGTTGGCGGCGAACTCGAAATCATTTTCGATCATCGCGTCCAGCAGGCCGTCGGGGAAGTGCTCGACCGGTTTGGCGACACCGGGCATCGCGACGACCGCGTAGCCTACGTTATACATTTCGTTGGCTTCCTTGGTGACCGAGAAATCAACCAGCTTCTGTGCGGCTTCCAGTTTGTCGGTGCCCGCAACGATTGCGGTTGCTTCCATGTCCCAGCCAACGCCTTCGCTTGGAACGATGATTTCCAGCGGTGCGCCTGCGGCTTTGGACTTGGCGCCGCGGAACGCAAACGAGATGCCGATCGGAATCTCACCGGCAGCGGCAAGCTTGCACGGTTTCGAGCCCGAATGCGTGTAGCGCGCGATGTTTTCGTGCAGCGCGTCCATGTATTCCCAGCCGCCGTCTTCGCCGAACATTTGCAGCCAGCTCGAGACGTCAAGGAAACCGGTGCCCGAAGAGTTCGGGTTCGGCATAATGACATGACCCTTGTACTGCGCGTCGGTTAGATCTTTCCAAGAGGTCGGCGGCGTCAGGCCCAGCTTTTCAGCTTCGACGGTGTTGTAGCAGACCGAGGCAACCCAGGCATCCATGCCGACCCAGCTGGGCACATCGCCGCTGTCGACGAACTTCGCATCCAGCTTTTCCACGCCAACCGGCGCATAAGGCTCCAGCATGTCTTCCGATTTCAGCAGGAGAAGCGAGGTCGCCGCCAGACCCCAAACCACGTCGGCTTGCGGGTTGTCACGCTCGGCCAGCAGCTTTGCGGTCACGATGCCGGTGGAATCACGGACCCAGTTGATTTTGATGTCTGGGTGAACGGCGTTGAACTGTTCAGCGTAACGAGCCAGGTCTTCGGCTTCGACGGCTGTGTAAACAGTCAGCTCGGTTTCGGCGGTGGCTGCGGTGGCCATCAGGGCACCGGCAACGACCGCGGCAAACTTGGAAGTGGTTTTTTTCATGTTTTCCTCTGTTGCGTTTTTTATGACACTAACGCCATTCTCTCGCGGCGCTTCTCATATGAAGGACGTGTGACAGCAGTGTGACAGGTTTGTCAGTCAATAGAAATCGATTATACCTTCCAAACCATAGGTAAAACTTATGAGGTTCCGGGCACGGTGAGAAGCGCCATTTTGGAACCTGGCCCATTTGGTGCATTCAGACAGGAAGTTTATGGAGTGACTCATTTCGCCACCTGATCGCGTTTATGTGGTTAGCCGCCAGTTTGCCGGGACTTAATTCCGATTTTAAAATAAGGTTTCCTGATGAGTATCGGTACGCCACAGCGGCGCGGCGTTCTGGCCGCAGGCAATTTCATCGTTGATCATGTCAATATCGTCGAGGCTTATCCCGAGCAGGACGAATTGGCGCTGGTGCTGAGCCAGTCGAACTCAAACGGCGGCGGTCCTTACAACCTGCTGCATGCGCTGGCAGCTTTGGGGGCGCGGTTTCCGTTGCAGGCCAAGGGCATGATCGGGAATGATGCCGACGGCCAGTGGATACTTGATGACTGCAATGAACATGGGATTTGCACCAAGGGGCTTGGCCTGTCACCGGATATCGGGACCTCGTGGACCGATGTGATGTCCGTAGTATCCTCGGGGCGCAGAACCTTCTTTCACTATCCGGGGGCGAACGCAGAACTGAGTCTCGGCGACGTGGATTTTAGTGCCACGGACGCACGCGTTTTCTATCTGGGCTATCTGACCATGCTTGAGACGCTGGACAGGTTCGCCGCAGACGGGCGCACTCTGGCCAGCCATGCGCTTCAACGTGCCAGCGCAGCGGGTATGGTTACGGCGGCGGATTTGGTCAGCAGACCGCACCCGGATTTCCGGACCATCGTTACAAGCTCAGCCCCGTGGTTGGATTATCTGTTTCTGAATGAACTTGAGGCAGGCTGGCTGTTGCAGCGGGAATTGAGTGCGGTGTCGCATGACCTGACTGCACTAGTGGAACCGGCGCGCGCGGTATTAGGTCTGGGGGTCCGCAATGCCGTCATTCTGCATTGCCAGCGCGGCGCTGTCTGTGTCGCCCGGGAATCACCTGCCATCCTTCAGCCAGCGCTCGGTCTTCCGCACAACCGGATCAAATCCGGCCTTGGGGCGGGCGATGCATTTGCCGGGGGTTTCCTGTTTGGCCTGCATGAAGGCTGCGACACTGAAACATCACTGCTCTATGCTGTAAGCGCGGCGGCGTCCTGCATCATGTCCGAGACAGCAAGCAGTGGTATCCGTAGAATCGAGGACTGCGTCGCGCTGAGCCGGGAATTCGGATTTGTAAGCGACGCATGAGCGCAGCTTGCGGTCTTCATTTTCATTGTCCAAAGCCCACCCGGGCGAGCGGTTGGCGAATTTGAGGCCCTACCAGGCCTAGTCTGTTCGAACAATCCGCATAATGCTCTCGACGTTAAAATCCAGACGTTCGTTCAAGGCTTGCTGATCCATCATGTCGCGTTGAAACAGGTAGGACCCGGTAAACCGATTGGTCAGATAGTAGAAACCGATGGCGGCTATGGTGATGTTTAACTGCGTTGCATCTATGCCTGTTCGAAACTCGCCGCTGTCCTCACCGCGTTTCAGAATGTGTTCGACCATCGCGACCAGCCCACGGGTTGTGTCAGGCAAGCTGGACAGCGTTTTTATGTGGCGGGCACGGTGCAGGTTCTCGCTGTTGACCAACGTGATGAACTCGGGGTTTTTCAGGTAGTATTTCCATGTGAACCGAACCAGAGATTCCAACGCCTCGGAAGGTGAAAGCGCTTCGAGGTTCAGTTTGCGCTCGGCGCTTCGGATGTCGAGATAGGCGGCTTCCAGAACAGTGCGAAACAGGTCCTCTTTGCTGCCAAAATAGTGGTACAACATGCGCTTGTTCGCGTTGGCGCGTTCGGCGATTTCATCCACCCGCGCGCCGCCCAGCCCATGTTTCGCAAATTCCTTTTTGGCGGCCTGCAGGATGCGTGCCTTGGTGGCTTCGGCATCCCTTTTCCTTTTGATCGTCGGCTTTTCGACCACGGCCACCTCCTTTTCACGCCGTTGTCCCGGCGCAGCATGTCTGGTCAGAGCATTTCGCACATAAGGCCGAGGTTCTTCAACTCTTCCCTGCCAGTGGCTGTTTCCGACCGCTCTTATCCAAGTCTTAACGCTTGACACATCGTTTCGTAAAGAAGTAACTAGTTAGTGCATTAAGGGCGTGCAATGCCGCTGTGCGGGATCGTCGCCGGGGAGAGGCCGACGCGCGAGAGCCTTCGATCCCATGTGTTGGTGAAAAAGGGAGGACACTATGTCATTCATCAAGAAGTACATCGAACAGGAGACGATAACCCGCCGTAACCTACTGCTCGCATCCGCCTACGGGGTGGGCGGTGCCGCGGTTTCCAGCATGCTTGGTGGAATGGCACGCGCAGCGATCACGGACCCGACGGTTGCATGGTCCTATCGCAACCGGACGAACCCTTACTGGAACGAAATCGTTTCGGGTGGTGAGGCGTTTGTGGAAAGCTTAGGCAAGCCCAAGGATTTCCTGACCCACCTGATCAACGAAGGTTCGTCAGAGAAATCGCTGGCCGATGTCAAGGCGCTGCTGTCCAAGACCAATGGCGAATTGGCGCTGGCCATCGACACCAACGACGCGCCCAACGCGCGCCCGGTGGTGGAAAGCTGCGTTGAGGCCGGGGCCTATGTCTCGACCCTTTGGAACAAGACCGATGACCTGCATCCGTGGGATTTCGGCGACAACTATGTCAGCCACATGAGCTGGTCCGACGAAGGCCCGGCCGAGCAGACCGCGCGCATCCTGCTGGACGCCATGGGCGGTTCGGGTGGCGTTGTGCATCTGGGCGGTATCGCTTCGAACAACCCGGCAATTGAGCGTCTGGCCGGTCTGAAGAACGCGCTGAACGACTATCCGAATGCCGAATTGTTGGCCGCCGAGCCCGCCGACTGGGACACGCAAAAAGCCAACCAGGTCATGAGCGCCTTCCTCACCCGCTACGGCGACGACATCAAAGGCGTGCACTGTGCCAACGACACCATCGCCTATGGTGTGCTGGAAGCCCTGCGCGCCGAAGGGATCGAGGACATGCCCATCGTGTCCTATGACGGCAACCCGCAGGCGGTTGAACTGGTCGGCGAGGGCAAGATTCTGGCCACCGTCTTCACCAACCCGCATTGGGGCGGTGGCATCACGGCGGCGCTGGCCTATTACGCGGCCACCGGTCACTTCAAGCCGTCGGATGAGCCCAATGAACACCGCGAATTCTACGGCCCGACCATCATGGTCAAACCCGAAGACGCGCAGGCGTTCAAGGCCGAGTATCTGGACAGTGTTCCGACCTATGACTGGAAAGATTTCTGGTCCACGTCGAACGGCCAAATCCAGTACAAATAAAGTGAAGGCGGGCCGGTTGTCGCGACCGGCCCGTGCATTCGGGCCTGCGCTATAAGCGACGCCGCCAATTCACTCAGTGGGAGGAAGCACGTGAGCAATGTGCTGACACGGGATGTGCTGATCAAATGGGCGCCCCTGATCGTCCTTTTGGTTCTGGTCCTGTTTTTCACAACGATGGAGCCCCGTTTCTTTTCACTGCGCAACTTTGCACGGATCGGGATTTCGTCGGCACCGGCCCTGATGGTCGCGATTGGTGTGACCTTTATCATCATCATGGGGTCGATTGACCTGTCGATGGAAGGCACGGTGTCGGTCTGTGCGGTGGTGTTTGCTTTCGCGTTTATTGCTCTGGGTGGAACTTTGGCGTCCTGGGCCTGGCTGGCCATCCCGCTGGCGCTTTTAGTGGGGGCGGCTATCGGGCTTGTGAACGGGCTTGTGCACGTGTTGCTAAAAATCCCGTCCTTCATGGCCTCGCTGGCGATGGGGTTTGTGGGCACCGGCTTTGCCCTGCTGCTGACCGGCGGCGACCGCATTCGGGTCGAGGATGATCTGTTCCGCGCCCTTCTGACCGAGCGTTGGTTCGGCTTCCCAATCATGTGCTACGTCGCGCTGCTGTTCCTGTTGATCGCCTGGTTCATCCAGTCGCGCACGACGCTGGGCCGCAACTTCTATGCCGTGGGCGGGGGTGAGGAACTGGCCCATGCCTCGGGCCTGAACGTCAATCGCGTGCGGATCATGGGCTTTGCGCTGGCGGGTATGTTCTATGCGGTCGGCGCGTTGCTGGCCGTGGGTCGTATTGGTATCGCCGAGACTGCGACGGGGTCGAATTTCATGTTCGTCTCGATCACTTCGGTCGTGGTTGGCGGTACCGCGCTGTGGGGCGGGATCGGTGGTGTTTGGAACACTCTGATCGGGGTTCTGATCGTCAACGTCATCAACAACGGCATGGTGGTGATCGGGTTGCCCGGCTACGTACAGGACGGTGTTCTGGGCATTCTGGTCATCGCCGCGGTGGTTCTGTCGACCGACCGTAAATCCGTAACCTTCGTGAAATAGGGGCGGGCAGATGTACGAACTGATCAATGTCGACAAGAAATTCCCCGGCGTCCACGCGCTTAAATCCGTGGATTTCAAGATCGGACGGGGTGAGATCGTGGGTCTGGTCGGCGAAAACGGCGCAGGCAAGTCCACCCTGATGAAGGTCATCTATGGCGCCTATCAGCCCGATGGGGGCGACATAACCATCGACGGCACCAAGGTCCGGTTCCAGAACCCACGTCAGGCGATGGACCATGGCATCGGAATGGTGTTTCAGGAACAATCCCTGATCACCAACCTGACCGTGATGGAGAACATCTTTCTGGGGTTCGAGCAGCAATTCGTCAGTTATGGCGTGATCAACTGGAAAGCGATGGCTGAGGCCGCCGCTGCGCAACTGGCCAAGGTCAAGCTGGATATCGACCCAGGCACCACGACCTCAAAACTGTCCTTCGCACAGCGGCAGCTTGTGGAACTGGCCAAGGTGCTGACGTTGGAGGAACGGATCGACGGCGACCTGGTCATATTGCTGGACGAGCCGACCTCAGTATTGGCCAAAGAAGAGGTTGAACTGCTGTTCTCGCTTGTGCGCGAACTGACCAAACGCGCATCCTTTATCTTTGTCAGTCACCGCATGGACGAGGTTCTGGACCTGTCCGACCGGATCTACGTGATGAAGGACGGCGAAGTCGTTGACGTCGTCGCCCATGACGAGGCAGACGTGGATGCGATCCAGCACAAGATGGTGGGTCGCGACGTCGACAAGGAATATTACCGCGAGCAAAAGCAGAAGCCTTTTCAGTCTGATGCTCAACCTCTGGTGGCTTTTGACGCGGTCTCGGCAGACGGTAAGTACGCGGACATCTCTTTCGATCTGCATCCCGGAGAGGTCCTCTGCCTTGTTGGCACCGAAGGTTCAGGCCGCGAGGCGGTCCTGCGTACGATCTTTGGTTTGGAAACGCCCACTTCCGGCACGGTGAAGCTAAAGGGGCAAGCGGTTGGCAAGTTCAATGCGCAGACCGGTGTCAGCAGCGGCGTGGGCTACATCCCGCGCGAGCGCAAGGTCGAGGGCATCGTGGCGGGGATGAATGTTTATGAAAACATGACGCTCAGCCAGATGGGCAACTACGCCAATTCCGGCGTGCTGCGCATTGGCGAGGAAAAGTCGCTGGCAAACCAGTGGATCGATCGTTTGGCAATCAAGACACCCGATGTCTACAAGGACTGCGGCGGTCTGTCCGGTGGCAACCAGCAAAAGGTGGTGCTGGCCAAATGGCGCTCCGCTGGGTCGGATATCATCCTGCTGGATCACCCGACGCGGGGTCTGGATATCGGGGCCAAGGAAGACGTCTATGACATGGTGCGCGAGATGTCGGATGACGGTGTTGGGATCATTCTGGTGGCCGACACGCTGGAAGAGGCCATTGGCCTGAGCCACACGATCATCGTCCTGAAAGATGGCGTTGCGCAGAAACGTTTCGATTGCCGCCCCGGCGACAAGCCGTCGCTTTATGACCTTGTCCACCACATGATCTGAGGCCGGACCCATGAGTTTTGAACGCATCAAACCCCATCTGCCCTGGATCACGCTGCTGGCGCTTGTGCTGGCGGTCGGTCTGGCGGATGCGAACTTTCTGCGGCCCGCCAACCTGATCTCGATGATGGCCGACATCGTACCGCTGTTTATCATGGCGCTGGGAATGACCTTTGCCATCTATATCGGCGGCATTGATCTATCGGCGCAGTCGGTGGCGAATATGACCACCGTTGTGGCCACGATTGCCCTGCCGACATTCGGGATCGGAACCGCGCTGATCTGCATCCTGTCCGGAGCCGTGCTGGGCAGTATCTCGGGCTATGTGACGACGCGACTTTATGTGCCGTCCTTCATCTCGACGCTTGCGGTGGGCGGTATCGCCTTTTCGGCGGCGCAATACATGTCGGGGCAGCGGGCGCTGTTCATGGATGCCACGCTGCGGGATTCGACCTTCGGCTGGATGACCGGCTCGGTCGCCGGTTTGCCAGCCGAGTTGATCATTGCCGCGGTGCTGGTGCTGGGCGCGTGGTTTTTGCAATCGCGCACCACCTTTGGCCGCGCGCTCAAGGCGGTGGGCGCGGGGGAACCCGCTGCCGTTGCCTCGGGCCTGAATGTGAACCGGATCAAGATCATTGCCTTCGCCCTGTCCGGCGGGCTGGCGGCGATTGCGGGCCTGCTGTTCTCGGTGAAACTCTCCGGTGGTTCTCCCACACTGGCGAACGGGTTCCTGCTGCCTGCAATCGTCGCGGTTTTGGTCGGGGGCACGCCGCTAACCGGAGGGGTCGGAGGGGTGATCAACACGCTGATCGGCACGCTGATCGTCGCGGTGATCCGATCCTCGATGCTGTATTTCGAGGTTGATGCCACCCAGCAGCAGATGGTGTTCGGCCTGATCCTGATCGGAGCGATTGCGCTGACCATCGACCGGACCAAGCTGAGGGTTGTGAAATGACGCAGACCATGAAAGCCGCCGTTTTGGTCGAACCGGGCCGTTTTGAGGTGCAGGGCGTGCCCCGCCCCGAGCCCGGACGCGATGAGGTTCTGGTGCGTATTTCTCGCGTCGGTATTTGTGGCACAGATATGCATATCTTCAACGGTCACTATGCAGCCGAGAACCTGCCCCTCATACCGGGCCATGAGTTCACCGGCACCATCGCCGAGCTGGGCGAGGGTGTGACGGGTCTGACGGTCGGCGCACCGGTGGTGGTCGACATGAATATCGGCTGCGGTTCCTGCTATTGGTGCCGCCGCAACGAGATTCTGAACTGCCCAGAGATGCAGCAGATGGGGATCACCATGGACGGGGCTTTTGCCGAATATATCTCGGTTCCTGCCCGCCTTGTGATCCCGGCACCTGACGCGGTTTCGGCTGAGGTTCTGGCACTGACCGAGCCGCTAGCCTGCGTGGTGCGCTGCGCGCGCAAGGCCAAAATCACCTTCGGCCAGTCTGTCGTGGTTCTGGGCGCGGGGCCCATCGGCAACCTGCATGTGCAATTGCTGCGAACCATCGGGGCGGCCCCGATCATCGTGGCGGATTTGTCCGAGGACCGGGTACAGATGGCGCTGGAGGCTGGTGCGGACGTGGCTGTAACCGACCCGGCAGAACTGGAAGAAACGGTTCTGCACCACACCGACGGGCGCGGCGCCGATGTGGTGATCGAAAGCGTCGGGCTTCCTGCGCTTTATGAACAGGCCACCCGCCTGATCCGCAAAGGCGGGCATATCGCGGCCTTTGGCCTTACTGGTGCAGGCGAGACTCTGCCGGTCGACATTCTGCAAACCATCCTGCAAGAGAACTCGATCAAGGGCTCTGTCGCGGGGATGGGGCAGGATATGCACGACTCCCTGACCCTGCTGAGCCATGGCCGCATCAAGACCGAATTCTTTACACAGGCCACATACCCGCTGGATCGTATTCAGGAGGCATTCGACAGTTTCCCGGATCGACCCGCCGACCTGAAAACCCAGATTGTTATGACGTAAACGCCAGAGAGGGAGGAGCTCAGCATGACCGTCGAAGTCTATACGTCCAAACCGGAAGGCATGATCCCCAACAGCCGGTTCCCGCTGCTGATCCATCGCGGGGCCATTCCGGGCGGTGGGGTTGATGCCGTCAAAGCCCGCTTCCGAGCAAATGGCTGGGGCAACAACTGGGAATACCCCGGTGTGTATGAGTACCCGCATTTCCACTCAACCTCGCACGAGTGTCTGGGCTGTGCATCAGGTTGGATGGAGTTCAACCTGTCTGTTGAAGGCTGGACTCGGGTCCGGATCGAGGCAGGCGATGTTATCGTCATGCCCGCAGGCGTCAGCCACGAGATGGTCGGTCGTTCCGAAGATATCATGATGTGCGGCGGCTACGCCGGGGGCCGGGACTGGGACAATATTCAAGAGGCGTATCTGACGCCTGAGATGTTTCAGGCCGCCTCCAAACGGATCATGATGCTGCCGATCCCTGACAAGGACCCCGCGACCGGTGATGTCCTGCATCAATGGCATGACGCGCCGTCTTCTGTGGATGGCGGTTGGAATGACTTCCGCGACGGGCTGGACGCATCCGCGTAGCCCACCCCCCTAATTCGGAGCCTTTTTCTGATGGACCAAAACAGCCAGATTCTGACACCCCCATCCGAGCCGCGTGCCTTCGGGTTCTTCATGGATGGCAACTGGGTGCCCGCCGGGGATCGCGACGTGTTCGAACGCTCTTCGCCCGGGCATGGCGTGCCGGTCACGCGAATTCCGCGCTGCACCGAGGATGATCTGAACGCCGTTGTCGCTTCGGCTCGCGCGGCGTTTGATGACCGGCGCTGGTGTGGCCTGTCCGGGGCCGACCGCGCGGCAGTGTTGCTGAAAGCGGCGGATCTGATCCGCCAGCGCACGGATGAGATCGCCTATTGGGAAACGCTGGAAAACGGTAAGCCTATCTTTCAGGCGCGGGCTGAGGTCGGCGGCTGTGTGGGTATGTTCGAGTTCGCCGCTGGTTTGGCGCGGGCGCTGCATGGGGACAGTTTCAACAACAGCGGTGATGGCGCAATGGGTATCGTCACGCGCGAACCGGTTGGTGTTGTCGGGCTGATCACCCCGTGGAACTTCCCGTTCTTGATCCTGTGCGAGCGGGTGCCATATATTCTCGCCTCGGGCTGTACCATCGTCTCGAAACCGTCCGAAGTGACAAGCGCCACAACGCTTCTGCTTGCGGAAATCCTGTCCGAGGCCGGGTTGCCCGACGGGGTCTTCAACGTGGTCACAGGATCGGGCAGCGTTATTGGCCAAAAACTGGCCGAGCATATGGATGTGGACATGCTGTCCTTCACCGGCTCGACCGCTGTGGGTCGGTCTGTGGTTGCAGCCGCTGGTCAGAGCAATTTCAAGAAGCTGGGGCTGGAATTGGGTGGCAAGAACCCTCAGATCGTGTTCGCGGATGCGGATCTGGAGGATGCTGCCGACGGCGTGGCCTTTGGCATCGCGTTCAACACAGGTCAGTGCTGCGTGTCGGGCGCGCGGCTGCTGGTGGAACGCTCGGTCGCGGACCGGTTTGCCGAAATGGTGGCCGAGAAATTGCGCAAAGTCCGCGTGGGCGATCCGCTCGATGAACGCACGCAGGCTGGCGCGATCACTACGGATGCGCAGAACCGCACCATTCTGTCCTACATCGCGAAGGGTCAGGAAGAGGGCGCGACCCTGCTGACTGGTGGCACCACGCCCGAAATCTCGGGCGGGCAGTATATTGATCCGGTCGTGTTCACGGGTGTGACCAACGACATGGCCATTGCGCGGGAAGAGATTTTTGGCCCCGTTCTGGTGGTGATCCCGTTCGATACGATTGACGAGGCGATCTCGATTGCCAACGATACTGAATACGGGTTGGCGGCCAGTGTCTGGACCAAGAATATCGACAAGGCGCTGACAATCTCGCGCCGGGTGCAGGCGGGTCGGTTCTGGGTGAACACGACGCTGGCCGGTGGCCCCGAACTGCCGATTGGCGGGTTCAAGGCCTCGGGCTGGGGGCGTGAGGCCGGGATGCACGGGGTCGAGGAATATACGCAGGTCAAGTCGATCCATGTTGAGATCGGCAAACGCGCGCATTGGGTGGAGTAATGGCGAAAAACGGATATGACTATGTGATCGTCGGCGGCGGATCGGCAGGTTGCGTTCTGGCCAATCGCCTGACCGAGGACAGCAGCGTTCGGGTGCTGATGCTGGAAGCGGGCGGCAAGGACAGCCACCCGCTGATTCACATGCCTGTGGGTTTCGCCAAAATGACCGCCGGGCCGCACACTTGGGGCTTTGACACGGTGCCCCAGACACATGCCAACAACCGCGAAATCCCCTATGCTCAGGGCCGGGTTCTGGGCGGCGGCAGCTCGATCAATGCCGAGGTGTTCACGCGCGGCAATCCTGTCGACTATGACCGCTGGGCCAATGAAGAAGGCTGCGATGGCTGGTCCTTCGAAGAAATCCGCAAATATTTCATCCGGTCTGAACGCAACGCAATCCTGTCCGGTGACTGGCACGGCACCGACGGCCCGCTGGGGGTGTCGAACCTTGAGCCGCAAGAGATGACCCGCGCCTTTGTACGCTCCTGTCAGGAGGCTGGGCTGCCCTACAATCCCGATTTCAACGGCCCCAAACAGGAAGGGGCCGGGGTCTATCAGACGACAACGTGGAATGCGAAACGCTGCTCGGCTGCGGTCGGGTATCTCAAACCGGTTCTGTCACGTCCGAACCTGACGGTTGAGACCGGGTGTCAGGTGCACCGGGTCGTGATCGAAGGTGGGCGAGCCACCGGTGTCGCTTATGACAAGGGTGGAGAGGTTCAGACCGTCACCGCGGATCAAGAGGTTCTCGTGACCTCGGGCGCGATCGGCACGCCCAAGCTGATGCTGCTGTCCGGAGTCGGACCCGCCGCGCATCTGCGTGAGCATGGGATCGAGGTAAAGCATGACTTGCCGGGCGTCGGTGAAAACCTGACCGACCATTTCGGCATCGACATCGTGGCGGAGTTGAACGGGCACCAAAGCCTCGACAAGTATAACAAACCGCATTGGGCCGCGTGGGCCGGGATTCAATACTACCTGTTTGGGTCGGGACCGGTCGCCTCGAACGTGGTCGAAGGCGGGGCGTTCTGGTACGCCGACCCCAATGCGCCAGTGCCTGACCTTCAGTTCCATTTCCTTGCCGGGGCAGGGGCCGAGGCCGGTGTGCCCAGCGTTCCCAAGGGCAGTTCGGGCATCACGCTGAACTCTTACACGCTGCGCCCCAAGGCGCGGGGCACCGTGCGGCTGCGGTCAAACCGGGTCGAGGACATGCCGCTGGTCGATCCGAATTTCCTCGGGCATCCGGATGATCTGAAAACCTCGGTCGAGGGGGTGAAGCACAGCGTTGAGATTTTCCGCCAGAGTAGCCTGCAGAAATACATCCGGCAAATCCGGTTTCCGGACGATAGCGTGAAAACCCAAGCGGACTATGAGGCTTATGCGCGCCAATACGGCCGGACCTCGTATCATCCGACCTGTACCTGCAAGATGGGTGTGGATGAGATGGCGGTGGTCGACCCTCAGATGCGGGTGCGGGGGATCGACGGTTTGCGGATTTGCGACAGTTCGGCAATGCCCAGTCTGATCGGGTCAAACACCAACGCGCCGACGATTATGATGGCCGAAAAAGCGTCCGATATGATCCGGGGCAATCACTGAGCACTCAAGCTCTCACGACTTGGGATTTTGCCCTAGTAAGGCGGCGCCACATCCGGCACCGCCCTCTTTGTTCAGTCCCACTTGGGGGCCCAGGGCACCAGATCCTCACCCACGATACGGAAGCCTGTATGGGTTTTGGCGTCGATCCGATCCATGTCGCTGCTGGACAGGGTGAAATCCATAACGTCGAAATTCGCGTCGATATTGGCGCGTTTGGTCGACATGGTGTTGATCGAAACGCCTTTCTGCAAAATCCAGCGCAGAACGACCTGACCCGCTGTTTTACCATAGGTCTTGCCGATCTCGTCGAAGATCGGGTGCTTGAAGACCTCTCCGCGTGCTACCGAGCAGTAGGAAGACAGGGGGATGCCAGTTTCCGTCGCCGCTGCCAGCAGCGTATCCTGATTCAGCAACGGATGGAATTCGACCTGATTTGTGATCAGCGGTGTGTCGATGATCTTGACCGCGTCGCGCATCATCTGGGCCGTATAGTTCGACACGCCGATATTCTTCGCCAGCCCCTTTGCGTGCGCCTGTTCCAACAGTTTCAGCGAAGGCGCAATATCCCCGCCAATCGGGGGCCAGTGCAGCAGCAGGACATCAACATAATCCAGCTGCAGCTTCTTCAGGCTTTCTTCGACCGAAGGGATGAACGCCTCTTCCGTGAAATTGTCGGGATGAACCTTGGTGGTTACGCAAATCTCATCCCGCGCAAATCCAAGCTCGGCCAAGGCGTCGCCAGTTTCTTTTTCGTTTTCATACATTTGCGCGGTGTCGAAAGACCGATAGCCCACGTCAGCCGCGATCATCATGGCGTCGCGCAAGTCACTTCCGGTCAGGGGAAATGTGCCGAAGGTACGCTGGTTGGTGTTCTGAAAATAGATGTTCATTATGATCCTCCCAAAGGACAAGCTTACAAGTAACTTACTGGTTACTTAATCTCGCGTCAATTCTGTGTTTGAGTAGAATTCTGTTGATTTCGATGGGCCTCCGAGGCATAAAGTTATAACCATTTAGTTACTTATGTGAGGATTGCATGGCCAGGCAAATGACGGCGCGCGAAGCAGCAAATCTTGTGCCTGACGGGGCGACTGTGGCGGTGAATTCGTCAAGCGGCCTGTGCTGTCCGGATGCGGTTCTCAAAGGTCTGGGTGAACGCTTTGACGACGAAGGCGCGCCACGCAATCTAACGACGATCCATCCTATCGCCGCTGGCGATATGTTCGGCACCAAAGGGGTGGATCATATCGCCAAGCCGGGGCTGCTGACCCGTATTATCGGGGGGTCGTACCCGTCCGGGCCCAGCAAGGCCGAGCCGCCGCTGGTCTGGCAGATGATCACGGCGGAACAGGTACGCGCGTATAACGTGCCGTCGGGCATTATCTTCGACATGCTGCGCGAAGCGGCTGCCAAGCGTCCGGGTGTTCTGACCAAGGTAGGGATGGACACATTCGTCGATCCCGAAATCGAAGGCTGTGCCATGAATGAAGCCGCGCGGGCTGAGCCCATCGTCAAGCGGATGGAGTTCGAAGGCGAAGATTGGCTCTACTTCAAATCCATGGCCCCAAACGTGGCCATCATCCGCGCGACCACGGCGGATGAGAAAGGCAACTTGAGCTTTGAACACGAAGGCGCCTATCTGGGCGCGATGGAAATGGCACTGGCCGCGCGCAACAATGGCGGTGTGGTGATCGCGCAGGCCAAACGCATTGCTGCCGCGGGCAGTATCCGTCCGCATGACGTGCATGTACCGGGGATTCTGGTTGACGCGATCGTCGAAGCCCCGGACCAGTTGCAGACCACGGCCACCGAATACGACCCGGCGATTTCAGGCGAACTGACCCGTCCGATCGAAAGTTTCCGCACGGCAGAATTCAACGTCGGCAAGGTAATCGCCCGTCGCGTGGCGCAAGAGTTGAAAGACGGTTGGGCTGTCAATATCGGCTTTGGCATCTCGGCCAACGTCCCCCGCATTCTGGTCGAGGAAGGCCTGCACGGCTCGGTCACGTGGATGATCGAACAGGGGGCCGTGGGCGGGGTTCCGTTGCTCGACTTCAAATTCGGCTGCTCGGCCAATGCCGAGGCGTTCGTGCCCTCGCCCCATCAGTTCTGCTATTTCCAAGCGGGTGGGTTCGACGCGTCGTTGCTGTCCTTCCTTGAGGTGGACAAAAACGGCTCGGTCAACGTCTCGCGCCTGTCCGCCATCCCGCACCGCACCGCCGGGGCTGGGGGGTTTGTCGATATCACTGCGCGGGCACGAAAGATCGTGTTTTCGGGCAATTTTAATGCCGGGGCCAAGATGGCGGTCGAAAACGGCCAACTCAAAATCCTGCAAGAGGGGAAGGTCGCTAAGTTTGTGGATGAGGTCGACCAGATTTCCTTCTCGGGCAAGCGCGCCAAGGCAACCGGGCAGGACGTGACCTATGTGACCGAGCGCTGCGTGATCAAACTGACCGATCAGGGGTTGATGGTCACGGAAATCGCGCCCGGCCTTGATCTGCAGCAGGACGTTCTGGATCAGGCGGCGACCCCGCTGTTGGTCTCGGATGCTCTGAGAGTGATGGACGCGGCCCTGTTCGATCCGGCGCTGATGGGCTTGAACCTGCCTGCCGCGTGATGGGTCATTTTCTGCTGGATATCACTGACGGCATCGCCCGTCTGACGGTCAACCGACCCGAACGGCTGAACGCCCTGACCGAGCCGATGATGGAGGATCTGATGACCCTTTGTCGTCAGATCGAACACGCCGAGGATGCCCATGTTGTGATCCTGACCGGGGCGGGCAAGGCGTTTTGTGCCGGCGGCGATATTGATGCCTGGGCGGCGCGGTCTCCGGACGGGTTCGGGCGGCACTGGTTGCGCGACGGCCATCAGGCACTGGACGCCTTGACGCGTTTGCGCCAGCCAGTGATCGCGGTTCTGAACGGTCATGTGTTGGGTGGCGGGCTGGAACTGGCGGCTTGCGCCGATTATCGCATTGCGGAATCGCATATCCGCATCGGGCAGCCGGAACCGGCGCTTGGTATCATTCCCGGCTGGTCCGGCACGCAGCGCACCGTGCGCCGGTTCGGCTCGCAACTGGTGCGGCGTATGGCAATCTTTGGCGAGCAGTTCTCGGCCGGTGACGCGCTCACGGTTGGGCTTGTGGATCAGGTTGCCGAACAAGGACATGGCGTTGCCGCAGCCGAAGAACTGGCCAATCGGATGCGCCATCGCGGGCCGGTTGCACTCGAATTGACCAAGATGCTGATCAACGCCGCCGAAGGCGAAGAGCGCGAGCGCGTGTTCGAGGCTCTGGCAGGCCGGGTGGCCGCGTCGCATAGCGAATTGCAGGTCGGTTTGGCTGCGTTCAAAGACCGCAAGAAAGCGGATTTCTGGTAATCACCTCGGGGAAGGACAAACGAAATGATACGTCATCTGGTGCATCTGCGCTTTGCAAGCGATGTCTCCGAGGCTGAAAAGTCGGCGCTTTACGCGGATCTGGAGGGATTGTCGGGCCATATCGACGGCATTCTCGATTTCCAGAGCCGCCGCAACGTGTCCGTTGAAACCGACCTTGTGCGCGATTTCAACGATATGTTCTGGTTCGACTTTCGCGACGCGGCGGTGCGGGACGCCTATCTGGTCGATCCAACCCATCAGGAGATTGGCGGGCGGATCGTCGCCAAAACCGTCGGTGGCCCGGACGGCGTTTTTGTCTGCGATATTGAGGTCTGAACCTAGCAGCAGGTTCTGAACCGGTCGACGATGACGTCCAGAACCTCGTTCGGATCGCGCTTCCACCAGTTTGCGGCTGAGAATACCTCAACCTCGCAAAGGCCGTCATAACCTGCGTTTTCCACGGTGGCGCGCAGGGCGTACAGGTCGGCGACGCCGTCGCCCATCATCCCCCGGTCCAAAAGAATGTCCGAGGTATCGGCCAGCCAGTCGCACAGGTGATAACCATAGATGCGCCCGTTGGCGCGGGTCGCTAAAGTCTCGGCCAGCGTCGTGTCCCACCAGACGTGATAGACATCAATCGCAACGCCCACGTTGTCGGCGCCCACTGCATCACAAACATTTAGCGCATCCGCAGCGGTCATCAGGCAGGTGCGATTGCCCGCGGTCGCGGGATTCAGCGGCTCCAGCGCCAGTTTCACTCCGCGCTCCGCCGCGTAAGGGGCAGCGCGGGCCACACGGTCGGCGAGGATTTTCTGGCTTTCCAGAACGCCCTTGGTGCCCGGTTCGGGGCCACCGGTCACGATGGTCAGAACCTCGGTTCCCAGCGCGGCGGTCTGGTCGATGGACAGGTGGAAATCGTCCATGATTTCCTGATCCGACGGCAGTGCCAGCGGGCCGGTCAGGAACGGTGTACGGCACAGGCCCACAACCTGCATCCCTGAAGCGCGGACGCGCTGGCCGATCTCGGCCTCACGCCCATCCAACTCGCGCCGCCAGAAGGTGATCCCGCCATAACCGCGCGCGGCGCAGGCGTCGATCACCTGCTCGGGCGACCAGCCCGCGCCGTGGCCGTCCAGATTATGGCCCAGCGTCGCTGTGTTCAGCGCAAGCGCGGAATGGTCGTTCGAGAAATCGCGCAAAGCTCAGACTCCGTAGAGTTTCAGCATATGCCCCATACGCTCAACCGCCAGATCGGGGTCGCGCAGCAGCCCGCATTCATCGGCCATTTTGAAGCAATCGGTGAAATAGGGCAGGGACCGCGTCGCCTGCGCGCCGTTCAGCATGATGAAATGGTCCTGAAATCCGTTCAGCCAGGCCAGAAACACGACCCCGGTTTTGTAATATTGAGTCGGCGCGCGGAAGATATGGCGGGCCAGCGGCACCGTCGGGTCCAGCGTATCGCGGAAAGTTTTGGCATCGCCGTCGCTCAGCTTACTGACCGCATAGGCCGCTGCCGGGGCAAGGGGGTCGAAGATTCCCAGCAGCGCGTGGGAATAGCCCTGTTCGTCGCCCTGGATCAGTTCGGGATAGTTGAAATCGTCGCCGGTATACATCCTGACGCCTTCGGGCAACCGGCGGCGCATGATGATTTCTTTCTCGGCATCGAGCAGCGAGATTTTGATCCCGTCCACCTTGTCCACATTTGCGGCAATGATCGCCAGTGCGGTTTCCAGCGCGTCGTCAAAGCTGTTGGCTCCCCAATATCCGGCAAGCTGCGGGTCGAACATCTCGCCCAGCCAGTGCAGGATGACGGGCTCATCGCAGGCGGCAAGCACGTCAGTGTAGACCGAGATGTAGTCATCCGGCCCGGTCGCCACTTTCGCCAGCGCGCGTGAGGCCATAAGGATGATCCGGCCCCCTAACTTCTGAATCGCCTCGACTTGCTCAAGATAGGCACGACGCACATCGTCCAGTGATTTCGCATCCGCGGGGTCCAGATGATCCGTGCCACAGCCATTGCCGACCAGAGCGTCCGGCAGCTCTTCCCGGGTGCGGCGGATCAGTTCCAGCGCACCGGTCCAATCCAACCCCATACCGCGTTGGGCAGTGTCCATCGCCTCGGCAATGCCCATGCCCATGCCCGCTAGATAGCGACGGAACTCCATGGTTTTGGCCCAGTCGATATGGGCCGGGCCGGTCGGGTCGTGATCGCCAAACGGGTCCGCCACCACATGGGCGGCGGAATACAGAACCCGGGCCGAGTTCGGCGTCAGCTTCGACGGGGCAACCGGCGTGCCGACCAGCGCGTAATCGTAGAGTTGTCCGGTGGTATCAGGCAGTCGGATTTTCATCGAAACACCTCAGAAACGGGGAACAAGCATTCCGGCATCCGCCGAGATGGCCTGGCCGGTTGTATAGGGAAGTTTGCCACTGGCCAGCGATGCGATGATTCGGCCCATATCCTCGGGCTCGCCCACGCGGGGGAACAAGGTCAGCCCGTCTTTGGCGCGCTGGTCATACATCTCGATCACCGGGGCGGTCATGTCGGTTGCGATCAGGCCGGGTTGGACGTCATACACCGCGATGTTTTCTTGCCCCAACCGCACAGCAAAGGTTTTCGAGATCATCGCTGCCGCCGCTTTCGAGGCACAGTATTCGGCGCGGGGGGTGGCAACCGCCACCGCGTTCGAGGACGTCACGTTAACGATGCTGTGAAACAGTCCGGTATCGCGGTCGCGGGCGATCAGCCGTTTGGCGAAAGCCTGAGACAGGAAGAACATCGCCTTGGTGTTCACGGCCATGCAGCGGTCATAGCTGGCCTCGGTGACTTCCAGCAGATCACCGCGCTGCATTACGCCGACGCCTGCATTGTTCACCAGCGTTGTCAGCGGGCCAATCTCGGCCTCGATCGCGGCCAGTTGGTCGTAATGCGCTGCGATATCCGAGACGTCAAAACCCGCTGCTACAGCAGGTACGCCAAGGGCGCGGATGGTATCCAGCGCGCCCTGCAACTCATCGTCCATCTGCGGGCCGTTTACGGCAATGGCAAAGCCTTCGCGCGCCAAAGCCACGGCAGCCGCAAGCCCGATCCCACGGGAAGACCCGGTAACAAGCGCAGCTTGGCGGCTCATGCGGCAGCTCCTTTCGACAACAGTTCTCGGGCGATGATCATGCGCTGAATCTGGTTGGTGCCTTCGTAAATCTGGGTGATTTTGGCGTCGCGGTACAGGCGCTCGACCTCGAACCCGCGAATATAGCCCGACCCGCCAAAAACCTGTACCGCGTCCGAGGATCGCTGCACCGCCATGTCCCCGGCAAAGCACTTGGCCATCGAACAGGCCTTGGTGGCATCCTGCCCGGTGTCGATTTTGTGGGCAGCAGAGTGAACCAGCAGACGGGCGGCCTCGACATCCTTGGCGATGTCAGCCAGCAGCCACTGGACGCCCTGAAAATCGGCAATGGGTTTGCTGAACTGCTTGCGCTGCTGAGCATAGTCCGTCGCGGCCTCGAGACCCGCCTGACCGATGCCGACCGCGAGCGCAGCGATGCCAGCGCGGCCCTTGTCCAGAACACTCATCATCATGTGAAACCCGCGCCCTTCAGCGCCCAGCAGGGCGTCGGCGGGCAGGCGCACATCGTCAAAGGACAACGGCCCGACCTGGCTGGCGCGTTGGCCCATCTTGATCTCTTTGGGACCGCGCGTGACGCCGTTGGCGTGCAGATCGACCATGAAAATCGACATGCCGCGATGCCCGGCCTTGGGGTCGGTACGGGCCAAAACAAAGCCCACATCCGCGACCGGCGCGTTGTGGATCCAGATCTTTCCGCCATTGAGAACCCATCCGTCGCCGTCCCGAACCGCCGTGGTGCGAATGCCCGAAACATCGGTGCCCGCCTCGGGTTCGGTGATGCAATAGGCCGGGCGCAGTTTGGCCGCCAGCAGATCACCCAGCCACTTGCCCTGCTGTTCCGGCGTGCCGTGGCGCACCAGCAGGGTCGTGACCAGTTCCAGCAAACCGCATTGATCTGCGATCGAGGCGTAACCGCGCGAGAGTTCCTCCATCACCAGCGCGTAGGTGACGGTGTCAAATCCCGGCCCGCCAAGCTCTTCTGGAACGCAGATGCCGAACAGGCCAAGCTCGGCCATTTGGTCATAGATTTCAGCGGGAAAGCGCGAGTCCCGATCCAGCTCTTCCGCCGCGGGGCGGATGACATCCTCGGCGAACTGACGGGTCATGTCACGAACCTGAATGTGGGTTTCCGTAAGGAACATCACTGCGCCTCTTGTTGTAACCAATCAGTTACTAATACGCGTCTCGGGGTTGGTCCGTCAAGTGGGTTGATCGGTTTCGGTATATGCTATAAATAACCAAATAGTTACTTAATGAACGCAAAATTTCGGCGATCCGGTTTGCATTTGGGAGGCTTGCATGAATCCGAACACACTGAACAAGTTTGGCCGGGTGGATTTAAACGTATCCGCCTTTGGCTTTGGCACCGCGCCGATTGGCAACATCTTTCGCGAGATTGACGAAGACACGTCCAACGCCATGATCCAGCACGCCTGGGATAAGGGCGTCCGGTATTTCGACACCGCCCCGATGTATGGCCACGGTCTGTCCGAGATGCGGACGGGGCACAGCCTGCGCTGGAAAGACCGCGATGACTTTATCCTGTCCTCCAAGGTGGGCCGCGTCCTGAAACCCGGACGTCGTCAGGACATCAACTTTGAGCCCTGGACCAACGCAGCCCCCTTCACCATGCATTTCGACTATAGCTATGACGGGATCATGCGCTCGTTCGAAGACAGCCTGCAGCGGATGGCTTTGGAGCATATGGATATCTGTTTCATCCACGACATCGACGTGTTTACCCGTGGCGATGAACAGCCCGAGGTGTTCAAACAGGCAATGGACGGAGCCTGGCAAGCGCTGGAAAGCCTGCGCGATCAGGGCGTTGTCAAAGCCATCGGTGTGGGCGTGAACGAGTGGGAGGTCTGCCACGCCGCGCTGGAACAGCGCGATTTCGACTGCTTCCTGCTGGCTGGCCGCTACACCCTGCTGGAACAGGACGCGCTGGATAAGTTCCTGCCCCTTTGCGAAGAACACGGCGCTGCGGTGGTTGTCGGTGGTGGCTTCAACTCGGGCATTCTGGCGACAGGGGCCAAGGAGGGGGCCAAGTACAACTACGCCCCGGCCCCTGCCGATATCATGGACAAGGTCCGTAAGATCGAGGCGGTCTGTGCAGACTACAACGTGCCCCTGCCAGCGGCAGCGCTGCAGTTTGTGGTCGCGCATCCGGCGGTGCCGACCTTCATGGCGGGGACTCGCACGGTTGAGCAACTTGATCAGAACCTGAACTGGTTCAGTCATGACATCCCGGCAGAGTTCTGGGCCGACCTGAAAGCCAAGGGTCTGCTGCGCGAAGACGCACCAGTTCCAGGATGAACGCAGTCCCACTGAGCGCAGGACTATACGGCTATCATGACCTGCAGGTCGGGGATGTGATGAAAACCGGGTCTGCCGAGATCACGGCAGACCTGATCGCTGGTTTTGCCGACCTGACCGGGGACAAATACGCGCTGCATCTGGATGATCAGGTCGCAAAGCAGCTTGGATACAAGGCCCGCGTGGCGCATGGGCTGCTGATCTTGTCGGTGGTCGACGGGTTGAAGTTTCAGTCCGAAGCGCGCCCGGATGGGCTTGCCTCCCTTGGGTGGAACTGGCGGTTCGAGCAGCCAGTTTTTGCCGGGGATACGATCCGGGCCGAACTGCATGTGGTGTCCAAACGCGAAACCTCGTCCGGTCGGCGCGGGATCATTTCCTTCCGGTTTGATGTCTTCAATCAGAAGGATAATAGGGTCCAGCAGGGCACGAATGAGCTGATTTTCGATCTTTGACCACCGCGCCGCAACAGTTTGAGACTATGAGGACGAGATGTCTGTTTCCTTAACCAAACGTTTCATAACGCATGCCTCGGCCAATATCGCGGTTCAGGCGGCTTTAAGTCACGCCGCCGAAAATGGCTGGCAGGTTTCGGCTGTGGTCGTGAACCCCAGCGGTCACATGGTTGCCGCAGGGCGTATGGACGACACGCCCGCCGCAGTCTCGGACTTCGCCATGGACAAAGCCCGAACCGCCGTGTTGGGCAAAACCACCCGTGCCTTTGCCGAGCGGATGCTGTCAAACCCTGCGTTGCAGCTTGGGTTGGCGAACCGCCCCGAGTTGTGCGCCTGGGACGGCGGGATGCCCATATTAGAAAACGGCACCCTGATCGGCGCGATTGGCGTGTCCGGTGCCGCTGGCCCCGACGATATCAAATGCGCCGAGGCCGGGCTTCGGGCAATTGGCCTCGGTGTGTGACACGCTTGATCACGGTCGTACGCTGCGCGCGTAGCAGGGCGTCCCTAGACCCTGAGCAATTGCCGGAAGCATGGGGTCGGCTGCGCGCTCAGATGTGTCGAGAGACCCGACCAGATGGGCAAATTCAGCCTTCATCTCGGCATTCAGGTGCATGTGCAGGGTCTTTAACTGGTCCAGAGTCCAGTCAAAGGACGCAATCTTTGCCGTGAGGCTGAATAGCTTTGCCGAAAGATCGTCGCGCGTGCGCTGATAGTCGGACAGATCGCCGAACCCCTGCGCCAAAGCGGTTTCTGCAAGGAAATGTGCGTCCCGCAGGGCGTCGGTAATGCCATGGGCGGTCAGCGGATCTTTGAAGTATCCTGCATCTCCGACCAAGGCCCATCCTTCGCCCGCGCATTGGCGCATATGGCCCGGCGCGCCCGGAAAACGTCTGGGTTTGTCGGCGAATGATCTTTGATCCAATTGATCTGCCACATCACTATCCCACCGCCGTAATTGATCGCGCAACGTGGTGCAGATGTCCGCACCGAAGCGTTCCTTGAAGTCCTCGGGCCGGCAGGCGGCGAACAAGCAATGCTGACCATCGGTCGTGGGGATCAGGCCCGCCGCAACACTATGGTCGTGGAACCAGCGGTATCCGGCATTTGGAAGCCCCTCGACATAGGCGTAAGCGCAGGCCGAGCGGGTGTTGGACCGGGTCATATTCCGGGCACCCACCAGTTTGGCGAGGGTCGAATTTCGGCCATCCGCTCCAACCACCAGATCGGCGTTGACCTGATAGGTTTTGCCATCGCGGCCCATAAGAATTGCACCGGTCACCCGGTTGTCGTTGTTATGAACAACGTCGCAACAGACGGTTCCGGTCCGGAACTCAACACCGGCCTTCTGCGCGGCATCGCCCAGGGTCTTGTCCAGCAGCCAGCGGCGGGGCGCAAAAAGCCCCTCATATCCGATGTCGGGTCTGACCGGGATATCGAAAACCTCATCGCCATAGACAAATTGTGTCGTGATCACTGCCGGGGTCGAGGCTTTGATCCGGTCGAGCACCCCCCAATGCGCCAGCAGGTGAACCGCCGGGCGCATCAGCGCATGGGTCGACAACGTGTCCCCGATCTCGGCTTCGCGATCCACCAAAAGGACGCGCGCGCCGCCGCGTGCCAACAGCATGGCGGTTGAGGCCCCGGCCACGCGGGCACCGATTACAATTGCGTCAAATCTCTGCGGTTGCATAACAGGCTCCTTTCATGCGGCCAAAGGTTGGTTGAGTTGACAGGTGATCTGACGGGCCAGCGCCTTTGCGTCGCGCGCCGCGCCGTCGATATGTACTGACCGGCTGGTGCGCAGGAACGGCAGGCCCATCACATACAGGCCGGGTTCGACAATCCCACCGTGGTGTTGGATACGGCCTTTGCGGTCGAAGACGGGCATCTGGACAAAGCGATGATCGGGATTGAACCCGGTCGCCCAGATCACGGTGTCGAATTCGGACAGATCAATGCTGAGACGCGGATCGGAGGGGATTGAAATCGGTGCAAAGCGCTCAGCCGGTGCAACAAGATCGTCGAACCCGTGGTCACTGACCCAGTGATCTACCCGGTCCAGCAGCCGGTTCATTTTCAGATCGGCGGAGGACACCGCATTGAACAAGCCGCCCGAAAACAGCGCCTTGCCGTCGCGGATATCCATCATCCGACCGACCAGTTCGACGTCCCGCGCCTGCAGAATGTCCAGATTCAGGTCGGCGCGTTCAGGCGTTCCGATCAGCGGCAGCGAGGGCGTACGGCGCACCCGGTCCAGATCGTCGACCTTGGTGAAAGGCTCATCAAACACGCGAGCCAGATGCATCCACTGCAGAATGTCGGCCCCGCGATAGCTGCGCGGCAAACGCCCATGACTGCCAACGGCCAGAGTGACTTTGCGACCCGACCACGCCAGCTCCTGCGCGATCTGCAGGCCAGAGGCCGAGGCCCCGACCACCAGCACACCTCCCGCGCGCAACTCCAATGGACTGCGGTAGGAGATCGGTGAGAACTGTTCGATGCGATGAGGCAGGGCATTGGCAAAACCGGGAACCTTGGGCCGCGCGCAGGCACCGGTTGCGATGACCACGGATTGGCAGCGGATCGGCCCCCGGGGTGTCTCGGCAAGGTACCCGTCGCCCAACCGCGTCAGGGCGCTCACAGTCGTATTGGGCAGCAAGGGCGGGGCGTTGCGTGACACCCATTTGGCGATTTCACCGGCAAAGGTCTTGGCGGTGGCAAACTCGTCAGGATCGCCGGGGCCGAGCCTCTGACCCGGCAGCGTGTTCATCCAGTTGGGTGTCAGCAGGCGCAGCGAATCCCAGCGACGGCTGTGCCAGCTTTCCCCGGCGCGCCCGGTATCCAGAACAAGGTGGTCAATCGAGCGTTTGCTCAGTTCAAAACTCATGGCAAGGCCGCACTGGCCCGCCCCGATGATCAGGGTGGTTGTCGAAAGCATCTTGGGCCTCAGGGGCAAAGGGTTTGAAATGGAGGACCCCGAAGCGCGGGGTCCGAAGATTTACAAGGGAAAGCGACCGCCGCGATGGGCCAAGGTCGAGGCTGCCTCGCGCATCTCGCGATACTGGTTCTGGCCGATATCGGTCAGCATCCGGTCACACAGCACGTTTGCGGGTCTGCGGGCCATGCGCGGGCGAGAGACTGTATTGATGAATGCGGCAAGGCCAGCGGCGATTTCTGAAAAAGCGGCGATCGTAAACATAATGAAATTCCTTTTTGCGGCATTGATTGGGGTGCTGTCAGGTGACAGACACCCGCACGTTTCCGGGGTTGGTGATGATGTCGAAAACGGCCGAGCGTTTCTGGCTTTGCGCCACAACAGCGGCGATTTCGTCCGGCGTGGCGTCGGCGTCAATATCGAAGGCTACGCGGATGCCTTTGAAGCCGTTGCGCACATCCGGGTCGATCCCGAGGATACCGTGCAGGCTCATGTCGCCCTCGACCTTTGCCACAACCGATCGCAACTGGATGCCCCGATTCTGCGCGACCGAGGCCACGCCTGCGCACAGGCAGCTTGCCAGCGCCGATAGGACGATCTCGACCGGGGTCGCGCCGCGATCCTCGGCGGCGAAACAGGCCGGGTGGTCGGCGTCAAAGGTAAAGGTCTCGGCATGTTCATGCTCTTCGCCAAGGCCAAAGAACCCTTTAACGGTTGATCGGCTGTGTACCCCGTTCATCCATTCGCATTCCGCGCGCCACGTGAAATCGGCGGCTGCGGGCATGTCGGTCAGCGCTTCGCGAGCCCCCATCAGGGCTTCGACATTCACGCCGTTGTCTGCGGGTGTCATTTGCTGTGTCATGTTCATCTTACTCTCCAATCTGGTTTGGGCTTGATCGCCCTGTGCTCAACGGCTTACCGGCCCTGGGGTGGCGAAGCTTGAGGAAGATCTTGGGGTTTCTTGGGGATTTCTTGGGGAAGCGCAGAAAAAGCGCCCTCAGATGACAAATCCAGCCCACGCCGCTAGGCTTGCGGCATGAATTACAGTTTTGGTGAGTTCACCCTCGATACCGCTGGGTTAGAGTTGCGCGCAGATGGCGCGCCGGTTTCCGTCGAGCCCAAGGTGCTGGAAATCCTGATTTATCTGGTCGAAAACCGCGACCGTGTGGTCACGCGGGATGAGCTTATCGATACGATCTGGGAAGGGCGCTTCATCTCGGACGCGGCTGTGTCTTCGGCAATTTACGCCGTGCGCAATGCTGTTGGCGACAGCGGGTCAACGCAGAACATGGTCAAGACGATCCATGGCCGTGGCTTTCGCTTTGTTGCCTCTACCGTGGAAAGCGGCGCGAGGCCTGTTGCGGAAACGGACGAAAAGCCCGAGCAGGATATCTATTTTTGCCACAGCAAGGACGGGACACGCATTGCCTATTCCATCGCCGGAGAAGGTCCGCCGCTGATCAAGACCTCGCACTGGCTGACCCATGTGGAACTGGACTGGAACAGCCCGGTCTGGAGACATGTTCATCGGCATTTCGCCCAGACCCATCAGCTTATCCGCTACGACCCGCGTGGCAACGGGCTGAGCGAATGGGATGTTGAAGATTTCTCGCTGGAGCGTCAGGTCGAGGATCTGGAAGCGGTCGCCAATGCCGTTGGCCTCGACCGGTTTCCGATACTGGGGATTTCGCAGGCGGCGGCGGTGAGCGTCGCCTATTGCGTCAAGAACCCGGATCGCGTCTCAAGGATGGCGTTTTACGCAGGCTATGCTTGCGGGTGGCGGCATCATGGCACCGAAAAGCGGATCAAGGCGACCGAGGCTGCGATTGCCCTGATCGAAAGCGTCTGGGGCGGTGCGGGCGCTGTGCAGCAGATGTTCAGCGGCACATTCATGCCCAATGCGCCGCCGGAATATCTGAAATGGTTCAGCGAGTTGCAGGCGCAGTCATCGAACGGGCGCAACGCGGCAAAGCTTCTCGCAGCGATCGGGGACGTGGATGTGCGCGGCATTCTGGGTCAGGTCCAGGTGCCCACTCTGGTTCTGCACGCGCGCGATGACAATGCCATCAGTTTCCGGCAGGGGCAGGCACTGGCTGCGGGCATTCCGGGGGCCAGATTTGTGCCGCTGGAAACCTCCAACCACATTCTGCCCGAGACAGACCCCGCGTGGCAGCGCTGCAGTCGTTTGATTACCGAGTTTCTTCTGGAGGATTAGGATGCGCTGTGTGCGCGAATAGCCTCGACCAGCGGGGACAGGTGCATCTGAATCTCTTTGCCGACGACCGCCCGGATTTCCGTGTCGGACAGATCAGGTCTGATCCCGAAAGCCGAGGTCAGCGCCGATTGCGCCATCCCCAAGTCTTTGCAGACCACCCCGGTCGCGGCCAGAACGACACGTGGGATGTGATTGCGGTGGTCTGCATCGCAGGCCTTTGTGGCCTCGGTGCGCGCTTTTTCCACGTCACCGCTCAGCAGGGCTGCCGTTGCGAGTGCTGCACCCCAGACCGCGCGGCGCGGGTCCATTGGGCTGACGCGGATGCCGTCTTCGAGTTCGCGCACCGCTTCAGGGAAGTTCCCGGCCAGCAGATGCGCGGCCCCAAGCGCCGTTCGCGCCTGTGCGTTGTCCGGGTTCAAATCAAGCGCCGTGCGCAGGATCGGCAATGCCCGGTCGCGGTCTCCGATGTCGGCAAGCGCACAGCCGCTCATGCCCAGAATGGTCGAATCCATCCCGTCAATATCCATCGCGGTATCCACCAGGGCGTTCACGCGGTCAAACAATGCCTCGCGCTCACCCAGAATGCCCACGCGATGCCCGATGCCCAGAACCAGAGCCAGATAGGCATGGGCCAGCGCCAGATCAGGCTGCAACCCGATAGCGCGTTCCAGCAACTGCCGGGCATCCTCGAACGACGCGCGGTTCCATCCTTTCAGGGACAGAACGCCGATGGCTTCGAGTGTCAGAGCAGGCGCGGACCCTTCGGCGGTTGCGGTGCTGAGGTCCTTCATCATCGCCCGAACCAGTTGGGGTTCCAGCACTGGCAGCACCGCGTTCAGCAACCCCTCGCTGATATCCTCACCGCGCGCCTGTTCGATCCGCCGGGCCCAGAGGTGATGGCCGCTGGCCACGTCAATCAACTGGAAATTCGCCCGAACCCCGGCGGGGGTTTCCTGCAGACTGCCCTCCAGCATGTACCAGACGCCAAACCGGTCGCGGACGGTGGAAAGGTCGATCGGGCTGTCCTTCATCGCAAAGCTGGCGGCGCGAGAGATGATCGACAGAAACGGCACGCGGGTCACCACGGTCGTCAACATCTCGACCAGACCATCGGCAACCCCCTGCAGATCCGGAGAGTCGCCGAAAACCTGCATCGGCAGAATGAGTAGCGAGGGAAGGTCCGAGACCCCCGCAGACACGGGGCGCGAAACGGTGGGCGTCTGGTCTTCGACCTGACCGACAAACCGAAACCCGCGCCCGTGCACCGTTTTGATCAGGGCCTGGGTTTTCCCATCATCCCCAACGGCCCGCCGCGCGCTTTTCAAACAGGTAGACACAGCGGCGTCCGACACAGCGCGACCGTCCCAGAGTTTTTCGATGATCTCATCCCGGTCGATGACCCGGTCACGGCTTTCAATCAACAAACACACCAATTCAAGCGCACGCGGTTCGACATGCACGGGCCGTCCGGACTGGCGAAGCTCGAACTGGTCAACATCAAGCTCAAAGTCGTCGAAACGATACATTCGTATCTCCGTCGCGGTGATCCCGACCGTTTTACATAACGTCAGCCCGGCGTGGGAACGTGGCTTCGGGGAAGGCTAGTCAATCCGCAGGGGTGACTCAAGTCAACCCCGCCGATCATCCCTGTCGGCCCGCGTAGAAATCCGTCAGATAATCCGCCAGCGCCTTGTACATCTCGTGCACCTCTTCGAGGCCCGGAACCTCGAACTGATCGATCCGTTCCAGGAAGGGGCAATTCACCACACTGATCGCGCGGCCTTCGTGGTCCAGCACAGGGTAGGCCAGGTTGGTGACCCCGACGGCGGTGGCCGAAGGCATTCGTTCGTACCCCCAGTCGCGAATGCGGGCAACATGTTCCCTGAACTCGACAGGGTCCAGTTCCGGCTCGCCTTGTGCCAGCCGGTGTTTGTCCAGCAGTTCATCCAGATCGGCGTCGCTGCGAAAAGCTGCCAGAACGCGGCCGGTTCCGGTGTTGCCCAGACCGATCACCGTGCCAACCCGCAGGGCAAGCCCCCAGTTGCCGGGCGAGGCGACCGAGGCAACCACAACGATGTCCCCGTTGCTTTCCATGCCCATGTGACAGGATTGCCATGCCTTTCGGGTGACAGCGCGCATCTTTGACGCCGAAAGCTCGAGCAAGCGTTCGATAGGGGGGTGGCGCTGCGAGATCGCAAACATCTTCAGGGTCAGCGAATACAGATCATCCTCGGACGAGCGCATGACATAACCGCGCCGGACCAGCGTGGTCAGCATACGGTAAATCTCGCTTTGGGAGCGATCCAGCGCGCGCGCGATATCGCCCTGCGCCAGCCCGTCGGCGTGCTGCGACAGAAGCTCGATTATGTCCAGACCCTTTTCCAGCGCGGGGGCGCGGTACTTCTCGGTGGTTGCCGTCAATCTATCCTCCCAAACCGTTTGCATCCGGTTTCCTGAAATCGTGGCTCAAGATGCCAGGTAAAGTCAATGTTGATTTAATAGTGAATAAATGTTTTAAATACAAATGCAGGCGGTCCGGGAGAATCGTCAAAAATGCAGCCAGGGAGAAGAGACTTATGAAATCATCCAAAATAATCAGTGGTTTGCTTGCCAGCGGCGCGATGGTGGCTGCAGGGGCCGCGAGCGCCGAATCGGATTGGGGATCGTTCCCTGACATCGTCGTCGAAGCCAAACTGATCGGCGGACAACAGTATGAAGGCCTCTATGGTCGCATCGCTGAGTGGGAAGAAGCCACTGGGGCGAAGGTCGATATCATCTCGAAGAAAAGCCACTTTGAGATCGACAAGGAAATTAAATCGGACATGGCCGCAGGCACGACCTCGTGGTGTGTTGGCTCGAACCACTCGTCCTTTGCGCCGCAGTATGAAGGCCTATACGTTGATCTGAACGGGCTGGTCCCGGCAGAGACCGTTGCTGAATTCGTGCCGGGCAACATCGGCGCATCGACCGTGAACGGCGAGCTTCTGATGCTGCCGCGCGCGCAGTTCGACGTCTCGGTCCTTTATTACCTCAAGTCGAACTATGAAGACGCCGAAAAGGCCGCTCAGTTCAAAGAGAAATATGGGTATGATCTGGCCGTTCCCGAAACATGGGAGCAGGTGAAGGATCAGGCGATCTTCTTTGCAGATCCGCCGAACTTCTATGGCACACAATATGCAGGCAAGGACGAGGCCATCGTTGGCCGGTTCTACGAGATGGTCGTGGCCGAAGGTGGCAACTATCTGGACGAAAACAAAAAACCCATCTTCAACTCGGACGCGGGCCAGCGCGCATTGCAGTGGTTCGTTGACCTCTATGAGGCGCAAGCGGTTCCTGCAGGAACCACGTCCTATGTATGGGACGATCTGGGTCAGGGCTTTGCCAGCGGCACGGTCGCGCTGAACCTGGATTGGCCGGGCTGGGCCGGGTTCTTCAACGATCCTGAATCCTCCAAAGCCGCCGGCAATGTCGGCGTGGCGATCCAGCCGATGGGGTCGGTCACACGTACCGGCTGGTCGGGCCATCACGGTTTCTCGGTCACCAATGACTGCGAAAACAAAGAGGCCGCCGTCTCGCTTGTAAAATTCCTGACCAGCGAAGACAGCCAGCTGGCTGAATCCTCGGGCGGTTCGCTGCCGACCCGCAGCGCCGTCTGGGAAGCCAACGTGGCCGCAGCGCAAGCCGGTGACGATCCGTTCCGCGCCGAAGCTCTGGCTGCCTTTGCCGCCGGTGCCGAATACGCCTTCGCGGTTCCGCCGATCCCGGAATGGGGTGAGACCACCAATATCGTCTTCCCCGAACTGCAGGCCGCCATCGTCGGTGACAAATCCGTCGAGGACGCGCTGAATGACGCCGCCGAGGCGGTGGACGAGCTGATGCGCGAGTCCGGTTACTACTAAGGGCTCCTCCGGCCCAAGCGGGGGTGGCTGACACCCCCGCACCCTTCTACTCAATCCAAGGAAAGACGTTATGCGCCGCCGCTTACCGGAGTGGTTTGTCCTTCTGTTGCCTGCTTTCATCATCATGGCAGCCGTTGTTCTGATCCCGCTCCTCTTCTCGCTGTATTCCAGCTTTACCCCCTACAAGCTGACGCGCCCGTCGTCGCTGTGGCGCTGGATTGGCACGGCGAACTACGAAAAAATCCTTGGAGACTGGAAGTTCTGGTCCGCCTTTGGCCGTACCGTTCTGTTCCTGACCATCGCGCTGAACCTGGAACTGCTGCTGGGGCTGGGCATCGCGCTGATGATGAACAAGGTCACATGGGGTCAGCGTACCCTGCGCACGATCCTGATGTTCCCGATGATGTTCTCACCCATTCTGGTGGGCTTTCAGTTCAAGTTCATCTTCAACGACAACATCGGACTGGTGAACAATGTGCTGCAATCGCTGGGCTTCACCGATGCCGCGCTGCCATGGCTGGTGGATGGCAAGCTGGCGATGTTCTCGATCATCTTCGCCGAGGTCTGGATGAGCACATCGGTCTTTGCCATCCTGATCCTTGCCGGTCTGTTCGCCATGCCGCGTGACCCGCTTGAGGCCGCCAAGGTCGATGGTTGCACCGCATGGCAGACCTTCCGCCATATCACGCTGCCCTTCCTGATGCCGTTCATCTATATCGCAATGACCATCCGCTCGCTGGACGTGGCACGGGCCTATGACATCGTGCAGATCATGACCGGTGGTGGGCCTGCCCGCCGGACCGAGCTGTTGTGGACGCTGATGAGCCGCACCGGCTATGTCGACGCCCGCATGGGGCTGGCCAATGCGATGGGCTATGTCTCGATCCTGCTGTCGATTGCCTTCACCATCTACTTCTTCCGCAAACTCAGCGCCGCGCGCGCCGAGCTGGGCATGGGGGGCTAAGCGCATGGACCGTAATCAATCCTACCGCAACCAGCGCCGCCTGATGAAAGTGCTGCATCTGACCGGCCTGTTTCTGGTGATGTCCGTGATTTGTATTCCCGGCCTGTGGATCGTGCTGAACTCGTTCCGTCCGACGGTTGAGATCATGGCAAAACCGCCGATCTGGACGCCGACCTTCACGCTGGACCACTACCGCGCCATGTTCGGTGGCGCGGGCGAGGGTGGCGTGCCGGTGTTCCAATACTTCCGCAACTCGCTGATCGTCTCGGTCACCTCGACCGCGATTGCCATCCTGATCGGGATGGGCGGCGGTTACGCCTTTGCGCGCTATCGATTCAAATTCAAGAACGGCTATTTCGTCGGCCTGATGCTGTTCCGCGCCGTGCCCGGTGTGGCCCTGTCGCTGCCGCTGTTCATCGTCTTTGCCCGTGCGGGCCTGATCGACACCCATTTCGGCCTGATCCTTGTCTATGTGGCAATGAACGTGCCTTTCACCATCTGGCTGACCGATGGCTTCTTCCGCCAGATCCCCAAGGAACTGCACGAGGCGGCGGAAATCGACGGCTGCACCCGCTGGCAGGCCTTCTGGCGGGTCGAGTTCCCGGTGGCGCGCTCGGGCGTGGCCTCGGCGGCGATCTTCGCCTTCCTGACCTCGTGGAACGAATTCGCGCTGGCCTCGCAGCTGACCCGCTCGGTGGGGTCCAAGACGATGCCTGTGGGTCTGCTGGATTTCACCGCTGAATTCACCATCAACTGGGGCGGTATGTGCGCATTGGCCGTGCTGATGATCCTGCCCGCCCTGATCCTGACCTTTATCGTGCAGAAGCACCTGATCGCCGGCCTGACCTTTGGCGGCGTGAAAGGATAACAAAATGACCGAAGTGACACTCAACAACGTCGTCAAACGCTATGGCAAGCATCAAGCCGTGCATGGCATCAATCTGGACATCCATGACGGTGAATTCCTGGTGCTGGTCGGCCCCTCGGGCTGTGGAAAATCCACCACGCTGCGCATGATCGCGGGGCTCGAGGATATCTCGGATGGCGAGATTTCCATCGGCAGCCGGGTGGTCAACGACCTGCCCCCGCGCGAGCGCAACATCTCGATGGTGTTCCAGAACTACGCGCTTTATCCGCATATGACGGTACGCGAAAATCTGGGCTTCACGCTGCAGATCGCCAAGCGCCCCGAGGCCGAGATCACCAAGGCCGTGACCGAAGCCGCCGCAATCCTTGGGCTCGACGAGTTGATGGACCGCAAACCGGCAGAACTGTCCGGTGGTCAGCGCCAGCGCGTCGCCATGGGCCGCGCCATCGTGCGCCACCCGGATGTGTTCCTGTTTGACGAGCCGCTGTCGAACCTCGACGCCAAGCTGCGCACGCAGATGCGGGTCGAGATCAAGAAGCTGCACCAGCGCGTCGGCAACACTATCGTCTACGTGACCCACGATCAGGTCGAGGCGATGACGCTGGCCGACCGCATCGTGCTGATGCGTGACGGTCATATCGTTCAGGTCGGCACCCCGCTTGAGCTGTTCAACACGCCGGTCAACACCTTCGCGGCGACCTTTATCGGTTCACCTCCGATGAACCTTGTGGATGGCGTCGTCACCGACGCGGGAACCATCGTTCTGAAGGATGCGGTCACGGTGCCCGTTCCGGCCTCCGCGCGCGACTATGTGCGGGCCGGACAGGCGGTGCAGTTCGGTTTCCGCGCCGACAACCTTATGCCGGTCGGCCATGCGGTCGAGGAAAAGGGCGATCTGGTCGATTTGGAACTGCCTGTCGCGCTGGAAGAACCTTTGGGCACCGAAACCCTGCTGTTTGCCGATTTGGCGGGGGTCGAGGTTCAGGCCAAAATGTTCAACCCGCGCCCCGTGCATCCCGGGGAAACGCTGCCATTCCACCTTGTACTCGACAAGTGCCACGTCTTCGACGCGGGCACCGGCGAGGCGCTGAGAGGGTAAGCAACCGTGGCCACCATCACCCATATCGAACTGCGCATGATTGACCTGATCCCCAAGGTCAAACGGGTCGATGCCATCCAGTCCTTTGTCAGTCAGGAAACGCCCATCGTGACCGTGACCGACAGTGACGGGGCGCAGGGTACGGGCTACTGCTATACCATCGGCACCGGTGGCCCGTCGGTGATGGCGCTGCTTGAGAAAACGCTGGCGCCCGCGCTGATCGGGCGCGATGCGGACCGGATCGAAGGCATCTGGCGCGATCTGCTGTTCCTGACCCATGCGACAGCGGTGGGGGCGATTACGTCGCTGGCATTGGCTGCGATTGATACCGCTCTGTGGGATTTGCGTTGCCGTAAACAGGGGCTACCGCTGTGGAAAGCCGCGGGCGGTACGCGGGACCGCATCCCGCTTTATTCGACCGAGGGCGGCTGGCTGCATCTTGAGACACAGGCCTTGGTCGACGACGCGCTGGCGATGCAGGCGCAGGGGTTCCGGGGCTCGAAGATCAAGATCGGCCGCGACCATCTGAGCGAGGATGCCACCCGTTTGTCCGCTGTGCGCGAGGCGGTTGGGCCGGGCTATGAAATCCTGACCGATGGCAATCAGGGCTTTACCCTGTCCGAGGCGATCCGTCGGGCACAAGTCTTGGAAGACTATAATATCGGCTGGTTCGAGGAACCTCTGCCCGCCGATGACGTCGTAGGCCATGCCGAGCTGTCGCGCCGGACCTCGGTGCCGATTGCCGTCGGCGAAAGCATGTATTCGCTGAGCCAGTTCAAGGACTATCTGCAAGCGGGCGCGGCCAGCATCGTGCAGGTCGACGTGGCCCGCATCGGCGGCATTACCCCGTGGCTGAAAGTGGCGCATCTGGCCGAGGCGTATAACGTCATGGTCTGCCCGCATTTCCTGATGGAACTGCACCTGCCATTGGTCTGTGCCGTACCGAACGCGAAATGGCTGGAATACATCCCGCAGCTTGACAGCGTCACCACGGACGCGATGCGCATCGAGGATGGGTTTGCCATTCCGTCAGACGCGCCCGGTCTGGGCATCGCATGGGACTGGCAAGCGATTTCGGCCCAGTCCACGGTGATCACAATCAGCGAGGGCGCATGATGAAACGTATGGGTATGGTGATCGGGGTAAAGCCTGAAAAACTGGACGAATACAAACGCCTGCACGCCGCTGTCTGGCCGGACGTGCTGGCGCAGATCGCCAACAGCAACATCCGCAACTACACGATTTTCCTACGTGAGCCCGAGAACCTGTTGTTCGGCTACTGGGAATATCACGGCACCGATTTCGAAGGGGACATGGCCCGCATGGCACAAGACCCCAGAACGCAGGAATGGTGGAGTTTCACCGATCCTTGCCAAAACCCGCTGCCCAGCCGCGCCGAAGGCGAGAAATGGGCACCCATGATTGAAGTATTCCACACGGATTGAGGACGACATGACCAAAGCACAGGGCCGTCTGGCCGGAAAAAAAGCACTCGTGACCGCAGCCGGTCAGGGCATTGGACGCGCCAGTGTCGAGAAATATGTGGCCGAAGGCGCGCAGGTGATCGCCTGTGACATCAACGACGCCTCACTTGCGGAACTGGCCGAGCTCGAAGGCGTCACCGCGCTGAAACTGGATGTCACAGACGCGGATGCCGTCGCGCAGGCTGTCGCAGGGGCAGGAACGCTGGATGTGCTGTTCAATTGCGCTGGATTTGTCGGAGCGGGCTCGATCCTTGAGTGCGACGATGCGCAGTGGGATTTCAGTTTCGATCTGAACGTCAAGGCGATGTACCGGCTGGCGAAGCTGGTGCTGCCCGGCATGCTGGAAAACGGCGGCGGCTCGATCATCAATATGTCTTCGGTCGCCTCGTCGATGAAAGGCGTGCCGAACCGCTTCTCGTACTGCGCGTCCAAGGCTGCCGTGATCGGCCTGACTAAATCCATCGCCGCCGACTTCATCACGCAGGGTGTCCGTTGCAACGCGATCTGCCCCGGCACCGTCGACAGCCCAAGCCTGCACGACCGTCTGCGCGCCACCGGCGACTATGAGCAGGCCATGAAAGACTTCATCGCGCGCCAACCCATGGGCCGCATCGGCCACGCCGACGAGATTGCCGCCCTGGCCGTCTATCTGGCCAGCGACGAGACCGCATTTACCACCGGACAGACCTTCGCCATCGACGGCGGCTGGACCGTTTGATCAGGGAGATAAAAATATGAAACTGCTGCGTTACGGCCCGATTGGCCAGGAAAACCCCGGACTTCTGGATGATGATGGCGCAATCCGCGATCTGTCGGGTGTCGTTGGTGATATCGCCGGCGAGGCTTTGTCAGATGCCGGGCTGGACGCCTTGCGTGCGCTGGATGTTAGCACTCTGCCCGTTGTCGAAGGCACCCCGCGCATCGGTGCTTGTGTCGGTCAGGTCGGCAAGTTCATCTGTATCGGTCTGAACTATGCCGACCACGCCGCCGAATCCGGCATGGCGCTGCCCGAGGAGCCGGTGATCTTCTTCAAGGCGACCTCGGCCATCATTGGCCCCGATGACACCGTCGAAATCCCCCGCAACTCGGTCAAGACCGACTGGGAGGTCGAACTGGGCGTGGTGATCGGCAAGCACACTAAATACGTCTCGGTCGAAGATGCGCTGGACCATGTGGCAGGCTATTGCGTGATCAATGACCTGTCCGAGCGCGACTTCCAACTGCACCGCTCGGGCCAGTGGGTCAAAGGCAAGTCCGCCGACACGTTCGGCCCCATCGGCCCCTGGCTGGTGACGCGGGATGAGGTTTCGGACCCGCAGAACCTGCCGATGTATCTTGAGGTCAATGGCCACCGCTATCAGGACGGCTCGACCAAGACGATGCATTTTGATGTGGCGACCGTGATCTCGCACCTGTCGCAGTTCATGTCGCTGCAGCCGGGGGATGTGATCTCGACCGGGACGCCTCCAGGCGTGGGTCTGGGGCAAAACCCGCAAACCTATCTGAAGCCCGGCGACACCATGGAGCTGGGGATCGAGGGGCTGGGCGTTCAGCGCCAAACCGTAGAGGCCAGCAAATGACCCGTATCACTGGCATTCGCACCGAAGATCTGCGCTTTCCGACCTCGGACAGTCTTGATGGCTCGGACGCGATGAACCCCGATCCCGATTACTCGGCGGCTTATGTGGTGCTGGATACCGATGGCGCGCATGAGGGCCACGGCCTGACCTTCACCATCGGACGCGGCAATGAGATCTGCGTCGCCGCGATCGAGGCGCTGGGTGCTTTGGTCACCGGGTTGGAACTGGACTGGATCACTGAAGATATGGGTCGGTTTTGGCGTCATATCACCGGCGACAGCCAGTTGCGTTGGATCGGGCCGGACAAAGGCGCGATCCATCTGGCAACCGGCGCGGTCGTGAACGCCGCGTGGGATCTGTGGGCCAAAGAGGCGGGCAAGCCCGTCTGGCAACTGGTTGGTGAGATGAGCCCCGAAGAGATCGTGCGCCTGATCGATTTCCGTTACCTGACCGATGCGATCACGCCGGACGAGGCGCTGGCGCTGTTGCGCGCGGCTGAGCCCGGCAAGCAGGAGCGGGTCGCCAAGCTGAAGGCCGAGGGCTATCCCTGCTACACCACCTCGGCGGGTTGGCTGGGCTATTCCGACGACAAGCTGCGCCGCCTGTGCCGCGAGGCCAAGGACGCAGGCTTTACCCACACCAAATTCAAGGTGGGCCGCGATCTGGACGACGACATCCGCCGCCTGACCATTGCGCGTGAAGTGCTGGGTGAAGACATGAACATCATGATCGACGCCAATCAGGTGTGGGAGGTTGATCAAGCCGTAGATTGGGTCAAGGCCCTGTCCTTTGCGCGGCCCTTCTTCATCGAAGAACCCACCAGCCCCGACGACGTGTTTGGCCACAAGGCGATCCGCGACGGTGTTGCTCCGGTCAAGGTGGCCACCGGCGAGATGTGCCAGAACCGCATCATCTTCAAGCAGTTCATCAAGGAAGGCGCGATCGACATCGTTCAGATCGACAGCTGCCGGATGGGCGGGCTGAACGAGGTGCTGGCGGTCATGTTGATGGCGGCGAAATACGATCTGCCGGTCTGGCCCCATGCCGGCGGCGTGGGCCTGTGCGAATACGTTCAGCATATGTCGATGATCGATTACGTCGCGATCTCGGGCGAGAAGGACAGTAAGCGGATCGAGTTCGTCGACCATCTGCACGAACATTTCCTTGACCCCTGCATCGTGCAGAACGGAGCCTACATGGCCCCGAACAAGCCGGGTTTTTCAATCGAGATGAAACCCAACAGCATCAGAGATTTCCGGTTCCTGCCCAAGCTGGCAGCGGAATGAACCCAGCCGCCTGACCATAAGGGCAACAACAGTCGGGCGGCTTTCAACCCAACCTTGGAGGAAAGACAAAATGTACAACTTTGGTAAAACGGCCTTTGGAGCGGCCTGTATTGTTGCGCTCAGCGCGACGGCTGGTCTGGCACAGGAAGTGCTGCGCTTCGGTCACGTCTACGAGGCTTCGACCCCCTATCACGCGGCTGCTGTGAAAGCCGCAGAGCTGCTCGAGGAAAAGACCGACGGTCGCTACAAGATGGAGGTTTTCCCGGCCTCGCAACTGGGCAAAGAGGCCGCGCTGAACGAGGCGCTGTCGCTTGGTACCGTTGACGCGATCTATACCGGTGTGGCGTTCCTGGGTCAGTCCTATGGCCCGATCAGCATCTCGGATTATCCGTTCACCATGCGGTCCTATGATCACTGGAAGGCCTATGTGAATTCGGACCTGTTCGATGAGATGGCCGATGAATACAAGAACATCTCTGGCAACACGATTGCGACCATGACCTATTATGGCGCGCGCCACGTGACCTCGAACAAGCCGATCCTTGCGCCCGGTGACATGGAAGGTCTGAAGATCCGCACGCCGAACGCACCTGCCTATCAGATGTTCCCCGAAGCAACTGGTGCGAACCCCACACCGATGGCCTTTGCCGAAGTGTACCTGGCCCTGCAGCAAGGTGTTGTGGACGCTCAGGAAAACCCGCTGCCGACCATCCAGTTCAAGAAGTTCTACGAGGTGCAGTCGAACATCAACCTGACCGGCCACATCACCAACTCGCTTGCCGTCGTGGTCTCGCCCGTGACGCTGGGCAAGATGGGTGATGATGGTCAGGCGCTGCTGGATGCGCTGGCCGAGGCCGCATCGGCCACGTCGGACGAAATCGTGCAGTCCGAGTCTGAACTGGCCGACTGGTTCCGTGAGCAGGGCGTGACCGTGAACGAGGTGGACCGTGCGCCGTTCATGGAAGCTGTTGCACCCTTGCTGATCAGCGACACCGTTCCGTGGGATGCTGAGACCTTCGAGCGCCTCCAGGCGATCCAGGAATAATTCGCAATACCGGACCCGGCTGTGTTCCGGGTCCGGCCTTTACGCACGAGGTATGTCCTGATGTCCGATGCCCCGCCCGAAATAGACTTTGACGCTCTTGCTGCCGAAGACGATGCGCATTTTCAGAATTACCGCATCACCGTGGCGGACTATGGCTTGCTTGCACTGTTCGGCCTGCTGTTCGGAGTGGTCTTCCTGCAGTTTTTTACCCGCTATGTTCTGAACGATTCAATCGCCTGGACCGAAGAGGCGGCGCGGTATCTGCTGATCCTGCTGGGCTTTGCCGGAGCGATCCGGTGTCAGGCTGTCGGCAGCCATATCGTTTTGGAATTCGTCGATAAGTACTATGGTCGGTTGCTGAGCTGGGTGCATATCTTTGCACTGGCCGCGACGTTCATCCTGTTTGCCGTCATCATCTGGTCGGCCTGGGAGTTGATCCAGCGTACCTCGTTCCAGCAAATGGTCTCGTTGCCATTCCCGAAATACTACCTGCACACCGCAGTCATGATACTGGCGGTCGGCAATCTGGGGGTTGTCACCTATCAGATCGTCGCGCGGGTGAAGCAGCTTAAAGAAGGCGTCAACAAATGGGCCTGATCATTCTTTTCGTATCCCTGTTCGGCCTGATGCTGATGCGCGTGCCAATCGCGTTTTCACTGGCGCTGTCGTCCTTTGCCTACATCCTCTATTCCGGCCTGCCGCCGGTGCTGTTGATGCACAACATGGTCAACGGCATGGACAGCTTTCCGCTGCTGGCGATCCCTTTCTTCATTCTGGCCGGAGCGCTGATGAATTCCGCTGGAATCACGGCGCGTATCTTCGGCTTCGCCCGCGCCATCGTCGGTTGGATGCATGGCGGTCTGGGTCATGTGAATGTCGGCGCCAGCATCATTTTCGCGGGTATGTCCGGTGCTGCCGTTGCAGATGCGGGCGGGCTGGGGGCCATCGAAATCAAAGCCATGCGTGAAGCAGGCTATGACGATGATTTCAGCGTCGGCGTCACGGCGGCCTCGTCGACCATTGGGCCGATCATCCCGCCCTCGCTGCCGCTGGTGATCTTTGGCGTCATGGCCTCGGTCTCAATCGGCAAACTGTTCGTAGCGGGCATTGTGCCGGGTCTTCTGATGGCGCTGTCGTTGTCGATCATGATCTGGTGGATGTCGCGCACGCGTAACTATCCGCGCGACGTGAGTTTCAGCCCCTCGGTTATCGCCACACGCTTCAAAGCAGCCTTCCTGCCGCTGATGACACCGGTCATCATCGTGGGCGGCATCGTCTCGGGTGCCTTCACCCCGACCGAGGCCGCCATCGGGGCCGCCGCCTACGCGCTTATCTTGGGGACCGTGGTCTATCGCACTCTGACGGTTCGGAAGCTGGCGGTGATCTCGCTGGAAACTATCGAGACAACGGCGGCGATCATGATGATCGTGGGCGCGGCCTCGGTCTTTGCCTGGATTCTGACAGCCAATCAGGTTGCGGCGCATTTCGCTGAATTCGTGCTGTCCTTCACCGATAGTAAGGCAGTCGTCCTGCTGCTGATCATGGCCGTGGTCCTGATCGTCGGCCTGTTCATGGAGACCATTGCCGCGATCTCGATCCTGGTTCCGGTGCTGATGCCGGTGGCCGCGCAGTTTGGCATCGACCCGGTGCATCTGGGCATCATCGTCATCCTGAACCTGATGTTGGGCCTGCTGACCCCGCCCGTCGGCATGGTGCTGTTCGTGCTGTCGCGCGTCTCGAAAGTGCCGTTCGAACAATGCGTCCGCGCCACGCTGCCGTTTCTGGTGCCGCTGCTGGGCGTTTTGCTGCTGCTGACCTTTGTGCCCTCGCTGGTAACGTGGCTGCCCAATCTGCTTTATGGGTCCTAAGACCGTGAACGCTTGCTGGAGACACCAATGAAAACCAATAAAATCGGCAATACCGACTTGCACGTGACCGAACTGTCTTTCGGCTGCGCCAGTATCGGCAACCTTTACCGTGAAGCGTCAGACGAAGATGTGCGGAACGTTTTGGCGACCGCCTGGGATGCCGGAATCCGCTATTTCGACACCGCCCCCCATTACGGTCGCGGCCTGTCGGAACAGCGGTTGGGGCAATTCCTGTCAAGCAAACCCCGGTCGGATTATGTGATCTCGACCAAGGTGGGCCGCGTTCTGTCCCCGGGCCAGCCGATGGCCGAGGCTGACGGGTTCATCAACCCGCTGCCCAACGCGGTAAGGTATGACTATTCGGGCGACGGAATCGAAGCCTCGCTGGAAGGCAGTCTTGAGCGGTTGCAGACCACCCATGCCGATATTGTTTTTGTGCACGACATCGGTACCTACACGCACGGGGCGGGCAACGATCCTCATATGGAGGCGTTTCTGGCCTCTGGCTATGAGCGGCTGGTCAGGCTGAAAGAGCAGGGCCGTATCCGTGCCTTCGGTTTGGGCGTCAATGAGAATGAGGTTTGTCTGGACGTCATGCGCCATGGGCCGATTGATGTCATTCTTCTGGCCGGTCGGTTGACCCTTCTGGACCGTTCGGCAGAGGAAGAGCTGACCGCACAATGTCTCGCGCAGGGCACAAGCCTTGTTCTGGGGGGCGTGCTGAATTCGGGTATCCTTGCCACGGGTCCGGTCGAAGGGGCCACCTATGATTACCAGCCCGCGTCGTCGGAGATTCTGGAACGTGTAAGGGCCCTGCAGGACAAGGCCGAGACCCTTGGAATGCCCCTGGCCACCGCTGCCTTGCAATTCGCCAAGTCACATGGATTAACATCCTCGGTACTGATCGGAACATCCAAGGCGTCGAGCCTGACGCGAAATGTCGAGGCATTGGCCGAAACGGTTCCTGACGAATTTTATTCTGTTTTTGCCTAACGGCCCGCGTCCTGCCCACGCGCGGCGGGGGCAGGGCGTGTTCAGAACCCACAATTGACGAAAATCTGCACAGGGAAATCTGCTAGCAGGGGCTGAACCCCTTGACCGCTGCACGACGTCGTTCTTCATTGACTCAGAGCAGGCCAGAACCACCGGCTGTCCTGAGAAAACGATGCAAGCAGGGAGATGCCCGCCGTTGTGACACGCCCGATGGGCTAACCACAACGGTACGGGAAACAATTGAATGTCCGATATAGCGCTCTGGCTTGAGAAACACGGGCTGTCCAAATATGCCGGGGCCTTTGCTGAACACGAAATCGAGCTTGGTGATCTAACCGAACTGACCGACGAAGACCTTGTCACCATCGGGCTGCCGCTTGGGCCGCGGCGGCGTTTCATGAAGGCGGTTCGCGCCAGTGTCGATGGGGATAGCCGCCCACAAAACACCGCTCTGGGGCCATCGATTGTGGCCGAGCGGCGGCAACTGACCGTTATGTTCATCGACCTGGTGGGGTCGACCGAGCTGTCCCAGCGGGTCGATCCGGAAGATCTGGCCGAGGTGCTTCGGTTGTTCAAGGAAAGCTGCGCGGCCTCGGTTGCGGCTTTCGATGGTCATATCGCCAGTTATTATGGCGACGGGATCATGGTGTTTTTCGGCTTCCCGCACGCCCATGAAGACGATCCGGAACGCGCCGTTCGTGCGGGGTTGCGGATCATCAAGGAAATCCCTGAAATCCGTACACACGCCAAGCTGAACGTTCGCATCGGAATCGCGACCGGGCTGGTCGTCGTGGGCGATTTGCGCGGCGAAAAGATGTTCGAGGACGGGACCGCGATGGGTGAGACGCCCAATCTGGCCGCCCGTCTGCAAGCCATGGCCGACCCCGGCACGCTGATTGTCGCCCCGACCACGCATCAACTGGCCGGGAACGCCTTTGAATACGTTCTGCGCGGTGCGTTCAAGCTGAAGGGTTTCGCCAAGGAAGTCGAAGCCTGGCAAGTGACTGGGACGCGGGAAAAGATCAGCCGGTTCATGGCCACAGATAATGTTTCGCTTGGTCCGCTGGTCGGTCGTGTGACCGAGTACGAGGCCCTCCACGACAGGTGGAAGCTGGCCGCTGGCGGTCAGGGGCAGGTTGTGCTGGTGTCGGGCGAGGCAGGCATTGGCAAGTCCCGGCTGGTCGAAGAACTGAGCCGGAACATAGGCGGGGCCTCGCATACCCAAATTCGGTATCAGTGCTCACCATACCACTATGCGAGCGCCTTTTATCCGGCCATTCGCCAGCTTGAAACGGCTGCAGACCTGCGTGCGGATGACGCAAACGATGTGAAGCTGAAGAAGATCTCCTCGGTTCTGGCGGATGGGACCAGCGAGACCTTAAAACTAGCTGCATTGCTTCTGTCGGTTCCTTTCGAAGACCAACTGGGGCCTTTGGACCTGACGCCACAGCAGGTCATGGATCAGACGCTGGCGCTGCTGATCGACACTCTGGTTTCCAAGGCCAAGGAAACACCTGTGCTGCTGTTGTTCGAAGACGCGCATTGGGTAGATCCGACCACGAAACTGCTGCTGGACCGGATCGTGGATCAGATCAGGGACCTTCCAGTGCTTGTGGTGATGACCTTCAGGCCCGAGTTTGATCCGGGCTGGGCCTTGCAGTCGAACCTGACGAAGGTTGCATTGCGGCAACTGGATTTCCGGCAGGTCAAAAGCATCGTGAACGAGGTCGCCAAATCCAACGCGATAACGGACGAGATGTATGAGTTGATTGCTGCCCGGTCCGATGGCGTGCCGCTTTATGTCGAAGAGGTCACAAAAGACCTGGTTGAATCCGGGGTTCTAAGCGAAGGGTCTGATGCTTTTGCGATAGGCGGCGCGTCCCCGGCCAGTTCGGTACCCAGCACGTTGCACGATGCGCTGATGGCGCGCCTCGATCGTCTGAGTTCAGCCAAGGAGGTCGCCCAGGTCGGGGCCGTCATCGGGCCGCAGTTTTCCTATCCTCTGATCGCCAAAGTGTCCCGCTTTGGGGAAAAGGCCCTGCGCGCCGGTCTGGAACTTTTGGTCGACGCGGGTATCGTCACGATTTCGGATACCGACGACCTGGAAACCTTCAGCTACCGTCATGCTCTTATTCGGGACACGGCCTATAACAGCCTTCTGAAAAGCGAACGCCGGGTTCTGCACGCGCGCGTCGCGCAGACCCTCAACCAGAAATCCACCCATATCGGCGATGCCAGCCCCGAGATTCTGGCGCACCACTACACGCTGGCTGGAATGGCGTCCGAGGCAATCGATTGCCGGTACCTTGCCGGTCAGCGCGCGGTCAAACGGTCCGCCAATATCGAGGCGAACACGCAGCTCGGTCTGGCAATCGAACAACTCAGCCAGCAGGGCCGCAGCCCCGAGCGGGATCGGAGGGAGATTGAGATACAGGTTCTGCGCGCAGGCGTCCTGCGCTCAACGGCGGGAATCGCTGCGGATGAAACCGGGTCGGTTTATTCGCGCATCCGGGACTTGTGCGAGCGGGTCGAAGAAACCGAACATCTTTTCCCGATTCTGAATGGCCTGTATTCCTTCCATCTGGTCCGGGCCGAGTATGACTTGGCGCGTACGGTCGCAGGGCAATTGCTGGACCTTGCCGAAACGACCGGCGAGACACAGCACCGGATGGTGGCGCATCGGGCGATGGGGGCGGTTCTGTTCCATATCGGGGAACTGGACCCGGCCTATGAACACCTGCAAGAAGCGCTGGACCTCTACAACCCGGACCGTGACGGGCATCTGGCGTTTATCTACGGGTCGGACCATGCAGCTATCACATCGTGTTTCCTGAGTCTGGCCATCTGGATGCGCGGCGATCCGGACAAAGCGCTTGAGATCCAAGAGCGGGCGGTTGCAGGCGCACGAACGCTTGCGCACGCCCATAGCATCGCTCAATCGCTCACTTACTTGTGCATGCTGCACCTTTTGCGCCGCGAGTCCGAAAAAGTGGTCGAAGTCGTGGACCAGCTTGAGGACCTGTCCGCCGAGCATTCCTTTACCTTCATGTCGCTGACGGCGACCCTTTGGCGAAGCTGGGTGGATGCTTACATTGACCCCGGGCCCGAAACGATCCGCGCGCTGCACAACGCGGCCAAAGCGTGGTGGGCGAGCGGTGCGGGGAACTACAAACCTTTCTTCCTGACCCTGATTGCCGAACTGACGCTGAAAACGGGGGATCGAGAGGGGTCGCTGACCCTTCTGGCAAGCGCCCGCAAGCATCAGGCCCTGACAAACGAAGGTTGGGCGCAGGCCGAGACAGACCGGATTCACGCCCTCGCAAGCTCGAGGGGCGAGCCCGCTGAGCCCGAGTTCCGCGCGGCTCTGGACACAGCGCGACAGCAACACGCACATATGTTCGAGCTTCGAACGGCTGTGGACTATGTCAGACAGTGCCGGAAATTCGGGAAAATGCCCTCTGCCATCTCTGATCTGGAAAATGTTCTTTCGAAGATCACCGGCGGAGAGACCTCACCGGACGTAAAAGAAGCCCGCGATCTGCTCGCTGCGCGCAAGCCCGTTTGAAGGCCCGGCACTTACCCTCTGGACAGCACAAAAACATCGGCGCTAGAGAAAGCTATGTCTCAGACGCAGCACTACACCTTTATCCTTGTCGAAGAGTTCTCGCACATTGCCTTCTCCTGCGCGGTCGAGCCGTTGCGGATTGCCAATCTGCTCAGCCAGCAGGAACTGTACAAATGGACGTTGCTGTCCGAAAACGGTGAGACGGCGATCTCGTCCAATGAAACCAAAACGCTGGTTGACGGAGGGCTCGGGGCCATCCCGAAATGCGACCGTCTTTTCGTTTTGTCCGGCATCCATATGCGTGCCCACGCAAGCCGCCCCCTGCTGGCTGCGCTGCGCCGCGAAAGGGCGCGCGGCACGCGGATCGGGGCCTTGTGCTCGGGGGCCTGGCTTTTGGCCGAAGCGGGGTTCCTTGAAGATCAGAAAGCAGCAATTCACTGGGAGTATCATGACAGTTTCATGGAGACCTTCCCCGAGGTGAATCTGGTGCGAAACGTGTTTGTTTCGGATGAAAAGCACATCACGGCTTCGGGCGGAACGGCCACTGCGGATCTGATGCTGCACCTGATCGGGCAGGATCACGGCGACACGCTGGCGCTCGATGTCGCGGATCAGATGGTTTACAACGCGGTGCGTGCCGCAACAGCGAAACAGCGGGTCTCGTTGCAATCGCGAAGCGGGATGCGCAACAAGCATTTAGCGGCGGCGATCCAGGTCATGCGAGAGCATATAGACGAACCGATCCCGCCATCCTCAATCGCCGCCCAGCTTGGAATTTCGACCCGCCAGTTGGAGCGGTTGTTCGGTAAATACCTGAACTCCTCGCCCAAAAAATACTATATGGAGATGCGGCTGGAGCGCGCCCAGAAACTGCTGCTTCAAACCGAAGACTCCGTCACGGATATTGCCATGGCCTGCGGCTTCGACAATCCCGGCCATTTTTCGAAAGTGTTCAAGGCAAGCTTTGGCGTGTCTCCACACGCGCAACGAAACAAGATCGGTTGATCTGGCGGACCGACGTTTAACGGCCCTTTCCGACGTGTCGCTTATTTCAACAAAACATCGCATAATGAGAGGCGCGCGATGGTCATAGCGCGCATTTTCATGGAAAATCAGGAGAATTCCGATGACCGCTGAAATTCCCACCCGTTCGCGTGCCGGAGGGCGCTCTGCCCGCCGCGCCCTACGCACCGCCCCGAAATTCGACATGCTGCCCGGCCTGACGCGCAACCTTCCGCTTTGCGAGGTCATGGATGGCTGTCAGGTCGAGATGATCGACAGCGCCGCGATGGACATTCTTGAAAATGTCGGGGTTCAGTTCCGTGATCCGATTGCATTGGAGGATTGGAAAAGGGCAGGGGCCAAGGTGGACGGAGAACTGGTTTATCTGGACCGCAACATGGTCCGCGAGTTGATCGCGACCATTCCGGCGCAGTTTACCTATCACGCGCGAAACCCTAGCAATAATGTCCGGCTGGGCGGCAAGCACTCGGTGTTCGTGCCGATGACCGGCGCGCCCTTTCTGCGAGATCTGGAAGATGTGCGGCGAAACCCCACGCTGGAAGATCTGGCGATGTTCCACAAGCTCAGCCACATGATGCCCGCGCTGCACAGCTCAGCCCATCATATCGTTGAGCCTTACGATCATCCGATCAGCCAGCGGCATTTACGCATCACGTATTCGTCGATGAAATACTCGGACAAGATGTTCATGGGCATGACCACCTCGCCCAAGAACGCCGAGGATGTGATGGATATGTGCGCGATCCTGTTCGGCGATGACTTCATCGACAACAACCCTGTCACGACCGGCAACTGCAACGGCAACAGCCCGCTAGTCTGGGATGAGACCATGCTGGGCGCGATGCGCGCCTTTTGCCGCCGAAATCAGCCGGTCCTGTGCTCGCCTTTCGTGCTGGGCGGCGCGAACACGCCCGCGTCCGTCCCCGCCACCGTCGCGCAACTGACCGCCGAGGCGCTGTCGGCGCTGGCCTATACGCAGGTGGTTCGCAAGGGCTGTCCGGCGATCTGGGGCCACTACCTGTCAACTGTGTCGATGAAATCCGGCGCGCCGATGGCGGGCACGCCCGAGATCAGCCTGATGAACTTCATGATCGGCCAGATGGCGCGGTTCTACGATGTGCCGTGGCGAACCTCGAACACGCTGGGCGGGGCCAAGACGTTCGACGCGCAGGCCGGGTATGAATCGGCCACCACACTCAGCGCCGTTGTCCATGCCGGCGCACACTATATCTGGCACTCGGCGGGCTGGAATGAGGCTGGCATGCACTGTTCGGTCGCCAAGTTCGTGGTGGACGCAGAACAATGTGCCATGGCGTATCGCATGGCCGAAGGGCCGAAATGGCACGATTTCGATCAGGCGCTAGGGGCTGTTCCGGATGTTGGTCCGGGCGGGCACTATCTCGGCCACCCGCACACGCAGGAGAACTTTCAAACCGCCTTCTTCATGCCCGATCTGTTCGACAACAACTCGATCGAGCAGTGGCACGCCGAAGGCAGCGTTGAGATCACCGAGCGTGCGTTGAAACACGCCAAGAAGCTGCTGGCCGAGTACGAAGAGCCGAAGCTGGACGAAGGCAAGAACGAAGCGCTTTTGGACTATATTGCCCGCCGCGAACGGGAAATCCCGGCGGCGGATGAGTTGAACCAGTCGTTCTGACACACCGATTTTATCATATGAGGGTCGGGAGGTTGCCCCTATGAGCCTAGAAGGTAAGACAGCACTGGTGACCGGCGCAGCCGGGGGCATCGGAGCGTCTATCGCGGCGCGCCTGCGCGAGGCAAGGGTGCACGTTGCGGTTGCGGATCGCGACGTCAGTGGGATTGAGGCCGAGGTACATTTGCCCGGCGATTTGCTGGATCATACTTATGCAGACGGGCTGGCCCAGGCAGCGGCGGACGGGCTTGGCGGTTTGGACATTGTGGTGAATAATGCCGGTGTGATCACTCGCGGGTCCGTGACCGAAACCTCGGATCAGGACTGGTCACTTTCGCTGGGTGTCAATGTCGAGGCCCCGTTCCGTATCTGCCGTGCCGCGATCCCGATCATGGCGGCAGCGGGCGGCGGGGCCATCGTCAATACCGCCTCATGCTGGGGCCTACGGCCCGGTCCCAACCACGCGGTCTATTGCATGACCAAAGCCGCCATCGCATCCCTGACGCAATGTATGGGCATGGACCACGCGTATCAGGGCATTCGCATCAACGCCGTCTGCCCGAACGAGGTGAACACGCCCATGCTGCGCTCGGGCTTTGAAAAGCGCGGGTTCGATCCGGATACGGCGGTGGTCGAACTGGGCCAGACCGTCCCGCTGGGCCGCATCGCTGAACCTGAAGACATCGCGGATGTCGTCATGTTCCTGATCTCGGACGCCGCCCGCTATGTCTGCGGCTCATTGGTCGAGGTCAATGGCGGGAAGCCGGTGTCATGACCCGATTTAAGGGCAAAGTTGCGCTGATCACAGGCGGGCGCAGCGGAATCGGTCGGGCTATCGCCGAGCGGTTGCAGCAGGAAGGCGCGCACGTGATTACCGCGCAGCGGAGCGCAGATAGCCGGTTCGACAGTATCGCTGCGGATTTCACCGATCCTGACAGTCCGGCGCGGGTGGTGTCAGAGGTGATCGACCGCACCGGCCAGTTGGACGTGCTGGTTAACAATGCGGGCATGATGCAGGAAGCCTCGGTCGAAGACATGAGCCTGCAGGACTGGCAGCGCAACCTGTCGGTCAACCTGACCGCACCTTTCCTGATGATCAAAGCCGCGCTGCCCTATCTCCGCCAAAGCCGGGGCAGCATTGTGAACACTGGCTCGGTCGAGGGGCTGGGCAGCAATCCCGGACACGCGGCCTATTGCGCCTCAAAGGCCGGGCTGCACGGCCTGACCCGAGCTGTGGCCGTCGATCACGGGGCCGAGGGCATTCGCTGCAACGCGGTTGCGCCGGGGTGGATCGACACGGATCTTAACCTCGATTTTATCGAAAGCATGGAAGATCCCGCCGCGTTCCGCAGGGACATCTCAAAAATCCATCCTGTTGCCCGCACTGGCAAGCCCGAGGAAGTCGCGGCGCTGGTCGCATTCCTCGCCTCGTCCGATGCCAGCTTTATCACCGGGCAGATTTACACCGTGGATGGCGGGCGCATGGCCAAGCTGAGCCTGCCCTGATCAATCCTCGCGCGCGCGCCATTCTCTCCAGCGCAGAACCACATTTGCGCCAATCTCGCGGAACGGTTGCGGGGGCAGGGGCTTGGGCCGGGCTTCCGCCTCAAAATGCCGGGTGATCTCCGAGCTGTGGCCACAGGCTTGCTCCGCGGCGGCGATGCCCGTCAGAGTGCCGCGCGCGGTGCCCAGCCCGTTCTGCACGCAACCGGAATAGACTCCAGCCTCGATTTCACGCGCGACCGAAACACCGTTGAGGCTCAGGCACAAGTGGCCCGCCCATTGGTATTGCATCTGCATACCGGCCAGTTGCGGAAACCGCTGATCGAATTTGCGTTGCATCACGCGCGCGGCGCGGTTCAGGTCGCTGGCTTTGGAGGCCATCCCGGGGCGCATGGCAGCGCAGGTGCGGGTGACGATACGGTTGCCGCCTTGCCCGGTGTCGATACGGCGCATGGTGGTGCCCATCGGATCGGACGGGGTAATCCCCCACCGCGATTGCCCGCCCAGCTTTTTCAGCGCGTCCCCGTCCAGCTCCGGGGTCATGACGGCAAACAGAAAAATCTGCATCAGGCGGTCGCGTTCAATCCCGAAGCTTTCAAGATGGCCGTTGACCGTCAGAATGACCTTTGACGCGGTTATGGCCGCCTTTTCTGCCTGCACCCGCCAGCCTTCGCCGTCGCGGGCAAAACCTGTGACAGGGCTGTTTTCAAAGATCTGCACCCTTCGCCGGATCAGCCCGGCGGCCAGCCCACGGATATAGCCCGCAGGCTGCAGCGTGACCGTGCCGGGGGTATAGAGCCCCGAGATGTAGTGGCGCGAGCCGGTCAGATCGTACATCTGCTGAGGGTCCAGCATCTGGCTGTCCTCACCCAGCGATGCCAGGTGTTGCGCATAGCTTTTGTTACGCGCCTCGGCCCCTTCGCTGGCGGCCCCGTTTACCTTGCCCACCGGGTCGAAGAAATTTGGATCGATCTGGTATTCGTCCACCGCCGCGCGCGCGAAACCGATAGCGTGGCGGTTTAGCCCGATTATCTTGCGGTCATCACCCTCACCGGCATAATCGTCCGAGGCCAGATCATGCGGCAAGTCGATCATAAAGCCCGAGTTGCGGCCCGCCGCGCCCTCGGCAATGCGGCCCGCGTCGATCACCACAACCTTCGCATCAGGCTGCAGCTGCGTGATCCGGCGCGCGGCGGACAGGCCCGCAAAGCCGCCTCCCACGATGACGAAATCGGCATTCTGGTCGGCCTCAAGCACAATTGCGCCGGGCTGATCACCCAGAATGGCGTTCCAGGCTGCCGGCCCCCGCTGGACCGGCAGAGATTTTGCGGTGTACCCCGTCAACTTACGGCCTCATCCGCATCATCGGCCAGATCAATCCAGATCGTTTTCAACTGGGTGTATTGATCATGAGCGTGGATCGAGTTGTCCCGCCCGCCAAAGCCCGACTGCTTGTAACCCCCAAAGGGGGTCGAGATGTCGCCTTCGCCGAAGCTGTTGACGGTGACGGTCCCGGCCCGCAGGGCACGGGCCCCACGAATGGCGTGTTTGACATTGGCGGTGAAGATCGACGCGCACAGACCGTATTCCGTGTCGTTGCCCATCTTAATCGCTTCATCAAAGCCCGAAACCTCGATCACCGACAGGACCGGCCCGAAAATTTCCTCTCGCGCCAGCAAGGTGTTGTTGTCTTCAACCTCAACCACCGTGGCCTCGACAAAACCATTATTCGCCTTGCCGCCGATCACCACGTTTTCAGCCTTGTCCAGATAGGAACAGACCTTGGAATAGTGACCCTCGGACACAAGCGCACCCATGCGGGTTTCAGGGTCCAGCGGATCGCCGATATTCCACTGTTTGGAGTGATGGGCGATGCGTTCCAGCAGCTCGGCCTTTACGTTCTTGTGTACGATCAGGCGCGAGCTGGCCGAGCAGTTCTCGCCCATGTTCCAGAACGCGCCGTTGACCAGATGCTGGGCCACGCGGTCCAGATTCTCGGCGTCATCCATCACGATGGCCGGGTTCTTGCCGCCCATTTCCAGAACGACCTCTTTGGCATTCGATTCCGCCGAATAAGTCAGAAATTTCTTCCCGGTCGCGGTCGAGCCGGTGAAGGACACCATGTCGATATCCATGTGACGGCCAATCGGCTCACCCACCTCGGCACCCCCGCCGGGAAGGATGTTTAGGACGCCCGCCGGGATACCTGCCTCCATCGCCAGTTCCGCCAGCCGTAGCGCGGTCAGCGTGGTTTCCTGAGCAGGCTTAACCACCACCGAACAACCCGCCGCCAGCGCCGGACCGATCTTCCACGCCAGCATCAGCAGCGGGAAGTTCCACGGTAGCACCAGACCAACCACTCCGATGGGCTCACGCACGATCATGGCGATGTGGTCATCGCTGGCAGGGGCTACCTGATCGTAGATTTTGTCGATCGCCTCGGCGTGCCATTTCAGGCAGTGGATGGTTTCGGCGACATCCACGGTTTCGCAATCATAAATGGGCTTGCCACTGTCGATGCTTTCCATCACCGCCAACTCATGCGCGTTTCGCGTGATCAGTTTGCACAGGCGGATCAGCACGTCCTTGCGTTCGGACGGGTGCAGTTTCGACCAGCGGCCATCGTCAAAAGCCTCGCGCGCCCTTTCGACGGCGAAGTCCACATCTTCCGAGCCGCATGAGGCTATTTCGGCCAGCTTTTCACCGGTGGCCGGGTTGACGCTGGTAAAGGTCTCGCCGGACATCGCCGGGCGGAAGCTGCCGTCGATGAAAGCGCCGGTGGGCAGGGTTAAGCCTGCGGCGGTGGATTTGTATTCGTCCTGTGTCAGCAGAGCCATGTGTCTTATCCTTCTGCCACGATATCGGCGATTGTACGTTTCAAAACCCGTGTCACCTGTTCCAGCGCGCGTTTGTCGTCCTTGTTCAGACCTTTCAGCGGTGGGCGTACCGGGCCTGCGTCGATCCCGTTCATGGTGACGCCATGCTTGATGGTCTGGATGAACTTGCCGCCCTGTTCCAAAGTGTGCATCAGCGGCAGCATCGCGCTCATGATCCGTCGGCCTTTGGTGAAGTCGCCCTCGATCACGCAGGCATTGTAAAGCGCTGCATGCTCGGCTGGCAGGAAGTTCGACCCACCACAGACCCAGAACTGCGATCCCCAAGCGAAGAATTCAAGCGCCTGATCGTCCATGCCGCAGCCCAGCTGGATATGAGGGTAATCCCGCGCCAGCAGGTGCACTCGGTTGATATCGCCCGAGCTTTCCTTGATCCCGCAGAAATTCCGGCTGCGACCGACGCGATCCAGAAACTCTTCTCCCATCATTGTGCCGGTGCGGTGCGGGTAGTTGTACAGCATCACCGGCAGATCTGCGGCCTTGTCGATGGCCAACGCGTTTAGCGCATTCTCGCGGTCGGTTGGCACCGAATAGGCGGGGCTGGCCAGCAAGATCGCATCCGCCCCGATCTCGCGCGCGCCCGCCGCCAGCGCAATCGAATCCGGCGTCATCATCGCGCCCGTACCGACGACCAGAGGCGTGCGACCCTTCAGCCGTTCATGGGTGAACTTCGCCAGTTCCAGCCGTTCCGCCACGGTCTGTGAATAGTTCTCGCCGGTCGAACCGCCCGAGATCAGGCCGTGCACGCCGTTTTCAATCAGGTATTCGATCACGTCCGAAAGAGCATCCCAATGGACGCTGCCATCGTCGTGATACGGGGTCACTACAGGTGTGTAGATCCCTTCGAATTTGAACAAGGGGGTCATGTTGATCCTCATGCAGGGGTTTTGCGAGCGACAGAGCCCAGCGGCACGTCAAGCCCGTCGGGCGTGACAAACAGCTCGATCCGGTCGCGGGACAGGTTCCAGTGGTCAATGGCCAGCTGCGCAGCAGCCGCCTCATCGCCCGCCTCGATGGCGGCGATGATGGCGTCGTGCTGGGCGCTGGCTTCGGGCAGGTTCTTGGCCATCGCGGCATCCTGAGGCCGGTAGAACGTCATGCTGATCCGCGCATGGTCGATCAGCAGCCGCTTGAACGACGGTAGCAGATAGATGTTATCGGCCATATCCCCGGTAATCTCGTGAAAGCGGTTGTTGGTCATCGCCCGATCCGCGCTCGAGCCAGATCGCAACGCCGCTTTGAACGTCTCCTGCGCCTCTTTCAGCAGCTCTATCTGGTCGGGTTTCCCGTTCTTGGCGGCAAGCTGCAGAATGGCACCATAGATCATGGGCGCGGCCAGAAAAAAGTCGCGCAGCGTGGTGTAGGACATGCCGGACACCCGCGCGCCCCGGTTCTCGCGCAATTCAAGATAGCCCTCACCGGCCAGTTGGCGAAATACCTCGCGCAAAGGTGTGCGCGACAGGTCGAACTGATCCGACAGGGTTGTTTCGTCCAGGTCTTCGCCCGGCTTCAACATCTGAGTCAGCACCGCCGTTTTCAGGTGCTCGTAGAGTTGGGTCTTTCTGTGCCGCGAGGCGTCTTTCATGCCCGAACCTCCCACCAAGGCAACGGCTTACCGGCGATGATAGAATCGCCTGCAAGGCCAGGTTTCTTCGGCGCAATAATAAATATTCAAACTGTATACAATAGAAAAAGATCGTGTATGCAACTCCAAAGACCAGTTCCGGGAGGCTGGGGTGCAACGCTTGTGCAGGGAAAAGCTGGTCTTCAACCAAGTCGCAAAAGCTGCGCAGACCCTGTTCAATGACAGATTTCGCGAACCATCACGCATATGTTCCACAGGATGGTGGAAGTGGTCGGAGGGGCTGAGATTAGCCGGGGCGCGCAAAACGGACGCCCGTCTCCGCGAAGCGCCGTCACAAGTTCTTTTCCGAGTTTCAGAGATCGGCAGGTGCGCGCGTTTGCCACTGGGAACGAGTTTCTAGCTCACCGACGCAATCATTTCCCTGCGGGCCTATGCCTGAGCCTTTCCGAAATCTCATTCGCAGCCTGAATGACCGACATCGCAAGCGTGTCCAGTTTTTCGTCTGGAAACCGCGTGATAGGCCCCGAGATCGAAACGCCCGCGACAACGTTCCCCAGAGAATCGAAGACCGGCGCAGCGATACAGCGCATACCCAATGACCGTTCCTCATCGTCCAGCGCCCAACCGCGTTGCCGGGACTTTCTCAGTTCGTCCTTCAGCCGCTGTTTGTCCGTTATTGAGTTCGACGTCTGGCGAAGCAGCGAAAGCGGCTCAAGAAAACTGTCAAGGTCATCGTCTTCCATGAACGCCATTATGGTCTTGCCCACGCCGGATGTATGAAAGTAAGCGTTGGTCCCGTTCTTGATTGAAGCCCGTATCGGATTTTCCGACTCGACCTGAACAAGATACAGCAGCTTGCCACCGTCTTCGACCGCCAGATTCGCGGTCTCGCCCGTATCTTTGGACAACGCTCGCATCACCGCAGGTGCAACTTCCAGCAGGTTCGACCCCTCTTCAAACGCGTTCCCGATCCGGTAGGCTTGCGGTCCTATCCGCCAATTGCCTTGCTCGGCGTCATGGGCGACCATGCCACGATGCTGAAGCGTGCTGAGAATCCGATGTGCCGTTGCCGCCGGAATCGCGGTTTCTTTTGCAATCTCTGCCAAAGTCGCAGCCTTCGCCTCGGCAAGGTGAATCAACACGCGAATCCCACGATCAAGCGCAAGCACAGGTGATTTACCTGGCTTGTCCTGTTTTGACGGAAGGCGCGGACGACCCCGGCGTGAGGCGGCGATTTGTTCGGTCATAATGGGGCAACCAATGCTCGGATTTGTATCCACAGACTCTAGCCCGTCTGCGTGTCAAAAAAAATGAAAATTAAAAAGTACGCAATTTCATATAATTACGGTATTTTTTGAATTATTCGTGAAAGACTTTCCAAAAAATTTTGCAAATTCTGTTTTCTGGCTTATCGTTATCCGCATCCGCTGCAGGGCGGATTGGTGCCCGTGCCGAAAACAAAGAGGCGAGGGGCCAGTCAAGGGAGGAAACATGACAAAATCTTTGAACCGCAGAAGCTTTCTGCGTGGCTCGGCTGTTGTGGGCGCTGGTGCGCTTGCTGCACCCGCTGTCCATGCCGATGAAGGAGTCAACTTCAAGATGCAGGCCGCCTGGGGAGGCGGCATCTTTCTTGAAAACGCGCAAGCCTATGTGAACCGCGTCAACGAGATGTCCGGCGGCAAGCTGACGATTGAACTGTTGCCCGTGAACTCGGTGGTCAAAACAAGCCAGATGCAGGACGCGGTTCACCGCGGCGTTCTGGATGCGGCGCATTACGTCCCGGCCTATTGGTATTCGAAATCCAAAACAGCCTCGCTGTTCGGCACCGGCCCATGCTTCGGGTGGTCCAGTCAGGAAGTTCTGGGCTGGGTGAACTATGGCGGCGGCCAGGAACTGTTCGACGAACTAATGGGCATTCTTGGCCTGAACGTTGTGTCGTTCTTCAACTCGCCGATGCCGGCGCAGCCGCTTGGCTGGTTCAAGGAAGAGATCACGACCGCGGATCAGATGAACGGCCTCAAGTACCGCACCGTTGGTCTGGCAGCCGACGTTCTGCTAGAGATGGGCATGTCCGTTGTGCAGTTGCCGGGCGGCGAAATTCAGCCCGCGATGAAATCCGGACTGATCGATGCGGCGGAATTCAACAACCCGACCTCGGACCGTGACTTTGGTATGCAGGACGTGTCCAAGCACTACCACCTGGCCTCGTTCCACCAGAGCCAGGAATTCTTCGAGGTCACCTTTAACAAGGACAAGTATAACGCGCTTGCACCCGAGCTTCAGGCGATCCTGAAATACGCGTCCGAGGCCGAGAATTCCAATTTCTATTGGAACAACACCAAGCGCTATGCGGATGACCTTGTGAAGCTGGCCAACGAGCAGGGCGTCAACGTGTACCGCACACCTGACAGCGTGATGCAGGCGCAGTTGAACGCGTGGGATGTTGTGGTTGAGCGGATCGCGAACGAAGACCCGTTCTTTGCCAAAGTTATCGAAAGCCAGAAAGCCTATGCGCAGACGGTGATGAACTACCTCAACCTGAACCAGCCTGACTACAAGCTGGCATACAAGCACTATTTCGGCTGAGGCCTGAAACCTTCCGAAAACGGGATGCCGCGCGGCGCGCGGCATCCTGAACTGTGGGCAGAACAGGCGGGGAATTCACCTTGATCAAGACAATCCACGCCATCGAAGGGCTAAGCCAATGGGTCGGCAAAGCCTTCGGATGGTGCATCCTCATTCTGACACTTTCGGTGTCTTACGAAGTGTTCGTCCGCTACGTGCTGAACAAACCCACCGTCTGGGCATTCGACATGATGGTCCAGATGTACGGCGCGCTGTTCCTGATGGCCGGGGCTTACGCGCTGGCCCAAGACGCGCATGTGCGCGGCGATGTTCTGTACCGGTTGTTCTCGGTCCGCTGGCAGGCGCGCGTTGATTTCATCCTGTACATCCTCTTCTTCTTTCCCGGCATGTTTGCGCTGTTCTGGTACGGTTGGGAAATCGCCAAAGACAGCTGGCGCTATGAAGAGGTCAGTTGGAACAGCCCGGCCCGCATTCAGATTTACTTCTTCAAAACCCTGATCCCCGTCGCCGGGTTCTTGCTGATGCTGCAGGGCCTTGCCGAAATGGCACGCTGTTGGCTGGCGATGAAGAACGGCGTCTGGCTCGACCGTCTGGACGACGTGCGCGAGACTGAAGACATGCTGATGGAGGCCAGCCTGGAACGTATCCATCCAACGGGCACCAAGGACGGAGGGCGCAGCAATGACTGATCCTCAGGTCGCCATCATGATGCTCAGCCTGTTTATTGTGCTGGTGCTTCTGGGCTTTCCGATCGCGTTCACGCTGCTGGCGATGGGCGTCGGCTTTGGATACTATGCCTACTACCAGTCCGCGCCCGAAAGCATCGCGGACATCTTCAACAACAACATCTTCTACCTGCTGAACCAGAACACCTATTCGGTGATGGAGAATGACACGCTTGTCGCCATTCCGTTATTCCTGTTCATGGGCTATGTGGTGGAAAGGGCGAATATCGTCGATCGCCTGTTCTTCTCGCTTTACATGGCTGCGCGGAACCTGCCGGGGTCTCTGGCCATTGCGGCGCTGCTGACCTGCGCGGTGTTCTCGACGGCGTCCGGGATTGTGGGCGCGGTGGTCACGCTGATGGGGCTGCTGGCCTATCCGGCGATGGCCAATGCCGGGTATCAGCGCAGCTTTGCCTCGGGCGTGATCTGCGCGGGCGGGACGCTGGGCATTCTCATCCCGCCGTCGATCATGCTGATCGTCTATGCCGCGATTGCCGAGCTATCGCCTCTGCGGCTCTATGCGGCGGCGGTGTTCCCGGGACTTTTGTTGGCGGGGCTTTACATCGTCTACGTGATGATCCGTGTCTGGATAAACCCGTCACTGGCACCAAAACCACAAGAGGATGACATCCCTCCCAAGCGGCAGATTTACCTTGATCTGCTGGTGTCCTTTGTACCTTTGACGGTGCTGATCATGTTGGTGCTTGGCTCAATCCTCGGCGGATTGGCGACTCCGGCCGAGGCGGCAGCTATGGGCGCGTTGGGCGGTCTGGTGCTGGCGGTGCTGTATCGCTCGCTGACATGGGACAAGGTCAAGCAAAGCGTCTTCCTGACGGCCAAGGCCACGGCGATGGTGTGTTGGTTATTCGTCGGGTCGTGGACCTTTGCGTCGATCTTCTCATATCTCGGCGGGCATGACGTGATCGAACATTGGGTGGTGGGCATGAACCTGCAGCCCTGGCAGTTCCTGGTACTGGCGCAGTTGATCATCTTCCTGCTGGGCTGGCCGCTGGAATGGTCCGAGATTCTGATCATCTTCGTACCTATCTTTTTGCCGATGCTGGATACATTTGGCGTGAACCCGTATTTCTTCGCGATGCTGGTGGCGCTGAACCTGCAGACCTCGTTCCTGACGCCACCCATGGCGATGTCGGCCTATTACCTTAAAGGCGTGCTAAAAAATCAGATCCAGTTGATGGAGATTTTCAAAGGTCTGATGCCGTACCTCGCCATCGTGATCCTGTGCATGGTGCTGATGTACCAGTTCCCGGGCATTGCGCTGTGGCTGCCGGATTACCTGTTCGGTGTGTGGGTGCCATGACGAAACACGATCTGTCGCTGTTCTCGGCGGTTCAATCCGCCGAGGCCATTCGTGAAGGGCGCATCACGTCCGAGGCGCTGGTCGAGGCCTGCCTGAAGCGGATCGAGGAAACTGAGGCCACGGTCAAGGCATGGGCCTATCTGGACGCAGGCGTAGCGCTGGATCAGGCGCGGGAACTGGACCGCATCCGAAAGGCGGGACGCGCGACAGGGACGCTGCACGGCGTACCGGTGGGCCTGAAGGATATCGTGGACACGAAAGACATGCCCACGCAACGCGGCACGCCCATCTTCGCAGGCCGCCAGCCCGAAGCGGACGCGCGGATCGTTGAACATCTGCGCGAGGCAGGCGCGGTCATTATGGGCAAGACCAAGACTACGGAATTCGCCTTCATGCACCCGACGGACACCACCAATCCGTTTGATCCGACCCGCACGCCGGGCGGGTCCTCCAGCGGTTCGGCGGCGGCGGTGGCGGCACGGCATGTGCCTTTGGCGATTGGGACCCAGACCGGTGGCTCGGTGATCCGCCCGGCCTCGTTCTGCGGTGTCTACGGCTTCAAACCCACTCGTGGAACCATTTCACGCAGCGGAGTGTTCCGGACATCCGTGTCTCTGGATCACATCGGCGGCTTTGCCAACTCGCTGGAAGACATCGCGCTGCTGACCGACGCGGTGTCTGGCTACGACCAAACCGACCCGGTGAGTTTTGCAAGGCCTCGTGCGCATATGTTGGACGGCGCTCGGGCCGAAGCCCCGGTTGAACCCAACATCGCGTGGCTGGATTTCCCTTTTCATGACCGTCTGGAACCGGACACTGTGGAAGGCATAAATGCCGTGATCGACGGCTTGGGAGGACGGGTCGAGCGGTTTTCGGCCTCGCCGCAACTGGCCGATCTGATCAATGTACACAAAACGATCTACGACTACGAAATCCGTCAGAACATGACCGGGATTTCGAAAGATCATGGGGCCGACCTAAGCATCGAAATGCAATCTGCGATCAGTCGCGGGGCCGAGATCAGCGAAGCGCAGTATCAGGACGCTTTGGCAGTGATGGCCTCGGCGCAAAGCTTTTTTGCTGAATATTTCAATGAGTTTGACGCCATTCTCGCCCCGTCAGCCACAGGTGAGGCTCCGTCACTAGACGCCGGGCACACCGGCGCCTCGGTCTTTTGCCTGACCTGGACATTGGCAGGGCTTCCGTGCGTCACGTTGCCTTTGCTGGTCGGGGGTAACGACCTGCCGGTTGGCCTGCAACTGATCGGCGCGGTGGAAGAAGATGGTCGCCTGCTGCGTACTGCGTCGTGGGTTCAGCGCAGTCTTGGGGCGCAGGGTTAAGGAAAAAGGGGAAACACATGTCGCGATTGACCAACATCATCATGGGTATCATCGGCGTCGGCCTGATGACGATCTTCGTTCTGGGCCTTTCACACAGTATCTCGACCGGGTTCGCCGGGTTCTGGGGCGGCTTTCCGTTCATGTGCATTGCGTTCTTCGTGATCGCGCTTGCACTTTACAACTTCTGGGAAGACGCCATCAAAAAGGACTGATTTCATGAGCGACAAACCGGTCCTCTGGCTGCCGCGTCGGCTTTCTGACGCCACCATTGAACGCGCGCGCCGCGACTATGACGTGATCCTGAACGAGGCCGATACCCCGGGCACACCAGATCAGATTGTCGCAATGAGCGCGCAGGTCGATGCGATGATGCCCTGCCATTCCGAGCCGTTCTCGGCCGAAGTTGTGGCCCGCCTTGACCCGCGCCTGAAAATCGTTGCGAACCATTCCGTTGGCGTGGATCACTGCGACCTGCCTGCCTTAGCAGCCCGGGGGATCACGGTCACGAACACGCCTGACGTTCTGTCCGACGCAACAGCTGAACTGGCGATGCTGTTAATGCTGGGTGCGGCGCGCCATGCGGTTAGGGGCGATCGTTTGATGCGCAGCGGCACGTGGGACAGCTGGAGCCCGTCTTTCATGGTGGGCAAACAGGTTACAGGCGCCCGTCTTGGGATCATCGGAATGGGTCGCGTCGGTCGCGCCTTTGCGGCGAAAGCGCGTGGGTTCGACATGGAAATCCACTATTTTAACCGGACCCGCCTGTCGCCCGATCAGGAACAAGGCGCGGTTTATCATGAAAGCGTCGAAAGCCTGCTGCCAGTCGCCGATTTCCTGTCGCTTCATTGTCCGGCAACCCCCGAAACATTGGACCTGATGAACGCCGAACGGATTGCGGCGCTGCCCGACGGTGCGATATTGGTGAACTCCGCGCGTGGTGCGCTTGTGGATGAGGACGCGCTGTTGCGCGCGGTCGAAAGCGGGAAACTGGCGGCGGCGGGTCTCGATTGCTTCAAGACCGAGCCGGGTGGTAATCCCGGATTTGCGGCCCACGAAAATATCTTCATGCTGCCGCATATCGGCAGCGCCACGACCCGGACTCGCGACGCGATGGGCTTTCGAGCGTTGGACAACCTGGATGCATTCTTCGCCGGGCAAACCCCGCGAGATCTTTTGTAGAAGGAAATTAGAATGGCAAAACTTGCATTTCTTGGCCTTGGCGTCATGGGGTATCCGATGGCGGGCCACCTTCAGGCCGCGGGCCATGATGTGACGGTATATAATCGCACCTCGGCCAAAGCCGACGCTTGGGTTGCCGAGCATGGTGGCAGCATGGGCGTCACTCCGCGAGAAGCCGCCGACGGCGCAGACTTCGTGATGACCTGCGTTGGCAATGACGACGATCTGCGCAGCGTCTGCTCCGGGCCGGATGGCGCTTTTGCCGGTATGTCGGCGGGGGCCACGCTGGTAGACCACACGACCGTATCGGCAAAGGTCACGCGTGAGTTGTTTGAAGCTGCCAAAGAACAGGACCTCGCCTTTGTTGATGCCCCTATTTCGGGAGGTCAGGCCGGGGCGGAAAACGCTGTTCTTTCAATCATGTGCGGTGGTGAACAGGCCGCGTATGACGCTGCTGAACCGATCATGCAGGTCTATTCGAAAATCTGCCGCCGGATCGGGGACAGCGGCGCGGGTCAGATGACCAAGATGTGTAACCAGATCGCCATCGCCGGGCTGGTGCAAGGCCTCAGCGAAGCGCTGCATTTTGCCGAGAAGGCGGGTCTGGATTGCCGCTCGGTCGTCGAGGTGATCAGTCAGGGGGCCGCCGGTAGCTGGCAGATGGCGAACCGTTACGAAACTATGCTGGACGATCATTTCGATCACGGTTTCGCGGTGGATTGGATGCGCAAGGATCTGGGGATTTGCCTGAACACCGCGAATGAAACCGGGGCCAGCCTGCCGGTCACGGCGCTGGTTGATCAGTTCTACAAGGACGTTCAGAAGCTGGGCGGCGGGCGGTGGGATACCTCCTCGCTGCTCAAACGCCTGCGCGCTGGGGGTTGAGCGCCAGCCGCACCCAAAAAAACACCGCACCGGGCGCGGCTTCGTTGTCGCGTCCTGTTTACTTGGCAACTGGTGGCAATTTTGCTGCCGGGCTGCGAGACTGTGCGTGCGTCTCTCGTAAAGCTGAGGCTATAACAGCGGCATGGATATTGTTCTTGTAACCACAGTTGTTGCATCACTTTTTGTGGTCATAGGGCTGGCCGAACCGGTCGCCGCGCGCCTGCGTTTTCCCTACAGCGTCGTGCTTGCGGTTCTGGGAATCGTGATCGGGGCCGCCGCGACCTTTTTCCTGCGAACCGACCTGACCGAGGTGATGAACCCGGTGGCCGAAGCCATCCTCGGCTTCCCAATCCGCGCAAATGTGTTCCTGTACCTGTTCCTGCCCACGCTGCTGTTTCAGGCGACATTGGGCATGAACCTGCGGCGTATGCTGGACGACTGGGTGCCGATCTTTGTGCTGGCTATCGTCGCCGTGTTTGTTGCGACATTCACTGTTGGTTTTGCCCTGTCTGCCGTGAGTTCGCTGCCGTTGATGGCCTGCCTTCTTCTGGGTGCGATTATTTCAACAACCGACCCCTCGGCCGTTGTCAGCATCTTCCGCTCAATCGCCGCACCGCAAAGATTGTCGCGTATCATCGAAGGGGAGAGCCTGCTAAACGATGCCGCCGCCATTGCCCTATTCGGGCTGTTTGTCGGGTTCGTGATGGTCGGCGCGCCGGACCCCCAGCCGCAGGATGCCCTTGTTCAGTTTCCGTTGCTTTTGCTGGGCGGGGCCGTCACGGGTTGGTTTCTGGCCCGCGCCAGCCTGTGGCTTATGTCCCTGATCGAAGGCTTTGAACTGGCGCAGGTTTCTATCTCGCTTGCGCTGCCTTATCTGGCCTATGTCATCGCCGAACAAAGCATCGGCGCATCGGGTGTGATTGCCGTTGTAGTGGCCGGGATCACCCTGAACCTGTCAGCGCCTGGCCGCCTGACCCCACAAGCCTGGAGCCGCCTTTCAGATGTCTGGGGCGTGCTGGCTCATTGGGCCGGGGCGCTGATCTTTGTACTCGCGGCGCTTTTGATCCCGAAACTGCTCAGCGGCGTGAGATGGACGGATTTCGGGTTGATCCTGGTGGTTACACTTGCCGCTTTTTTCGCCCGGGCCGTCATTCTGTTCGGTTTTCTGCCCTTCCTGACTTTGATACGGGTTTCTCCATCCGTGGACCGCCCGTTTCGCTATGCAATCCTCTGGGGTGGTATGCGTGGGGCGGTGACGCTGGCTCTGGCGCTGGCGGTTACGGAGAACGCCCAGATTCCCGCGGAAACGCAAAGAGCGGTGGGTATCCTGGCAACCGGGTTCACCTTGTTCACGTTGCTGGTTCAGGGACCGACCTTGCGCCCGGTCATCCGTCGCCTGGGGCTCGACGCGCTTTCGACGCTGGATGAGGCGCTGTCGCAGCAGGTCGTTGCCGTTTCGCTGCAGACCGTGCGTGAGGACGTCAGGAACATGACGGCGAGCTATGAACTGAACCCCGATATCATCCGGTCCGAGGCCGTCCGGTTCGGACAAAGGCTCGATACGGCGGTGCATTCGGCCGAAGCCCGTCGGGACATTCTGGACAGGGATCGCGTGACCCTTGGTCTGATCGCGCTGGCCGGGGCCGAGCGGAACTTTGTCCTTAGTCATATGCGCGACAGATCGCTTTCTACGCGGCTGGCAGACCGGGCGCTGCTGGATATTGACCGGCTTATTGAAGGGACCCGGTTGCAGGGGCGCACGGGATATTTGCGCGCTGCGCGGCGCACCGTCGCCTATGGTCGGTTGTTTCGGGTCGCGGCGTTTCTGAACGACAGGCTGCGTTTGCGCCGCCCCCTTGCCCGCATGACCGCGCATCGGTTCGAGGTGCTGCTGGCGCAACGACTGGTGCTGCGTGACGTGTACCGGTTCGCCGACCAGCGCATCCGCCGCATCCACGGGCGGCGGGTCGCCGAGATTCTGAGGGAACTCATCGACCGACGGGCTGAGTTTGTGGATACCGCCTTGGACGGTCTTCAGCTTCAGTATCCGGGTTTCGCGGACGAGGTGCAGCGCCGCTTCATCCGCCGCATCGCCCTGCGTCTGGAAGAGCGGGAATATACTGAACTGTACGACGAAGGCTTCATCAGCGCCGAGCTGTATTCGGTGCTGCTGCATGACGTCAGTGAGAAACGCATCGAAGCGGAAAAACGCCCGATGATCGATGTGGCCCCCCGCGCGACCGAACTTGTGCGGCGTTTGCCTGTATTCTCGGATCTGGACCGGGGTGGTCTGCGCCGCCTCGCACGCGCCTTGAAAACCCGTTATGCGGAAGCCGGGGAGCGGATCATCCAGAAAGACGCACCGGCCCGAAGCGTTTACTTTATCGCCTCGGGCGCGGTCGAGCTTGAGATGGCCGGGCAGAGCTGGCGTTTGGGTCGGGGCGATATTTTCGGGCAAACAGAATTGCTGCTGCGCCAAAGACGCCGGGCCTCGGTCCGGGCCATCGCGCCGACCACGCTGCTGGTTCTGGATGAAGAGAGGTTCCGCCGACTGATCCAGCGCAGTAAATCACTGCGCAAGGCCGTGATGGCGAGTGCTGCAAATCAGGGCGTCGATCTGGGGCAACTCCTGGACCCAGAGTAGATTTTGGTCTTCTAAGGGCCCGTTACTGCTCGGCGGTCGTGATAAAGAAGTAAACCCACTCGCCCTTGAAATCCGGGTTCTCGGCTCGTGCGGCTGAGATGCGGGATTTGAGGAAGCTGAGATAGGTCTCCGCAGGTTCGATCAGTGGGCGGTCGCCTTGGTACAAAGGCTCCGAGGCCGCAAATGCGACGGCGATTTCCTGACCATAAGGCGGCCCGATCGTGATGTAGAGGCCGGGATCGCCCGGTGCCGCCGCCCCGACCCGCAATGCTTCTTTCGCCGGGGTCAGGTCCAGCGGTGTCGAGGCGTTTGGGCTGAGGTGGATCACCTGACCTTCGGCATCGAAATAGTCGACATAGACATAGGCGTCATAGTCAGCACCGGTCAGGTCCAGAACCAGTTGCTGGCCCCGCGTGTAGCGGAACTCGCGGGCGTGCACGTCTTCGCCGATCAGCAGAGGGTTGGTGATCTGATCGGTCGATTGCGGCAGTCCGACATCCGCGATCCCGCTGAGCGCACCGCATTGCGGGCGCGGCAGGATCAGCAGGTTATCGGCGATCCGGATGTTCTCGCCCATTTGCGCTTGCAAGGCATTCAGGGTGGGCGTGCGCAGGCCGTCCTCGGGTATATGTCCGATCAATTCCAGCGTATTGGTTTCCGGCTGAAACTGAACCTGCAGGCGCGAGCAGGGGATTTGCGACAGCAACCCGTCAATCCCGTCTCGCAAATCCTGCGCGCTTTGACCGGCATCCTCGGGTCGCATGAAGCTTTGAATGGCGGCCAGCGAAACCGGGTCGATGGGACCGTCGCCGGTGGTCGAAAACACCTCAGAGGCGCTGGCTTTGGGAATGTCGGGCAGGGTTTGGGTCAGCGCGACCGGTTGGGGTTGCAGGGGCTTGGCCCGGTCCGTCTCCGGGCTCGCAAGCACAACTGCCTGCGTCGGAGCCACCTGTGACGCAACCGGGTTTATCTGAAGGGCAGAGGAGGCGAGGAGTGTTGGTGAGGCGTCCGTTGCCTGAATGGTCTGATGCACATCGGGGACCTCTTTCAATTTGTTGGTATCAGCGTCCAGCGGCTCAATACTCTCCGAGGTCTGATCTACGGGGCTCAGCGCGTTGCTGCTCGGCTGCGACGTCGCAAGATCCTGTTGTGGTAGTTCAGAGGCAACTGCCGTCGATTGACGGACAACACCCTGATCCAGCCGCGCGCCCGTTGCATCTGCGGCGCGGGCTGTGTCTGTGTCGGGACGCGCCTCAACAGCCTGACTTTGCTTCACCTGATGGGCGGATAGCTGCATCCGCGTTTCCGGCACCGGTTGTTCGACCACCGGCTCCGGCTCGACGGTCCAGATCAGAAAGACAGCGGCCCCCAGATGCAGGGCCAGCGACCCGATCAGCCCTACGCCCCATATGAGTGGGCCACGGATCACCGCGCTGGTCCCGGAGGGGTCACGACCAGTACAACCTCGCGCGCGCCCAGTGCTTCGAACTGCCCAATCAGGGGCAGGATGTTGCGCAGCACGGCGTCGCGATGGGCGTTGATCCGGATCAGAGTGTCGGGCTGATTCTCCAAGACCGATTGAACCTGCCGGGTGGCTTCATCTGGTGACAGTTCCAACCCATCCAACGCCAACGTTCCGTCTGCCCCGACGGACAAGGTCAGACCCCCTGCAGGCATGTCCGCGCCGGTCTGCGCTGTCGGCGGGGTAACGTCAAAGGGGGCTGTTGCGTCCATGCGGCCGATCAGCATGAAAAAGACCAGAAGGAAGAACACCACATCAATCAGGGCGATGATCGTCTCGGGGTGATGCCGGGGGGCCGGGCGGGAGATCCTCATGGGCGGGCCTCCAGCCGGACAACGCGCATGTTGGTGACCCCGGCGCTTGTGACCACATCCATGACGGATACCAGCGACTGCAAAGCTGCGCTGCCGGTGGGCAGGATGACGACTTGCGTTGCAGGTTCCTGCGCCAAGCGGTCGGCCAGCAAAACCGCCAGATCGTCCGAGGTCATGGGTTGACCCTGATAATAGGGCGCGCCATCGGCACCGATGCGGATCAGCAGAGCACCGGATGATTGCTCACCCACCGCGCCCTGCGTCGGGGCAGGGCGGTCGGATGGGGCCAGCGCGGGGATCATGTCGAGGTTCAGATAGGTCGATGTGACCATAAAAAAGACCAGCAGAATCAGCATCACGTCAATCATCGGCACCAGCGAGATCATGGGCCGGGTCGGCTTACGTCTGCTCAGGCTTAGCTCGCTGGACATCGACGATTCCCTAATGCGCGCCGCGCTCTTCAATGACCATCAGACGGCCCACCGCGTTTTCGATGGACTGCGCACCCGCTTCGGCGCGGCCCGACAGTAGTGACGCTCCGATAGCGGCGGGAATGGCCACCAGCAGTCCGGCAGCGGTTGTCAGCAACGCCTGCCAGATGCCGCCCGCCAAGACCGACGCATTGGCCGCGCCCTGCGCCAGTTCAAGCTCCTGAAACGACTGGATCATCCCGGTCACGGTGCCGAGCAAGCCCAGGAGGGGGGAGATCATGGCAATCAGTTCAAGCACACGAATCCACGTGCTCATCGCGGCGAATTCCAGATTGCCGCGCCGCGTGAGTTCCGCCATCAGCGCAGGCCCCTTGAACCCGTCGATCAGCGCCTGCATCGCATAGGCGCAGACCCGGTCTGCCGGGGATTTACCCGCCGCCACCGCAGCCTGCGCAGGCTGGCGGTCGCCACCCGCCCATTTCACAAAGGCCGCGTCCCGCTCGGGCCCGCCGGACCGAACCGGGGCGAGTTGAATGATTTTGACCACGATCAGCGTCAGCGACAACACGGACAGCAGGCCCAAAACGGCGATGATCGGGCCGCCGGTGCCCAGATTTTCCAACCCCGGCATGGCTTACTGCGCCAGACCAGCTGAGGTTTTACTGTCCAGCACCAGCAGCGGGAAGCAATCCACAGGCTCGGCATTCTGGGGCTTGCAGGCGGGCAGATCGTGCAACAGCACCTCGGAGATATCCGCACAGTCGATTTCGGGGATTTCGAACAGTTTCAGAACGGTGCGCTGGACGGGCAGGGGGGCGGCGTCGATGGACAGCAGCCGGTCGATCACGCCGTTGGTGTCGAGGATCGCCAGCGACATCTCGAACTCTTCGAAACTGTTGCCGGTCTGGTTGCGAAACAGAAAGAATGCGCGGCACCCGCCCGACTCTCCGGCTTCGAACTTGTTTAGCTCGATGGACAGCTTGCCCTCGTCCGCTTGCGCGACGGTCGCGGACAGTGCCAGTGCTATCGCCCCAAAAATGCCTGTTTTCATGCGTCTTCCCCTGTTCATGTGCTTTGGATGCCGCGTTCTGGCCCGTGCGAAACGGCCCCTGACGGGCTCGATTATCTGCGATCATTGCAGCAACTCACCCCAAGCGCGAAGAAAAAAATCGGGTGATGTGCGCGGGTTGGGCCGCGTGGCCCGACAGAAACCTGACCTGCGGGTGTCGCCGGGGAACCCATGTCGTAAAAAAAACGTATTTATTGGGTTTGACTTTGCCCCGGGTATGCGGCTGATTCATCACACAGGCTGCGAAGAAGAAGCGATTTGTTTGCCAGTTCCGCGATCATGTGAAGTAATTCATACACGGGGTCGTGAACACTGCGCTAAGCGAAGCGACAAGAACAACAGACAGCCAACGGGCAACACGTTATTGGGGAGAACATGGATCTAACTTCTTATCTGGAACCCCGGGGTGAAGAACCCCCCAGCGGTGAAAATCTGGAGTATGATCCGGCCTTCACCGAGCTTGAGATTGCCGCTCAGCCCGGTGAAGAACGTCAGATGGGGGACGAGGTCGTTGCCGCCGAGGAACAGGACTGGCGCGATGTCGAAACCAAAGCGCTGGAGGTCATGGACAAAAGCCACGATCTGCGCGCGGCGATTTATCTGGCTGAGGCTGTTCTGCACACCAAAGGCCTACCTGCCTTCGCGACCTCCATTGGTTATGTGAAATCCCTGCTGGAGGAATTCTGGGACACCTGCCATCCCGAACTGGACGAAGATGACGGCGATGCGACAATGCGGATCAACGCGGTGCGTGGTCTGGCCTCAACCGACCGGATGGTACGCGCGCTGCGCCGCACCAGCCTGACCGACAGCCGCATGTTCGGCAGCATGACTCTGCGCCATCTGGACGTGGTCGATGGTCGGATCAACATGCCGGCCGATCTGGACGAGATTCCCGACGCCAACGGCGTCGCCGCCGCGTTCAAGGATACCGATGATGAGGTTCTGGCCGCCAATGCCGAAGCCGTCGCCTCGGCGATCGAGGATGTGGCTGCAGTCGACGCAGTTTTTTCGGAAAAAACGCCGGGCGAGGGGCCCAATCTGGACCCGCTGACCGAGGCACTAAAAAGTATCAAACAGGCTCTGGCCCAATATGCAGATGTCGGTGAGATGCCGGTTGAAGACGCAAGCGAAGGAGCTGCGCCTGCAACCGCTTCCGCCCCTGCGGCAGCCGCGCCGTCCGGCGGTGGTACGATCAACTCGCCCGAGGATGTCACGATGATGCTGGATCGCATCATGGATTACTACGCTCGCTGCGAACCCTCCAGCCCGCTGCCGGTTCTGCTGGAACGGGCCAAGCGGCTTGTGAATGCCGATTTTCTGACGATTATCGAAGATATGGCGAAAGAAGGTTTGGATGAGGTGCGCCAGATCGGCGGGCTGAAATCCGACGATGACGATTACTGATCCGTTAACAACCAACCCCCGATAACGGATTGAAAACAAACACTGATGGATGAATCGAGGAGCATCAGATGGCTGACAGTTCACAAAAATTTATAGCCCGGAACAGGGCTCCGAGAGTTCAGATCGAATACGATGTCGAGCTTTATGGTGCCGAGAAAAAGGTCCAGTTGCCCTTTGTCATGGGCGTCATGAGCGATCTGGCCGGTAAATCCGAGGTCGAACAACCTGCAGTTGCCGACCGGAAGTTCCTGGAAATAGACGTCGACAATTTCGACGACCGGATGAAGTCGATGGCCCCCCGCGCCGCGTTCACCGTGCCCAACACCCTGACCGGCGAGGGCAATCTGGCCGTCGATATCACGTTCGAAAGCATGGACGATTTCAGCCCCGCCGCGATTGCGGCCAAGGTTGAGCCGCTCAAGGAATTGCTGGACGCGCGTACTCAGCTGTCGAACCTGATGACGTATATGGACGGCAAGACCGGCGCCGAAGACCTGATCTCAAAAATCATGCAGGACCCCAGCCTGCTCAAGACACTTGCAGCCCAGCCCAAACCGGGCGGTGACGCTGCCGAGGAGGAATAAAAGATGGCCGAAGAAGAAGCCCAAGTAGAAGCCGCCGAAGGCGCAACAGCGTTTGGATCGTCCGAGTTCGAAGCGCTGCTGACGAAAGAGTTCCGCCCCAAATCGGATCAGGCCAAGACCGCCGTTGAAAGCGCGGTCAAAACGCTGGCCGAGCAGGCACTGGCCAATACCGGCCTGATTTCGGACGACGCGCTGCGTTCGATCGAAGGCATCATCGCCGAGATCGACAAGAAGCTGACCGAGCAGGTGAACCTGATCCTGCACCATGCCGATTTCCAGCAGATGGAAAGCGCGTGGCGCGGTCTGCATTATCTGGTGAACAACACCGAAACCGACGAGATGCTGAAAATCCGCGTGATGAACATCTCGAAGAAAGACATGCACAAGACCCTGCGCAAGTTCAAAGGAACCGCATGGGATCAATCGCCGATCTTCAAGAAGCTCTATGAAGAAGAGTTCGGCCAGTTCGGTGGTGAACCCTATGGCTCGCTGGTCGCCGACTATCACTTCGACCACAGCCCGCAGGATATCGAACTGCTGGGCGAGATGTCCAAGATCGCCGCAGCGGCCCACGCGCCGCTGATCACCGGGGCCAAGCCGAGCCTGTTCCAGATGGACAGCTGGTCGGAACTGGCCAACCCGCGCGATCTGACCAAGATTTTCCAGACCCCGGAATACGCCGCATGGCGGTCTCTGCGCGAAAGCGAAGATTCCAAATATGTCGGTCTGGCGATGCCGCGGTTCCTGGGTCGTCTGCCCTATGGCTCCAAAACCGAACCGGTCGAAGAGTTTGCCTTTGAGGAAGACACCACCGGCGCCAACAGCGACAGCTATAGCTGGGTCAACGCGGCCTATGGCATGGCGGTGAACATCAACCGCTCCTTCAAGGAATACGGCTGGTGCTCGCGCATTCGCGGCGTGGAAAGCGGCGGTACGGTCGAAGGCCTGCCCGCACATACTTTCCCGACCGATGATGGCGGCGTGGATATGAAGTGCCCGACCGAGATCGCGATCTCGGACCGGCGCGAGGCGGAATTGGCCAAGAACGGCATGATGCCCCTGATCCACCGCAAAAACAGCGATTCGGCGACCTTCATCGGCGCGCAATCGTTGCACAAACCGGCCGAGTATGACGACCCGGATGCCACCGCGAACGCCAACCTGGCGGCACGTCTGCCTTACCTGTTCGCCACCTGCCGCTTTGCGCATTACCTGAAATGCATGGTGCGCGACAAAGTCGGCTCGTTCAAAAGCCGTCAGGACATGGAATCCTGGCTGCAGGAATGGATCAACCAGTACGTGGACTTCAACGCCGATATCTCTGCCGAAGCAGAGAAGGCGCGCAAACCGCTGGCCTCGGCCGAAGTGGTTGTGGAAGACGTTGAAGGGAACCCGGGATACTACACATCCAAGTTCTTCCTGCGTCCGCATTACCAGTTGGAAGGCCTGTCGGTTTCGCTGCGTCTCGTGTCGAAACTTCCGTCAGAAAAAGCCGGATAATTCGCGAAAAAAATTGGTGGCATGTGAAGCGTTTCACTGCCGCCCGGACGGGGCTCCCGTAAACCATAGCTACACACACCAAAGGAACGGAAAATGGAAAACGTATTCATTAAAATGGACTTCCCTGGCGAGGCCCGGGAAAAAGGACACACGGACTGGATCGCCTGTAAAGAGATCAGCTGGAACGTGGAACGGACATTGGATATGGGCGACATGGGGACCACCCAGCGCGGATATGCCAATGCCAATTTCGGCAAGGTGGAACTGAGCACCGAGCTGAGCAAAGCATCGGCAAAACTGATGACCTATGTTGCGTCGGGCAAGGCCAATGCCGAGATGACCATCCACCTGTGCCGGTCGGGCGACGACGAAAAGAAAGGCATGGAGCCTTATCTGATCCTGACCCTGCGCGACGCCATCGTGGACAGCTATTCGGTGTCAGGCGGCGAAGAATCGATCCCGACTGAAAGCTGGACCGTTGCCTATCGCGGTATCTCGATCAAGTACAAGATTGCCGACTTCAAGACCGGCAAGCTCAGCGATTGCAACGAATTCAAGTGGAACCTGGAAACCGGCGACGTCAGCTGATTTCCGGCCTGAAAAAATGGCTCTGGCGTGTTTCCTCGCCAGAGCCTTTGGTATTTTCATCCTGACTGCACGAGGGTTTCATGACGCCGGAAGAGCATCTTAAATCAGGCGATCTGGCGGCCACATTGGCCACGTTGCAAGACAAGATCCGCTCCAATCCCGCAGACGCCAAGCTGCGGATTTTTCTGTTTCAACTGCTCTGTGTCATGGGCGACTGGAAACGCGCGATCACCCAGTTGAAACTGAGCGCCGAGATGGATGAAGCGGCCACGATGATGGCCAAGACCTATCGCGAGGCGATCATTTGCGAGGTCTACCGCGAAAAGGTCTTTGCAGGTGAGAAAACGCCGATGATCTTCGGCGAGCCCGAGGAATGGCTGGCACATCTGATCGAAGCGCAGAAACTGACCGCTGGCGGTCATTTTGATCAGGCCGCCGAGATGCGCGCCAAGGCTTTTGACGCCGCGCCCACCACATCCGGAACGGTGAATGGAGAGGCATTCGAATGGATCGCGGATGCGGATATGCGTTTGGGCCCTGTGCTTGAGGTGATCGTGAATGGCCGCTATTTCTGGCTGCCCTTTGCGCAGATCGTCAAGTTGGACATCGAAGCGCCCAGCGACTTGCGCGATGCGGTCTGGACCGCCTGCACGCTGACGGTGGCCAGCGGCGGCGAGATTGCGGCGCTGATCCCGACCCGTTACGCCGGGACAACCGAACAGGGCGACGACGCCGCGCGTCTGGCACGGGCGACAAGTTGGGTTGATGCCGGGTCTGAGACCTTTGTGGGTATTGGCCAGCGCCTGCTGACCACCGACAAATCCGACGTCGCGCTGCTGGATATCCGCGAACTGGTACTGGACGTGGCCGGGGAAACGGCAGGAGATGGCTGAGAAGACACTTGCCGAACGATTACAGCCTTCGCTTCTGGACCGGCTGACCGACGACGCGCCCGACCAGAAAAAAGAGGGGCGCGATGCGCGCGTGATCGACGTTGGCCGTCTTCGGGAAATCATCCAGCGCGATCTGTCCATGTTGCTGAATACCACCGACCAATCCGACCTGATTGATGAAGAGATTTATCCATACGCGGCCAAATCCGTGTTAAACTATGGCATCCGGGAAACCTCGGGGTCGTTCTCTACCCTCTACCAGGCGCAGCGCATTCAGCGGTCGATTGCCGATTCTATCGAGGTGTTCGAACCCCGGATCGTCAAAGGCTCGGTCTCGGTCGATCTTCGGTCCGAAAAAAAGTCGGGCGAGATGCATGTGGATTTCGACATTCGTGCCGTGATGTGGGCGCAGCCGATGCCTCTGGAGCTGTACCTGCGCAGCCGGGTCGATGTGACCACCGGCGAAGTTGCGATTGAGCGGAGCTAGTCATGGATACGCGGCTGCTCAAGCACTACGAAACCGAACTGGCTTTTCTGCGCGAAATGGGCGCGGAATTTGCCAGCGCCTATCCCAAGATCGCCTCGCGGCTGGGGATGGAAGGGATCGAGGTCGTCGACCCTTACGTGGAACGACTGCTGGAAGGCAGCGCCTTTCTGGCGGCGCGGGTTCAGCTGGAACTGGAAATGCAGTTCCCGGCCTTCACCTCAAACCTGATGGAGATTGTCTATCCGCATTATCTGGCCCCGACCCCGTCGATGATGGTGGCGCAGCTAGAGCCGGATGTGGGCAATGCGGCGCTAAAAGAGGGCTATCCGATTGCGCGTGGCACCACGCTGCGGGCCCATCTGGCCGAAGGTGAGCAGACGGCCTGTGAGTTCACAACCTCGGCCGATATGACGCTCTGGCCCATCGAGATTTCCGAGGCCGAATATATTGACGGTCGCGGCGAATTGGTCGCGGCGGGCGTGGCGAAGGAAACCGACGCACGGGCGGGCATTCGGTTGCGTTTGAACCGCACCGATGGTGAGCCGATGGCGGATCTCGAGATGGACCGCCTAGTGCTGCATCTGGACACGCAAAGCGGCAAGCCCTGGGCACTGCACGAATTGCTGGCCACCCAGTGCGTGGGCCTCACCGGGCGCTCGACCGACCGGCGCGCGGACTGGACCGCTCGGCTGACCGATGCGGATGTCATCCCCAAAGGCTTCGAGCCCGAGGAGGCACTGCTGCCAACCCCGCGCCAATCCTTTGACGGCTACCGCCTGCTGCAGGAATATTTCGCAATGCCCGAACGGTTCCTGTTTGTGGAACTAACAGGCTTGAGGCCGGCGCTGAAACAGTCGGCGGGCAATGATGTCGATATCTACATCCTGCTGCGCGACGGCATGCGCGATGTCGCCCCGGCTGTAACGCCCGCAGCCTTTGCGCTGAACGCGGTACCTGCCGTGAACCTGTTCCACCGCCGCTGCGACCGGGTGCACATCACGCAGATGGACACCCAGCACCATGTGGTGCCGAACCGGACGGCGGGTCTGGACTATGAGATTTTCTCGATCAATCGCGTGACGGGCATCCAGTCGGACGAAGAGGGCGATATTCCCTTCCGCCCGTTCTACAGCGACACCGACCTGACGGCGGCGGGCGACAATCACTCGGCCTATTACACCATCAAGCGCCGGATGCGGCAGCGGAACGAGAAGGAACGGTTGCGCGGGGTGCGGACATCTTATCTGGGCTCCGAGGTGTACCTGACTTTGGTGGACCGCGCGCAGGCGCCCTATCCCGGCTCGCTGGATCAGTTGGCGGTCGAAGCACTGTGTTCGAACCGCGACCTGCCCATGCTACTGGCGGCAGGCGGGGATGATGTGTTCCACCTGCCCGATGGAGGGCCGGTCAAAGCCGTGCGCACACCCGTCACGCCCACGCGCCCGCATGCAACACTGGCGCAAGGCGATGCAGCGTGGAAGCTGATCAGCCATCTGAGCCTGAACTACCTGTCAATCGCAGGCGACGGCAAAGACGGCGGCGCAGGGGCGCTGCGCGAGTTGCTGGGCATCTACGCCCCCTTGGGCAATCGCGTGACCGAGAAACAGCTAGAGGGCGTGGTGTCCGTCACCAGCCGCCCCATCGTGCGCCGCATGAGTGACGAGGTGCTCAGCACCGCCGTACGCGGGCTTGAGATCACGCTGGGATTTGATGAAAGTTTTTACGAAGGGACAAGCGTTTACGTCCTGGGTGCTGTGCTGGAACGGTTCTTCCGCAAATACACGACGATCAACAGTTTCACCGAAACTGTGCTGAAAACCGAACGAAGGGGAGAGATTGCCAGATGGCGACCGGCAGCCGGCCTGGGCAGGATCATCTGAGCCTGCTTGCCGCTCTGGCGGCGGACCCTGAAAGGCACCACGTCTTTCAGGCGCTTCGGGTGATCGAAGCGCATTACCACGATGCGCCGCGTTTGGGCGAATCCCGCCGTCCGCGCGAGGATAAAGTGCGGCTGGGGCAGGACGTGTCGCTGGCCTTTCCGCCCAACACGCTGACGCGGTTCGAACCGGCTTCGGACGCAGGCCCTGGCAAGTTGAGCAATTTGTTCTTTGGCTTTTTCGGGCCACAAGGGCCATTACCCCTGCACCTGACCGAATTTGCCCGCGACCGTCAGCGCAACCACCGCGATCCGACCTTTGTCGCCTTCGCCGACATGTTGACCCATCGGATGATGAGCTTGCTCTACCGTGCGTGGTCGGCGGCTGAACCCGCGCCCAGCTTTGACCGGGGCGACGATCCGTTCGAGCAGCGCGTGGCGGCGCTGGCAGGGTTCAAGGGCGGTGATTTCAGCGACCGCGACGCGATGTCCGACATGCTGCGCCGGTTCTTCGCCGGGCATCTGGGGTCAGGCACCAAGACGGTTGAAGGGCTGATCGCGATCATCTCGGACTATTTTGGGGTCGAAGCGCATCTGCAGCAATTCGTAGGCTCGTGGCTGGAGCTTGAACCGGACGACACATGGCAGTTGGGCGGCCCCGCGCGTCTGGGCCAGTCGACCAGCATCGGCGACCGGGTCTGGTCGCGCTCGGCCAAGTTCCGAATTCGGATCGGGCCGGTGTCTTTGGAAGATTACAAACGCCTGCTCCCGGGAGGTGTGTCGCAACAACGACTGGAATCGATCCTGCGCACCTATGTCGGCGACACGCTGGATTGGGAGGTCAATCTGGTCCTCGCCGGTGATGAGGTCCCGCGAGCTTCGCTTGGGGGAACGACGCAACTGGGTCACACAAGCTGGATCAAGACCCGCGACGACCCCGATGAAACTCGACCGGATGCGGACGATCTGATCCTCTATCCCGGATACATGAACCAAGAATTTGAGGCCGAAGAACCGGCCCTTGCTGAGAGGTATTGAAGATGACGGAAATCAGCCGTGTTTCGCTGTTCGGTAAGCTGAACAAGCTGGGCTATCAGGCGATCGAAGGGGCGACGGTGTTCTGCAAGATGCGGGGCAATCCTTATGTCGAGATTCAGCACTGGCTGCATCAGATCCTGAACGGTCAGGACAGCGACATTCACCGCATCATCCAGCACTACGATCTGGATCCGGGCAAGATCGCCACGGAACTAACCCGTTCGCTGGACATGCTGCCGCGCGGAGCATCCTCGATCTCGGACCTTTCCGATCACCTGATGGACGCGATGGAACGCGGCTGGGTTTGGGGTTCGCTGCTGTATTCCGACAGCAAGGTGCGGACGGGGTATCTGATTTTGGGGATGCTCAAGACACCCGCGCTGCGTAACATTCTGGCCAGCATGTCGCCGGAACTGGCCAAAATCGGCGCGGATGATCTGGCCGACAGCTTTGGTGAGGCCACCGATGGTTCGCCCGAGGATACGCTGGGCGCGCAGGATGGCTCGAACGTGGGCGGCGGTGCCGAACCCGGCGAGGCCAGCGGCGCGATGGCCCCCGGCGCGATGGGCAAGGGTGAGGCGTTGGAGCAGTTCTGCACCGACCTGACCGAACAGGCCCGCAATGGCGAGATTGACCCCATCGTTGGTCGCGACGAGGAAATCCGTCAGATCGTCGATGTATTGATGCGCCGTCGTCAGAACAACCCGATCCTGACCGGTGAGGCGGGCGTCGGTAAAACCGCCGTGGTCGAAGGCTTTGCCCTGCGCATTGCGCGCGGCGATGTGCCACCGGCGCTGAAAGATGTGCGTCTGCTGGTGCTGGATGTGGGCCTGCTGCAAGCGGGGGCGTCCATGAAGGGTGAGTTCGAAAACCGTCTGCGTCAGGTAATTGACGAGGTGCAGGCCAGCCCGACACCGATTGTGATGTTTGTCGATGAAACCCACACTCTGGTTGGTGCTGGCGGTGCTGCCGGGACGGGCGATGCGGCCAACTTGCTGAAGCCGGCGCTGGCGCGCGGAACGCTGCGGACCATCGGCGCGACTACTTGGGCCGAGTACAAGAAATACATCGAAAAGGACCCGGCCCTGACCCGGCGCTTCCAGGTCGTGCATGTGGAAGAACCCGACATTCCAAAAGCGGTTCTGATGATGCGCGGCATCGCCTCGATGCTGGAAAAACACCACCGCGTGCAGGTGCTGGACGAGGGGATAGAAGCGGCAGTGACACTATCAGCCCGCTACATCCCAGCGCGGCAACTGCCGGACAAATCGGTCAGCCTGCTGGATACGGCCTGTGCCCGGGTCGCAGTGTCTCAGCATGCGGTGCCAGCCGAGGTCGATGACAGCCAGCGCCGGATCGAGGCTTTGACGACTGAGCTTGAAATCATCGAACGCGATGAAACCGCTGGCTATGACGTGGCCGACCGACGCGAAGCGGTGAATGCCGCAAAAGAGGCGGAAGAGGCGCGGCTGGCCGAACTCAACGGGCGTTGGGAAGCCGAGAAAAAAGTGGTCGAAGAAATCCTCGACCTGCGGGCCAAGCTGCGCGCTGGCGGGCAGGAGGTCGAAGGCACCGGTACCGCCGAAGGTGAAGCCGCGACCGAGGAGGCGCCGGATGCGCAGCCCATCGACCGTGAGGCTTTGCTGGCAGAACTCAAAGCCAAGAATGCCGAGCTGGAAGAGGTGCAGGGCGACAGCCCTCTGATTCTTCCAATCGTGGATCATCAGGCGGTGGCCAGCGTTGTCGGCGACTGGACTGGTATTCCTGTGGGTCGCATGGTCAAGGATGAGATCGAGACGATCCTGAACCTTGAAGACCGTCTGGCCCAGCGGGTGATCGGCCAAGACCACGCGATGAAAATGATCGCCAAGCGCGTGCAGACCAGCCGGGCAGGGCTCGACAACCCCAATAAACCTATCGGGGTCTTCATGCTGGCGGGCACCAGCGGCGTCGGCAAGACCGAAACCGCGCTGGCGCTGGCCGAGGTGCTCTATGGCGGTGAACAGAACGTCATTACCATCAACATGTCGGAATACCAGGAAGCGCACACCGTAAGCAGCCTGAAAGGGGCCCCTCCGGGCTATGTCGGTTATGGCGAGGGCGGTGTTCTGACCGAAGCGGTGCGGCGCAAACCTTATTCGGTTGTTCTGCTGGATGAGGTCGAAAAGGCCCACCCGGACGTGCACGAAATCTTCTTCCAGGTCTTCGACAAGGGTGTCATGGAGGACGGTGAGGGCCGCGTGATCGACTTCAAGAATACGCTGATCCTGCTGACCTCGAATGTCGGCACCGAGATGATCATGGACATGTGCGCCGATCCCGATTTGATGCCCGACCCCGAAGGCATGGCCAAGGCGCTGCGTGATCCGATGCTCAAGGTGTTCCCGCCTGCTCTGTTGGGGCGTCTGGTGACAATCCCTTATTATCCGCTAAGCCCGGACATGCTGGGCGAGATCACCAAGCTGCAACTGGGTCGCATCCAGAAACGGGTACAACAGGCACATGGTGTTCCCTTCGAATACGCCGATGCCGTTGTGGATGAGATTGTGAACCGCTGTCAGGAGCTCGACAGCGGCGGGCGCATGATCGACGCCATCGTGACCAACACGATGCTGCCCGATATCTCGGCCGAATTCCTAAAAAGAATGATGGAAGGGCAAGAAGTTTCCAAAGTCGTGATCGACGTCACAGACGGCGACTTCACTTATGGATTTGACTAAGGGCGATCAACCAACGGTCGTAGCACATAGGACAACAGGAGAGAGACGATGGCTGCATTCACAACAAGCGCGCAACTGAACATTGGCTACAAGGGCAAGATGTTCAAACAACCTAAATGCGAGTTCACGGTGGCCCATGCCGTGCCCGAAGGCGAGGATGAAACAGAAACCAAGCTGCTGCGCGCCGCGTACGCCAAGCTGTGGGAAAAGAACTTTACCAAGCTCGAAAAAAAGCGCTCGGCCGAGTTCAAAAAGGCGATGGACGGCACCGAAAAAGACATTGAGAAAAAGGATTACTCGGAAGACCAACTGAAGAAGTTCATCGAAACAGCGAACCAGCTGATCAAGCAGGGTCTCAAGACCTTCCAGAGCGAGGTCCAGTCGCTGGCGACGACCTGCATGGAACAGGTTTATGACTATGTTGAGAAGAAGCTGAAAAAGAAGATGACCCGCAAGAAGATCAAGACGGGTCTGAAAATCACCGCACTGGTACTGATCACGCTGGCTGTTGCCGCCGCCTCGATCGCAGCAACGGTTCTGACCGGCGGCGTGGCCGCAGTTGTGATCGCAGCGGCCATCGGCACCGGAGTTGGTGCGCTGATTACCAGCGGCAAGACGATCAAGAAGGAATATGACAGCTACAAGGGCTTCCTGGACAAGATCGAAAAGGACATCAACGCGATCACCAAGGCCGTCGAGTACCAAGAGAAAAAGAAGAAGGCGTCGGAATTCCGCAAGCTGGGGCCGAAGGAAAAGGTCAAGCTGCTGATGGCCGGTACCTCGGGTCATGTGAAATCGCTGAAAAAGCACCTTGAGGATGGCGCGACGCGCATGCTGCTGATGCGCAAGCACATGAATGAGGCGTTGGTAAAAGCAAATGAAGCCCGCGAAAACGCCGACAAGATGAAAGGCCACCCGGACAAGGCCATCTCGGCCGAAGCCGCCGAGGCGGAACGTCTGGCGAAGGAAATGGCCTACAAGCTGGAAAAATTCGAAACCAAAAAGAAGAAATACGACGAACTGAAAGCCGAGGCCGCAAGAGTGATCAAGGACCTTGAAACCAAGGGTACTTGGGATGGCGGCAAGCTGTCCAAGGCAATCAAGTTCGCGGAAGATCACGAAGATACCGCAAACTTCATGATCAGCGCGGGCAAGGCGCTGGCAAAATCCGGTGCGAAAATCGTGAAGGCCGTAAAGTAAGTTGAATATCGCGGGCAGCGCTGGTCTGATATCCGGCGCTGCCTGTCTCGTTCAAAGGAGTGACCCCGTTGGAATCCAGTACGGCCCCTGATCCCACGCTGCGCGACCGCGCCCGGGAATTTGTCGAGCGTAAGGCCGTGACCAACACGATTCTGGGCGTGATCATTTTCAACGCGATCACGCTGGGCCTGTCGACGTCTCCGTCAATTCAGGCCAATGTCGGGCATATCCTGCGCGTCATTGATACGATTGTCCTGGGTATTTTTGTCGCCGAACTGCTGGTGAAGTTTTACGCTTACCGTCTGAGTTTCTTCAACAATGCCTGGAACATCTTTGACCTTGTGGTCGTGACGCTGGGCCTGTTGCCCAACCGCGACGGCCTGTCCGCCCTGCGGGGTCTGCGGGTTATCCGCGCGATGCGGCTTTTGTCGGTCATCCCGCAGATGCGCGCGGTGGTGCAGGCGCTGTTGGACGCGCTGCCGGGCATGGGCGCGGTGATCATCATGATCTCGATCGTGTTCTATGTATTCGCCGTCATGGCCACACTCATGTACGGCCCCGATTTCCCTGAATGGTTTGGGTCGCTGGGCCGGTCGCTCTATTCGCTGTTCCAGATCATGACGCTTGAAAGCTGGTCAATGGGCATCGTGCGCCCAGTGATGGAGGTTCACCCAACCGCATGGATTTTCTTCGTACCCTTCATCGTGATCACTGCGTTTTCGGTGCTGAACCTGTTCATCGGCCTGCTAGTCAACACGATGCAATCAGCGGTTGAGGACGAATCTGTCGAGGAATTCTCGCACCTGCGCGAGCTTGTTCGCAGCGAAACCGACGTTGTCGACGACCGCGTCAAGGAACTGCTGGTCGAGGTCAAAGCCTTGCGCCGCGAAGTGGCGGAATTGAAAGGGCAGGCAGATGGCTGACAGTTCGCAGAAATTCATCGCCCGCAACCGCGCGCCAAGGGTTCAGATCGAATATGATGTGGAGCTTTATGGCGCTCAGAAAAAGGTGCAACTGCCTTTTGTGATGGGCGTGCTCAGCGATCTGTCGGGCAAATCGACGGTTGAAACTCCGGCTGTTTCTGACCGCAAGTTCCTTGAGATCGACGTCGACAATTTCGACGACCGGATGAAGGCAATGGCCCCGCGCGTCGAATTTGCAGTTCCCAACACGCTGACGGGCGAGGGCAATCTGGCGGTCGATTTGACATTCGAGAAGATGGCGGATTTCTCGCCTGCACAGATCGCCTCCAAAATCGAACCCCTGCGTCAGCTTCTGGACGCGCGGACCCAATTGTCGACCCTGATGGCCTATATGGACGGCAAGGCCGGGGCCGAGGCACTGATCGAAAAGATATTGGCGGACCCAGCGCTGTTGGGCGCCCTGGCCAGCAGCCCGGTCGAGGGGCACGACACGCAGGCGACGCTGGATGCCCTGCGCGAACTGACCCCGGACGACGCGCCCGAGGATCGGTCTGTCGAAGACGCACTGGCCTCGGTTCCCGAGGTTGAGGCGGTCGAGGAACAGGACAGTTCCGCGGACGTGCTGTCAGACCTTGCCGCCGCCGCGCCAGACGAGGAACCGGCGGATACGGCGCTTGAGGATGCTCTGACCTCCCTGCCAGACGCCCCCAAGGCGGAGGCTGAGGATACAACCTCTGACGTCTTATCCGATCTGGCCAGCGCTGCCCCCGAAGACGCGCCGCAGGATAGCTCGGTCGAAGATGCGCTGTCGTCGATTCCCGAAGTTGCGGTTGAGGAAACCGCAGACGACTCGGCAGATGTTCTGTCCGATCTTGCGGATATGGTTCCGGAGGAAGCCGAAGACACCTCTGCGATAGACGCGCTGTCTTCATTGCCAGAGGTTGAAGACAGCGACGAACAGGATCAAAGCACCGATATTCTGGCGGGTCTTGCAGATCAGGCCCCCGAACCGGTTGCCAAGGACAATTCGGTGGAAGACGCCTTGTCGTCGCTCCCCGAAGCGGTCGAAACCGCCGAGGAAGATCACTCGGACATCCTGACCGACTTGGCCGAGGCCGCACCAGCGGACGAGGATGAGGACGATGGTGATCTGGATGATCTGCTGGGCGACCTCGCGGATATGGCCCCCGAGGAGGAGGGTGAGGACACATCCACCGCTGATGCATTGTCTTCGCTTCCTGACGCTGAAGAAACCGCGGAAGAAGACCATTCGGACATTCTGACCGACTTGGCCGAGGCCGCGCCGGACGAGGAAGCCGAAGACGACAGCGAACTGGACGATTTGTTGGGCGACCTCGCAGACATGGCCCCCGAGGAAGATGTCGAAGATACATCCGCCACCGACGCGCTGTCTTCACTGCCCGAGGTCGAGGACGTCGCCGAAGAAGATCATGCGGATGTTTTGTCGGAACTGGCCGATGCAGCCCCGGAGGATGAGGGTGACGATGACAGCGATCTGGACGATCTGCTGGGCGACCTCGCCGATTTGGCCCCAGAGGAAGACGTTGAGGATACATCCGCCGCTGACGCGCTGTCTTCGCTACCCGAAGTTGAAGAAACCGCCGAAGAGGATCATTCGGACATCCTGACGGACCTCGCCGAGGCCGCACCGGACGATGAAGCCGAAGACGATCTTGATGACCTTTTGGGTGATCTGGCCGATCTCGCTCCGGAGGACGCGGACGAAGCCGAGGACACGTCAGACGACGTGCTGGGTGATCTGGCGGATGCGGCACCTGAGGACGACGGCGAAGACGACGATCTTGAGGCCTTGCTGGGCGATCTGGCCGAGGATGCGCCGGAGGACGCCGAAGAGGATGACGTTGATCTGGATGATCTTCTTGGCGATCTCACCGATGAAGAACCGGATGAGGATGAAGCGGACGATGATCTGGACTCGGTTCTGGGTGACCTTGAACTGGATGAATCCGAAACGGATGAATTGGACGTCGACGATCTGGATCTGGACGGTCTGTTGGGGGACGACGAAACCCCGGACGAAGAGGCCGAGAGCGCAGACGACGATCTGGATTTGGATCTCGACGAACTGCTTGGGGATGACGAGCCGTCTGATGAGGCGGACTCTACCGCCGAAGAGGTTGATCTGGATGATCTCGATCTGGACGACCTGCTGAACGACTCGGATGATGGGGACGAACCCTCGGCAGATACCGACGATTTGGATTTGGACCTCGACGATTTGCTCGAAGGTGACACGCCGTCCGATGATGAGGACGAAGAAACCTCTGACATTGATCTTGACGATCTGGACCTCGACGATCTGTTGGGTGATGACGAGACATCTGATGACGCGGGTTCCGCCGCAGACGAAATTGATCTCGATGACCTCGATTTGGACGACCTGTTGAGCGACTCGGAGGATGAGAGCGAAGCTTCTGCGGACACGGACGACCTGGATTTGGACCTCGATGACTTGTTGTCCGATGACGAAACGGACGACACAGCCCCGGAACCGGACGCCACGCCGGAAGACGCGAAACCGAGCGGAGAGCCTGCGCTGGCCTTTGGTCGGATGAGTGCCGACAGGCCCGACCCCGAGCGGTTGAAACGCACCCGGTTCCGCATTGCGATCTTTGGTGATTTCACCGGACGGTCCGCTCGCGGACAGATCGAAACCGGCGACGCGCTGGCCACGCGCAAGCCGATCCTGCTGGACCCGGATACGGTCGAGGATGTGATTGCAAGCTTTGCCACCGATCTGGTTCTGCCCATCGGCAAGGATGGCGCGGGGATTGAGGTCAAGCTCAAGGAACTGGACGATCTACACCCGGATGAACTCTATGAAAACGTGGAATTGTTCGACGGCCTGTCCGGTCTGAAAAGCCAGCTTGGTTCAGGGGCAACCGCCGATCACGCAGCAAAGCAACTGATTGCTTGGGGCGAGGAATTCGGACAGGCGGTGGTGCCGCCGCGCAAGACGTCCGGCGGCAATACCGTGCGCGCCGATCTGAAGCTGAGCGATTTTCAGAAGCTCATCGGCGACACGGGTGGGGAACTGGCGCAGCCATCTCCGGTGGACGATCTGCTGAAACGCGTGGTTGGGCCACATATCCGCAAACTGCCCAGCCCGGATGTCTCGGCCATGCAGTCAGCGGTGGATGAAGCGCTGAGTGCTGCGATGCGGATGGTGTTGCACCACCCCGAGTTCCAGTCGGTCGAGGCGCAATGGCGCAGCCTCGATCTGATCGCGCGCAGTGTCGAAGATGACGATACGCTGGACGTGATCTTGTATGACGTGTCCGCCGAAGAAATCGCCGCCGATCTGGCGGCAGAGGAGGACCTTGCCAAAACCGGGCTCGTGCGCCTGCTGACCGAGGAACCGCTGGACGAAGAAAACGGGCGCGGCGGCTATTCGGCCCTGATTGGCCTTTATACGTTCGAGGAGACTCCGCCCCATGCCGAATTGCTGGGCCGGGTGGGCCGGGTCGCGGCGCATGTGGATGCGCCTTTTATCAGCGCCATCACGCCGGGTTATCTGGATATCAAGAAAGAGGACCGGCACCCGCTGGTGGTCAAAGCCTGGGACACGTTCCGCGCCATGCCCGAGGCCGGGCATGTGGGTCTTGCCTCGCCCCGGTTCCTGCTGCGGCGGCCTTATGGGGCCAAGTCCGAACCGATCTACGAGTTCGACTTCGAGGAATTCACCGAAACCGAAGGCCTGCGCGGCATGCTCTGGGCCAATCCGGCGGTGCTGGTGACGATCCTGCTGGCGCGCTCGTTCAAGCAAAACGGCAAGGCGATGAACCTCGGCTCAGTCATGAGCCTTGGCGGCGTGCCCTACCATTTCGTCAACGACCGCTACGGCGATCAGGTGGCGCTGCCCTGCACCGAGCGCAATATCACGCTGGAAAAACACGAACATTCGGTTCAGCGCGGCTATATGCCGGTGCTGTCGGTCAAGGGCCGGGATGAGATACGGCTGGGCTCGTTCAACTCGGTCGCCGGGCAGGAGATTCTGGGCCCGTGGACCGGTGTTCCGGTGCCCGAACCCTCGCCAGATGTCCCGCCTGAGCCCGAGGCCAGTGATACATCGGATGACGAGGATGATTTCGATCTGGATATGGACGATGACACCTCGGATCTCGACCTCGGCGACGATGATGCGGATGACGACGAGGACGATCCGGAACTGGCGGCGCTTATGGCCGATCTGGCGGGCGGCGGTGACGCCGCCGAAGACGAGGATGACGGGGACGATCTGGATGATTTCCTGTCGTCCTTTGGGGATGATGATGACGTCGACTTTGGCGATGGGTCCGAAGATGGCGAAGAAGAAATGGACCCGGAACTGGCTGCCCTGCTGGCTGATCTGTAACGGCGTGCCGAACGAGATTTGGAAGGAACGGTAAATGGCGCAAAGTATGCAAAGTAAAGAGTGGCCCCTTCGGATCACCGGTTCATACAGCTATGACGAAGACGAACTTGTCATCCGGCGCGCGATCGTGACGGAAAAGCTGGGCGAGCTGACGGATATTCAGGTCGAGGTTCTGTCGCCAGACAAGTCCATCTCGCTGGACAAGCTGCTGGGCAAGATCATGACCATCCACATGGCCGCCGCCAAGGGGGCCGAGCGCAAGTTTACCGGCACGATTGTGCGGGTCGAGCGTCTGGCGCTACGCGATGGCTTTGTACAGTTGCTTGCGGAACTGCGCCCCTGGTTCTGGATGCTGGATCAGACCACGGACAGCCGCATTTTCCAGAACATGACCGCCGTTCAGATCATCGAGCAAATCTTCGGCGAATACGCGTTTTCCGACTTCAAAAAGAGCCTGAGCACCAGCTATCAGCAGCGGGAATACTGCGTTCAGTACCGGGAAACCGATTTCGATTTCATCTCGCGCCTGATGCAGGAAGAGGGCATCTATTACTATTTCGATTACGCGGATGCCGAGGACAAGCTGGAAACGCTGGTGCTGTGCGACGATGTTTCCGCGCATAAGCCCATCGAAGGCACCTCGACGGTCGAATACCGCCCCGGCGATGACTACAAGCAGCGTTTGCCGGATTGCGTCTCGGAATGGGCCAGCTCGCAAGAGGTCGTGCCGGGCGTCGTGTCGCTGCGGGATTTTGATTTCACCACCCCGAACGCCAAGCTGGACGTGCGGGCAAACACCAAGACCAAGGCCTCTCACAGCTACAAAAGCTATGAGCTTTATGATGCGCCCGGTCACTACTACAAGGAAACCAAGCTTGGCACGACTCGCGCTCAGGTGCGGATGGAGGCAGAAGATGCCCGGTTCGACCGCCGCCGGGGCCGCGCCTCGGTCCGGGCGATGGAGGTGGGCAAGACCTTTACGCTGAAGGAACATCCCGAAAAGGCGCAAAACGACGATTACCTGATCACCGGGGCCACCTATTACCTGCAGACGACCGAGGGCTACGGGTTCGAAAAGAACTCGCAAGACCTTGACACCGGTGCGCTGGAATTCCCCGATGATGGCGGTGAGATGTTCATGGTCGAGTTCGAGGCACAGCCGAAATCGGTCAAGTACCGCTCGCCCCTGACCACGCCGTGGCCCGAGATTTCGGGGCTGCATACCGCCATTGTGACCGGCAAAAGCGGCGAGGAAATCTGGACCGACAAGCATGGTCGCATCAAGGTGCAGTTCCACTGGGACCGCGAAGGCAAGAAGGACGAGAATACCACCTGCTGGGTGCGCGTCGTGACGCCATGGTCCGGCAAGAACTGGGGCATGGTCAGCATTCCCCGCATCGGTCAGGAAGTGGTGATCCAGTTCGAAGAGGGCGATCCGGATCGACCGATCTGTACCGGCATGCTCTATAACGCAGACACTATGCCGCCCTATGCGCTTCCCGCCAATCAGACGCAAACGGGGATCAAGACCCGGTCCTCAAAAGGCGGCAGCGCCGAGATGTTCAACGAGCTGATGTTCGAGGATAAAAAAGGCGAAGAACTGGTGCGCTTTCAGGCGCAGAAGGACCATGAAAAGCTGGTCAAGAACAAGTCCACCATCACCGTTGGCTATGACAAGCTGGACAAAGGCGGCAACGGCGGCGACGGCTGTCTGAGCCAGGTGGTCAAGAAGAATGTGGATGAGACGATCAAAGAGGGCGACCACACCTTCAAGATCGAAACCGGCAGCCAGACGGTTGAAATCAAGACCGACCAGACCGAAACCATCGAAGGCAAATCCACCCGCACCGTGACCGGAAACAACGCCGAAACCATCAAGACCGGGAACAAGACAACCACGGTGAACACCGGTAACATTCAGGTCGATGCCAAGTCCGGCAAGATCACCATCACTGCGATGCAGTCGATCGAGTTGAAGGTGGGTGGATCGTCGATCAAGCTAGATCCAACCAGCATCACTGTGAAAAGCACGATGATTAAGGTTCAGGCCAATGCGAAACTGGATGCGAAAAGCCCGATGACGACCGTGAACGGCGATGCGATGCTGACCCTCAAGGGCGGCCTGACCATGATCAACTAGGGGCGGTGAGATGAGCGAACGATTTGCCAATATGACCAAAACGCCGCAAGTGCCCGCAGCCCGGATGCTCGCGGATGCCAATGCGCGACTGAGCACGAAGCTGGACGCCCCAGCCAGTGCTCCCCTCGACGTGGTGCTGGGTGAGCTTGATGAAAAAGGCGCAGCCATAGACATACTGCGCCTGCTGGGTGTTGCCCTGCCGCCACGCGAGCGGGTCTGGTGGTCCTGTCTGGCGGCGCGCGACTACATCGGTGAGGCCCCGGACAACAACACTCCGGCGCTGGCCGCGTCCGAGGAATGGGTGTTCCGCCCGACCGAAGAAAACCGTGAAAAAGCGGGCGAAACGGTTGATATCGCGGAACCGGATGACGAGACGATTAACTGCGCAATGGGCGTGCTATATTCGGAAGGGACGCTGGGCACCGGCGACCTGGCGACTATGCCTGCCCCGCCCGGAGCCGCCGAAACCCTGGCCTTTGCGATGAATGTTGTTGCGATGGACAACCACGAAGGTGATTTTGACGCATACCTGCAGTTGCTGATCGATCGCGGCGTCGATATTGCTCGGGGCGGGAATGGTAAGCTGGACCGCGATAGCGCCGGTTCAGAGACGAAGGAGTAGACATGGGATTTCCACAAGCCCGCGTCACCGACATGCATCTGTGCACGCTGCCGGCCCCGCCGCCAGCGCCGCCACCCCCTGCGCCGGTTCCGATGCCGATCATGCCGCCCTGCTGCCCGACTGTTCTGGTGTCAAAGCTGCCCGCGGCGCGGATAACCGATCTGGCGACGCCTGCCTTTCCGCATCCGATCGTTAAAGGGTCCGCGACGGTGCTGATCAGCAAGCTTCCGGCGGCGCGGGTCACGGATAACTGCGCCTGCGGGGGTCTTATCATACCGCCGTGCTGCCCCACCGTTCTGGTCGGAGGATGAAGACAAACGCATGACGGTCACACTGAAATTCCAATCCACCGGTATCGTACCGGGCGACGGGCGCCCGGTGTCGATGCAGGGGGGCTCTTTGACCGTGGGGCGCGGCCCGGCCAATGATCTGGTCTTGCCCGATCCCGAAAAGACGCTGAGCAAAAGCCATTTCGTGATTGAAGATCACAATGGCAATGTGGTGATCGTCGATCTTTCGACCAACGGCACCTTTCTGAACTATTCCAAGATCGCTTTGGGCCGTACCCCCACGCCGCTGAACAATGGCGATGTGCTGACCGCAGGCGGGTACGAGATGGTGGTCGAGATCGAGGCTGATCTGCCAACATTCGAGGAGATGATCCCGCAGCCCATGCAGCAGGGCGGGGCGTCGCCGGGCCAGTCCCAGAATGCGCCGGACCCGCTGGCCTTGCTGGACGATGCCGGACCCGGGGGCGATTTTCTGGATGATCTGCTCGGCGGCGATGCCAAAGGACCCGGCCAGATTTCCACGCCCGACCCGATGGACGAACTTCTGCCGCCGCTGGACGATGACGATCCGTTCTTTGCCAAGCCCAAGGACGCGCATGCCGATATGGGAGCCAGCGATCCGACGCACAACCCGTCAACCTCGGACGCGTTTTCCGCACCGCAGGCCGGGGGCGGGGCAAATCTGATCCCGGATGACTGGGACGATGACCTGTTGTCGCCTTCGGGTGGCACAAGCTCGGACCCGTTTGCCGCGCCCGACTCTCGCAAAACTGCAGTACCTCCGCCGCCAAAGCCAAAGCCCGGTGGTCAGGCCGAAGCGCCTCAGCCGACACCCGAGCCGGCGCCGGAACCGCCCAAGGCGGAGCCTCCTACACCTGCACCTGCGGCCGCAGGGGATCACTCTGCCGCGCGCGCGCTGCTGGAAGCGCTTGAGGTTGACGATCTGCAGATCGACGATACCGACCTGCCTGCCACAATGGGCCGGATGGGGCGGGTTTTGCGGGCGATGATTACCGGTCTGCGGGAAATCCTGATGACCCGCACTTCGATCAAGTCAGAATTCCGGATAGACCAGACCATGATCAGCGCAGGTGGGAACAACCCGCTCAAGTTCTCGATCAGCCCGGAACAGGCGATTGAGGCCCTCGTGAAACCACGGGTCAAAGGCTATCTGGCTTCGGAGGAGGCCACCGAACAGGCGCTGAACGACATCAAGGCGCACGAGGTGGCCATGGTGACCGGGATGGAGGCCGCGCTGAAAGGCGTGCTGGCCAAGCTCGACCCCGACGTATTGGCGGGAAAAATTGAGAATTCCGGCAAACTTGGGTCACTTTTCAAAGGTAAGAAGGCCCAGTACTGGGAAGTGTATGAGAAGATGTACGCGGATATCTCGGATCAGGCAGAAAATGATTTTCACGATCTATTCAGCCGGGAATTCGCGCGCGCCTATAAGGAACAGCTGGAAAAGCTGAAATAAAGCCCGATTGAGGGCGGCAAGAATAAGGGAGGGCAGCCATTGTCCTGGGACAGCAAGGTGCTTTGGACCGAAGGGTTGTTTCTGCAACCCCATCACTTCCAGCAGGCCGACCGGTATACCGAGGCGCTGGTCGCCGGGCTGGCGCGCCGTGTGACGCCCTATGCCTGGGGCCTGAGCGCGCTTGAGATTGATGACGAGGTGCTCAAAGTCGGTCAGTTTGCGCTGAAATCCTGCTCGGGCCTGACGCCGGACGGGCAGGTGTTCCGTGTACCGCAAGCCGAGGACCACCCGCCTGCACTGGAAGTGCCCGAAACGATCAAGGATTGCGTGGTCTACCTGACGGTACCGCAGCGACGGCAGGGTGCTTCCGAGGTCGACCTGAGCGGAGCTGAGCAATCGGTCAGCCGTCTGCGTCCGGCTGAGCAGGAAATCACCGACGTGATGAGCCAGCAGAAAAAGCCGGTGACTCTGGGCGTCGGCAAGCTGCGGCTGCAATTTGCGCTGGCGGTGGACGATCTGGCCGACAAGCTGGCCATCCCGATTGCCCGGATCATCGAGGTGCGTCCGGATAAAGAGATCATTCTGGATCGCGGCTTTATCCCCTCGGTCCTGGATGTACGCGCGGCCCCGGCACTGGCCGGATTCATGAATGAACTGGAAGGTATGCTGTCGCACCGGATGCAGGCGCTGGCCGGGCGGCTGTCCGAAGGCGGCCCCGCCAAGGGCGCGGCTGAGATTTCCGATTTCCTGCTGCTGATGACCATCAACCGCAACCTGCCGCTGGTGCGCCATTTCGCCAATATCGAAAACGTGCACCCGGAGCATGCCTACCGGGTCTGTGTCGCGCTGGCCGGGGAGCTTGCAACCTTCATGAGCGCCGAAAAGGAAGCGGTGCAATTCCCGGCTTATCAGCATGACAACCTGACCGAATCCTTCGCGCCGGTAATCCGCACCCTGCGTCAGTACCTGAGTTCGGTTCTGGAGCAGACCGCGATTCCGATCCCGCTGGAACCGCGCAAATACGGCATCAGCGTTGGCGTCATCGCCGACCGCAAGCTGATCGGGAATGCGGGCTTTGTGCTGGCCGTCAACGCCGATATCCCGGCCGAGGACGTGCGGCGGCATTTCGCGGGTCAGGCCAAGACCGGCCCGGTTGAAGAAATTCGCCAATTGGTGAACTCGGCCCTGCCGGGCATCACCCTGCGCCCGCTGCCGGTCGCGCCGCGCCAGATTCCCTATCACTCTGGCGTAGTGTATTTCGAACTGGACGCCGCCAGCCCGTATTGGGGCAAGATGACCACTTCGGGCGGCATCGCGGTGCATGTGTCGGGGCAATATCCGGGGCTGCAGATGGAGCTTTGGGCGATCCGCAATCAGTGAATGTGAAGGCGATCACTGGCTGCGGCGAAACGAATTGATAGGGCTGCCCGTATGGGTCACACTCAGACCCGGGGGCCTTGAGGAAGCAGGTAAACGATGTCCGACAAAGATCCTTTTGCCGAACCGGACGATACAGACAAGACGGTGATCCGGCCGAATCCGGGCGGGCGGCGTCAGGCTGGCGGTGCACCGCAACAACCTGCCGTGCCCCAGCAACCTGCGGGCTATCCGGATCCTTTGCAGGTGCCGCAGCCTGCCGCGCCTGCACCCACTGGCGCCGCCGGGTACGGTGTGCCGCCCTCGCAACCTCAACAATCGCAGCCCGCGCAAGGCGGGGCTGAGACTGTGGCGGCCACCGGTATGAACCGCCTCAACGCCTGCGCCGCGTCTCTGTTTTCACTGATCAGCCGCATCCGTAACCGGGCGCAACACATGGACCCGGACAAGCTGCGCCAAAGCGTCGTGGCCGAGGTTCGCAGCTTTGAAAACGCGGCTCTGCAGGCGGGTATTCCGGCCCAGACGGTCAAGGTCGCGCGCTATGCGCTCTGTGCGACGCTGGATGATGTGGTTCTGAACACGCCCTGGGGCGGGCAATCCAGCTGGGCGACCCAATCATTGGTGGGAACGTTCCATCGCGAGACCGTGGGGGGCGACCGGTTCTATGACCTGCTGGCACGTCTGGAACAGGACCCGGCGAACAATATCGAGTTGCTGGAATTCGTCTATATGTGCCTGTCTCTGGGGTTCGAGGGCCGTCTGCGCGTGGAACAGGGGGGGGGCGACAAGCATCTGCAAATCCGGCAGGGCCTTGCCCGCATCATCCGAGCGCAGCGGGGCGATGTTGAACGGGATCTGGCCCCCCATTGGAAAGGTGCAGACAAGCCGTACCGCGCACTCAGCATGTGGAAACCGGTCTGGATCGCGCTTGGCGTCACTGCGCTTTTGCTGATGATCGAGTTTGGCGGGCTGTCCTATGTGCTGTCGAACAAGACCGAAAATCTGGTGGGGCAGATGTCAGTGATCGACGCGGGCCCCGTGACCGAGTTGCAGCGCCGTGCGCCGCCGCCGCCCCCTCCGCCGCCGCAGCCCCAGCCGCAGGTCGAAAAGGTCGTGGAGTTCCTGAAGCCCGAAATTGACGAAGGGCTGGTCGAGGTCTTTGAAAAGGGCAACACACTGATCATCCGCATCAAGGGCTCGGGCATGTTCGGTTCTGGCTCGGATCATCTGCAGGACAAGTTCCGCGAACCCGTGCGCCGGGTTGCCGTGGCGTTGAACGAAGAACCGGGCAGCGTGATCGTGGCCGGGCATTCGGACAACGTGCCGATCCGGTCCTCACGCTTTCCGTCCAACCTGGCGCTGTCGCTGGCGCGCGCGAAATCGGTGATGAACCAGATGGCAGGCGAGATGACCACGCCTGACCGCCTCAGCGCTGAGGGCCGCGCCGACAGCGAACCGATTGCCGACAATTCGACCCGCGAAGGCCGGGCCACCAACCGCCGGATCGAAGTCCTGCTGGTACAAGAGGAGAACTGATCGTGTTCTTCAGAGTTCTAAGATTCATCTTTTTGTCGATCTACACGGTGCTTTTCTTCACGGCGACCGCGCTGTCCTTGTGCCTGTATTTCTTTGGGCCCCTGATCGGCTCGGATGAGTGGCGTCCGCTGGATGGGGTTGGCACGCGTTTGATCTGGTGTGGGGTCATCTACTTTATCTTCCTCAGCATCGCGCTGACCATCTTCTTCGTCCGCCGCCGCCGCGAAAAGAAGCTGACCGAAGAAATTACCGAAGCCGTCAGCGATGGCGGTGACATGATCGACAGCGAAATCTCGGAGCTGCGCGGCAAGCTGAAGACCGCGATGGCGGCGCTGCGCAAGTCCAAGAACGGGCGGCGTCATCTGAACGAGTTGCCGTGGTACGTGATGATCGGCCCGCCGGGGGCGGGCAAGACCACGGCCATTGTGAATTCCGGCCTGAACTTTCCGCTGGCCGATGAGATGGGCAAGACCGCCATTGGCGGCGTCGGCGGGACGCGCAACTGCGACTGGTGGTTCACCGAAAACGCGGTTCTGATCGACACCGCCGGTCGCTACACGACGCAGGAAAGTGACGCGCAGGTCGATAATGCCGCCTGGATCGGTTTCCTGAGCCTGCTCAAGAAGTACCGCAAGCGCCAGCCGATCAACGGCGCGATGATCGCGATTTCGCTGTCCGATCTGTCCCTGCAGGACGAGATCACGCAGAAAGAACACGCCAAGGCCGTGCGCCGCCGTCTGGAAGAGTTGCGCGAGAAGCTGGGCGTGCGTTTCCCGGTTTACATCCTGTTCACCAAGGCCGATCTGATCGCAGGCTTTGCCGAGTTCTACGACAATCTGGGCAAGGAAGATCGCGAACAGGTCTGGGGCTTTACCCTGCCGCTGGACAAGTCCCGCGCCGAACAATCGCCCGTGGCCGCGTTCGACGAGGAATTCGCGCTGCTGCTGGGCCGCCTCAACGCGCAATCTCTTGAACGGATGCAGACGGAAACTGACCCGCAGCGCCGCGCGCTGATTGCCGGGTTCCCGATGCAGGTGGCCTCGGTCCGCAAGGTGGCGCATGAGTTCCTGACCGAGGTGTTTCAGGACAGCCGCTATCAGCACCGCCACATGCTGCGCGGGGTGTATTTCACCTCGGGCACGCAAGAGGGCACACCGATTGACCGGCTGATGCTGGGCATGGCGCGAACCTTCGGGATCGGGCGTCAGGCGATCGGGTCAGGGCAGGGCTCGGGCCGATCCTATTTCCTGACACGCCTGTTCGATCAGGTGATCTTCCGCGAGGCCGGTCTGGTCAGCGCCGACGACAAGGTCGAACGCCGCTACAAGATCACCAAATGGGTCTCGGTCGCTGCAACGGTTGTGGCGGCTGTAACGGTCGGCGCGCTGCTGGTGCGCAGCTTCATGGGCAATTCCGAGTTGATCGCCGAGGCACAGGAGGGCGTTTCCGCCTATCAGGCCGCCGCCGCAACTCTGCCCCCCAGCCCGGTCGGCGATACCGATCTGGTGCCGGTGGTGCAGGCGCTGAACACGCTGCGCGATCTGCCCGCCAACCCGACTCTGTCGGACCCCGAGCCGGAAACGCGCGTGACCTATGGCCTCTATCAGGGCGAAGTGATCGGCACGCAGGCCGCGCAAACCTATCGCGCCGCGCTGAACCAGCGTTTCCTGCCGCGCCTTTTGCTGCGTCTGGAAGAGCAGATGAGCGCCAACATCAACAACCCCGATGTCCTCTACGAGGCGCTCAAGGTCTATCTGATGCTGGGCCTGCAGGGGCCGATGAACCAGAATCTGGTCAAGGAATGGATGAATATCGACTGGACGGTCTCGTTCCCCGGACCCACGCGTGAAGAATTCCGCGCTGACCTGAACGACCATCTGGATGCGCTGCTGAGCCAACCGATGCAGGAGGTTGCGCTGAACGGGCCGATGGTGGAACAGATTCAGGGCATCCTGTCGGAATTGCCGCTGGCGCAGCGGGTTTATAACGGTATCGTCTCCAGCCCGTCGGCAACAGCATTGCAGGAATGGCGCATCACCGATGTCGGAGGTCCTGCTGTGGGCCGGGTTCTGGTCCGGTCCTCGGGCAAACCCCTGAATGCCGGGATTGAGGGGATATTCACCTATAAGGGCTTCAACGATGTGTTCCTCGGCGAGGCTTTGGGCGTCGCGAAGCGGGTGCAAAAGGAAAGCTGGGTGCTGGGTCCGCGCGGCGAGGCCGAGCAGACCGAACAGGCGCTGGCCGCGCTCAGCCGCGATGTTCTGGACCTCTATTACAACGACTACATCGCGCGCTATGACGCGATGCTGGGTGATATCGACATTGTGCCGATGGAAAGCCTCAGCCATGCGGTCGAAGTGACCAACGTGCTCTCGGGGCCGACCTCGCCCATCGTGAACGTGCTGACGTCGATTTCGGATGAGACCAAGCTGACCGAAAAGCGTTCCGCTTTGCCAAACACCGACGCGCTGAACGAGGGGCTGTCGGATGCGGCCAGCCTTGAGCTTCAATCGGCGACCTCGGTCCAGACGCAGATATTGCTGGAGGCTTTGGCCAAGTCCAGCGGGGCAGGGGTCAGCGAACCGGTTCAGCAGCCGGGTCAGTATGTCGAGGATCGGTTCGCATGGCTGCACGAGCTGGTGGACAGTCAGGAGGGCCAGCCCTCGCAGCTTGATCTTCTGATGGGATCCCTGACCGGTGTTTATCAAGAGCTGAACAAGATGTCGTTCAGCGGCGTGTCGGGGGGTGAAACCGGGCAGGCGCTGCAGCAATTCCAGCAGGAGGCCGCCCGCATTCCCGGCCCGATGGAACGCTGGGCCGTGCAGATCATCGACGGCTCGTCGGGGATCACCTCGGACAGCACGCGGTCGTCGATCAATGCGCGTTGGCAGGCCAGTGTGCTGCCCTTCTGCGAGCAGGTCGTCTCGGACCGGTATCCGTTCAATCGCCGGTCTGGCGCGGATGTGGCGATGGGCGATTTCGGCAAACTATTCGGCCCTCAGGGTCTGATCGACACGTTTTTCAACGAAAACCTCGCCAAACATGTGGATATGCGCACCCGGCCCTGGTCGTGGAAATCCGGCGTGAACGAGGCCGATCTGGGTATCAGTCAGGCGGTTCTGACACAGTTCCAGAACGCCGCCGAGATCAAAGAGGCGTTCTTTGCTGCAGGCCCGCAGCCCCAGATTCAGTTTCAGATCATGCCCGAGGCGCTGGATCCCAAAGCCAAAGGCGTGAAGCTGGAGATCGACGGCCAGACGTTGGATTTCCGCCATCGCGGCGGGTTGCCCTCGCCCATGGCCGTGACATGGCCGGGGCAGGTCGGTCTAGCGCGGGTCAGTTTCGAGCCGGAAAAGCGCAACATTGAAAGCGTGCTGTCCAAGGACGGGCCGTGGGCCTGGTTCCGCCTATTGGATGCGGCAGAGGTGCGGCGCACCAATGTCTCGGACCGCAAGAAGGTGATTTTCAACGTCGGGGGCCGCATCGCGATCTTCCAGTTGCAGTCAGGTTCGGTCATCAACCCATTTGCCCTGCCGGCGCTGCAGAAATTCAGCTGCCCGAAGTCGTTCTGATGCAGCAGGCCGGGTTTGGCGCATTCGGCAAGATGCCTTCGGTTGGGGATTTTTTCCGCTTGGGCGTCGCTCCGGCCTTTGTACAGCCCTGGGACGAGTGGATTCAGCGCAGCATGCTGGCCGCGTCCGAGGTTTTGGGGCAGGCCTGGGATGCACATTACATGTCCGCCCCGATCTGGCGGTTCTGCCTGTCGCCGGGGCTGGCCGGGCCGCAAAAGATGCTGGGCGTTCTGATGCCCTCGGTCGATCGCGTCGGTCGGCGCTTTCCGCTGACGCTGGTTGCGCCGGTTTCGAACGAAGGCTCGGCCATACTGGCGCATTTCCGGGCGTCCGAAACCTATCATCAGCTCGAAGATTTGGCTCTGGCGGCGCTCGAGGACGACATGACCCGCAACAGGCTTGAAAGCGCGCTCGCGGAACTGACCGTCCCCGTGCAGCAACCAACCGCGCCGGTAAGGGCCAGTGGCCAGACGATGGTCCTGACCCGTGGCGAAGTGTCAGACAGCCTGTTGCCCGATCTGGCCGCGGGGCTGATGGCGCAACGTTATCGCACCCCGAGTATCTGGAGCACCGAAATCGGCGGCGTGCCTCGGATGATGGTCTGCGAAGGTTTACCGGATGGGGCAAACATGCAAGGCTTGTTCAACCTACACGCCGCTCTCTGGACCGAGGCAATGCCAATATGAATTCAAGTCACCGCGTTCGGTACAGTGCCCGCAGCCATGTCGGCCTTAAGCGCAAAATCAACGAAGACGCGGTGCTGGCACTGCCCGAAGAAAGCCTGTGGCTGGTGGCGGATGGCATGGGCGGGCACGAAGCGGGCGATTACGCCAGCCGCCTTGTTGCCGATATGGTGGCCGCTATCCCTCCGGGCCTGCCGCCCTCAGACCGGCTTGGCACATTGCGCGATGTGATCCGCAAGGCCCATGCAGTGATCCGGCAAGAGGCCGAGGCGCGTGGCGGCGGAACCATCGGCACCACGGTCGCCTGTATGATGCTGGCCAACGGTCATTTTGTCGGGCTTTGGGCCGGGGACAGTCGGATTTACCTGTTGCGCGACGGCAAGATTCAGATGCTGACCACCGATCATTCCGTTGTCGCCGATCTGGTGCTGGCCGGGCAGATGAGCTGGGATGAGGCCGAACAGCACCCGCAATCCAACGCCATCACCCGCGCGGTGGGCGTGGGCGAGGAACTGGAACTGGACAAGATCCGGGGCGAAGTTCAGCCGGGCGACCGCTTCCTAATCTGCTCGGACGGGCTGAGCAAATATGCCACGTTCCCGATGCTGGAAAAGGCCCTGTCCCAAATGCCGATTGAGACGGTGGCGGACCAGTTGATCCAGATCGCCCTCGACGGCGGCGGGGCGGACAATATCACCGTGGTTGTGGTGGATATCCTGTAGCTTAGGGGAAAGAAGGCAAAGCGGGCAGCGGTGGGGCAGGCGGCAACTGCATCCCGGCCAGACTGTCCCTGACCGAGCCGATATCCGTGTTGCACGCGTCGCACGGCCCCAGCGGCAGGCCGGGCAAAGATTTCGCCAGTTTCGCCAGCGCCTGCAGCGTTGGCAGGATGGGCACGGCGGGTGGCTGAACGCTCATCGACGCGGCCAGATTGACCGCGCCGCTCTGCGCCGCCTGCGCGCCTTGCGTGATGTCGTCGATCTTGGGCAGCGCGTCCAGTTGCATCTGCAGCGCCTGCGCCTCGAGCGGCATGGGCACGTTCAGGCGGGCGATATAGCTGAGCATTGCGTTTACCCGCGCGACCCCGGCGGGGGTCAGGGCATCGGGGCCGAAGGCCTCTTGTATCGTGGCAAGGTCCTTAAGTTGATCCGCCATGGCCTGCAGATCGTCGAGCGAGACGGGCAGGTTGGGCACCGGAACGGTCGACAGGGCAGCCAGTTGACCCATTAGCGCCTTCATCATGTTCGGATCGGAGATCGGCGGCAGCCCCATGGCCGCCGGCGCGGTCCCCGCCGGAGCCAGCAGGGCCAGTTGCCGCGCGAGATTGAGTTTCGGCAGCGGCAGGGCAAACGGCGGCAGGGTGATGCGAGGCAACGAAGCCGCGAAATTCAGCGCGGCGGAGCAGGTGCCACGTGACCCTCCGGCCTCGCCCGCCTCCATCGACGCCTCAAACGAGTAATCCAGCCCGGCCAGAGCCATCGGACAAATGCCCTGCGCGCGCAGCGCAAGGGTCATGTTTGCGGCCAGCGTCATGTTCTGCAGCTGCGGCCCCGGGATTGAAGGCATCGCCTGTGCCTGCGGCAGAACATTAGCAGCCAGGCTCAGAACCGCCTGCTGCACTTCGGCCAACAGGGCGCGTGGGTCGGCCAGAGGGAAACCGGCAACCGCCAGTTTCATCATCATCGAAATCGCACCACCGCCATCGCCGGGCAGGATCGGCGGCAGCGCGATATTGGGCGCCTTCGCCGCCATCGTCGCCTGCAGGTACATATCCGGCGTCATCGCGGGCAGCATCGCGTTCAGTTTTAGGTCCGCCCGTGCGTGGCCGCTGGCGTTGCCCTGAAGGCCCAGCAGAGACAGCAGCTTCATCATCTGCGGCGGCACCGCCTGAACCGACAGATTGGCGGTTGGCGTCAGATTTGGCAGCGTCGCCGCGTTGGATTTGCAAAAGCAGGGCATGGGTCAGCGCAGCCCGTTCCTATTGTTCCAGGGTGGTCAGAATACGGCTGTCGAGCGACAGGATCTGCGTGTCGACATTTCGGTCCTGCTCGCGCAGGGCCTCGGCATATCCAGCAGCGGATTCCGTTGTGGGACGCAGGGTGTCGAACAACTGGTTGTCGGTGTGCAGAACGATGACCTTGCTTTTGCCCAGAGCAGTGTCGTCGACCTCAAAAGCGATACCCCCGTTCTCCTGACTTTCCGGGATCGAATAGGCCACCCGCACTGACACGGGGCCAGCTTCCCCGTCTCGCAGGGCGGCGATGTCGTTTTCAGTGCGCGTCACGTTGGGCAGAAGGTGGAACACGTTGCCGGACACGTCCAGTACCGACACCGACAGGAACCCGTCCTGCACATCGCCGGGAAGATCGACATCAATGACCGGGTTCTGCCCAACGACAAAATCGCCTGCAGGATTCGGTGCGTTGCCTTGTTCACCATTATAGAACGCGATCGAGATATCGCTGGCAGGGGCGCTTGGCAGGAAGTTCTCGATGAGGCACAGCGACGGGTTCAATAGCGCAACCTGCTCCAAATCCAAAGGCCGCGATCCGGCCAAAGCCGTCAGGGCGGTTCTGAGCCCGATCATGCTGTCCTGCGAGGCCAACGTGCCGCTCACCCGGATCGGGCTTTCAGGCCCATACCCGGTCGCCGGGGCATCGACCAGTTTCAACGCACCGCAATCGGCCAGCCCGGACAGGACGGGCCGTATCTCGGCGGTGGACAGGAACAGGGGTTCAAGGTCCAGTTCAACCGTACCCTGCAGTCCGACGGGCAGACCGGCGGAATAGAGTTGCTCCAACTCGGCGTGCAGGGCCTCGTTTGTCGTAAGGCCTGTCAGCTTGGCGTCATTCCCGTTCACCACGAGCCGCCATTCATCCATCTCCATGACGGAGCCGATCACATCGGTGACCGCGCTGCCCCATGTTTCTGAGATGTCGCCGGAGGCCAGCGTCAGATCGACCTCACCGCCCTCGGCGGTGATCTCGCTGGTCATGGTGTCGCGGGCGGATTCGGAGGGAACGAAGCCCACGGCGCGCGGGGGCAGCCCGTCGCGTTTGTCGGCCACCAGCGTGTAGGGGGCGGCCACCGGATAGTTCGGCCCTAGGAAACTGTCGAACACCCCGCCAAAATAACCACCGGCCCCGAGGCCCGCGACGGCAAGAACGCCAAGGATCGGCACAAGTGCACCGCGCGACGTCTTGGGCGCGTCGGGTTGGGTCGGTTTTTGCGCTGCATCTGAACCCCGCGAAGGTTCCGGTTTCGCCATCACCGGCTCGGGGGCTGCTGATTGGCTTTTGGGCACAATCACGGTCGCGTCTTCGTCAATACTCGTTAGCGGTTGCTCAACCGCTCCCGACCGCGCGGCGGCAAGCGCTCGCAGAACATCGCTGGCGGTCTGATATCGATCATCGGGATTGGGCGCGGTCATCTTGTCGAGGATCGCTTTCAACGGCTCAGGTACAGAAGCCGTATCCAGCGGCGCTTTCTTGTTCTCGACGACCTCCAGCAGGTTGCGCCCGGCATCCGCCCTTTGGCCCCGGAAATTGGCCAGCAACAGCGCGCCCAAAGAATAGATATCGGTGCGCTGGTCGGTCTTGCCCGACAATTGCTCGGGCGCGGCATAGGCGTATTTGCCGGCGAACTCGCCACCGACAATGGTTTCCGCGCCTGGATTGGTGTCTTTGGCGATGCCGAAATCAATGATCACCGCCTGCGCCGGATCACCGTCGCGCAGGATGATGTTGTCAGGGCTCAGATCACGGTGAACGATGTTGCGGGCATGGGCGGCCTCAAGCCCCTCACACACCCGTTTGCAGACGGTCAGAATGTCCGCCGCCGACATCGGCCCTTCGCTGAGCTTCTGATCCAGCCCTGGCCCGTCGACATAGTCCATCACCAGATAGACATGGCCGTCTGCGGTGCGATTGTTCTCGGAATAGCGCACAACCGCGTCATGGCGGATGTCGCGGATCTCTTCCTCGCGGGTCAGCAGGACGAGGTAGTCGTCATTGCTGGAAAACTCGGCCTTCAGAACCTTCAACGCGGCCAGCCGCCCCGATATTTCGGAGCGGGCCCGGTAGACGTCAGATGTGCCGCCCCGCCCAAGGATGGCTTCGATCCGATATGTATTGTTTACCAGATCGCCCGGCTGAAACAGGTCGCCTGCGCGGGATTCGGTCATGCTGCCCTCGGAAGTTTTTTGTGGTTAGCGGATACTAAATCAGCCGAGAGCCTGGAATTCAACGCGGCGGTTTTCGTCCGCGCGCGGATTGTCCTTGTTCAGAGGTTCTGCTTCGCCAACACCCAGCACTTCCAGCCGTGTTTCGGCAATGCCGCAATCGCTGACGAGGAACCGTTTGACCTCTTTCGCGCGCAGCAGCGACAGGTTCTGGTTGTATTCGGCAGAGCCGGCACTGTCGGTGTGGCCGATGATCTGGAAAACGTTCACGTCCACGTTTTTCATCGCCTGGCACAGCGAGCTAAGCTTTGGTTTCTGATCGGCCCGCAGCGAAGCCGAAGCAAAATCAAAGCTGATCTGAATGTTGACCTGATCTTCCGTATCCACCGGCTGATATTCGGTGGGCGCGGCGGCAACGGTGGTTTCAGCCGTGTCGTCCGTCGCCGCGGTGCCGCTGTTCGAGGGCACGATAACCAGACCGCGCGTTTTTTGCTTGTTGAACGCGTCGGTGATCTCGTCAGCCGTCAGTTCATTTTCCTGAGCCAGCGCAAGTTGGGTTGTACACACAACCGCAAAAGCCGAGGCCCCGATGAATTTCAAAGTTGAAAGTGCGAACATAACCTAAGTCCTTCCTGTTTGACACGAAGAGTACCGTTGCGTCTGACGGGCGACAATGAAGAAAGTCACACTTGTGAACGACAATTTTGGGGCAATTGCGTGACATCCCGCCCTGCGCCTTTTAGGTTTACGCCCGAAGGCGGCAGGAAACAGGAAAAACAGGCAAATGCGCATCGTTCCGGCGATAATATTAGGGGTGGCGATCATACTTGCCCCGATCATCTGGTATGTGTTTCCGCTAATCGTTCCGATGGAGGACAATTTCGAAGGGCCCGCAATCGACTCGGGCGCGCGGATCGAGATTGAGATGCTCAGCCAGCAAGTTGAAGACATGCGCAACCAGTTGGAACAACTGTCACTGGAAATCTCGCGTTCGCAAAGCGGCGGGCCTGTTTTCCAGCAGGGCAATGAAGATGCGGACAGTTTCGGATATGACAGCACCTCGCCCAATGACATCATCGACGCCTATGCGCAGGTCGTTCTGATCGCCAACCGGGATAAGGTGAACAGGGACCTCGAACTGGCGGGGTCCTCATTCCTGAAAGAGACATTCGGCCTGCCGCGCGAGGATCTGACGGATGACTGCCAGTCGATGACGAATCCCCGGCTTGAGGAAAAGCTGGTTCTGGAAGAGGTCGGTCCGGTCCGGGTGCGGATGCTGAAACCTGCGGTTGATTCGCTGCGCGCCGTGTTCGAGAACATCCGCCGCACCGATCCTGACCTTTATGCGCGCATCAACACGGCCGGGTCGTTATGTGTGCGCCGTATTCGTGGCGCAACATCCTCGGCCTCGGCCCATGCCTACGGTCTGGCCGTTGATCTGAACATCGACGGCGTTCTGGACACGCTGGGCGATGGGAAAACGCAGCTGGGTCTGACAATCCTCGCCGATTTCTTCCGGCAGGAGGGTTGGGTCTGGGGCGCAGCCTGGGGGCGTGAGGATTCGATGCATTTCGAGGTCAGCCGCAACAAGATCGAGGAATGGCTTGAACAAGGTCTTCTGTAGCGGCTGCAAATGTGATCGGCATTTGTGATGTCTGACACAGACGCGCGCTCAGAAACGCTCAATACGATGTGGGACAAATCCAACAGGCACCGGGTAATGTTCGATACAATCTTGCTTTGCTATACGGGCTGCGCTTTGCTAAGCGCTGTTCCACTCTTCCACCATGGTCGGTTAATGATGACAAACCCCCTTGATCTATGATGCATGCCCGACGTTTCAAATTGATAGCAGCGCTTGTCGCCGGTAGCAGCTTCGGCATGGTGGATACCGCGCTGGCGCAAAGCGCGTCCAACCTTGCGCCGTCGACATTTCAGCCGCAAAGTCAACGCAGTACGGGGCCCGTCACCGTGGCCCGCGACCCCGGCGCGCCGATCCCGGAAGGGGCGGATCAGCTGTTCGTAACCGTTGGCCGGGTCGAGATTGAAGGCGCGCTGCCGCAGATGGAGGCCGCAAATGCCGCCTTTATCGAACGACTGTCAGGCAAGCGGGTGCCGGTGTCGGAAATCTTCGCCGCGACCAACCGGCTGGAAAGCGCCTATACCAACGCCGGATTTGTTCTGAGCCGCGTGGTACTGCCACAGCAAACCCTGCGCGATGGCGGAACCTTGCGTATCGTCGTCGTTGACGGGTTCATAGAACGGATCGATGCCGAAAAGGTGCCCGAACAAGCCCGTGACCGGGTCGTTGAGATCACCAAACCCCTGATCGGCAAGCGCGGCATCAAGCTGCAGCAGATCGAGCGCGCACTGTTGGTGGCAGGCGATACATTTGGGCTGCGTCTGGCATCAACCCTGTCCGCAGGTGATGCGGCTGGCGGCACGGTGCTGACGCTGGACGGTCAGTTCAAAGAGATCACTGGCTCATATGGGTTCGACAACACGCTGTCGGACGACCTCGGCCCTCTGAACCTGAGCCTTGGGCTTGAGATCAACGGCGCGCTTGAGATGGGCGAGACGTTTTATTTCAACGCAGGCGGGTCGCCCACGCGGTATTTCTCGGACGACGCTGAATATCGGATTCTGGCGGCCGGCACGGTGTTTCCGATCGGCTATGATGGCCTGACCTTCAATGTCGAGGTCACGTCCAGCAAGGCCCGCCCGGATTCGGACTTTGTGCCGACCGAAAGTGAGTTTGAAAGGCTGTCGATCCGGCTCTATTACCCATGGATCCGTTCGCGCAAATTCAATTTGTCGTCGCAACTGATCCTTGACCGGGTCAGCGACACGCAAGACCTGCTGGTGGGCTCGGTCCGCCTGCCGATCTATGATGACGATCTCAGCGTATTGCGTGCAACGTTGGATGCCACGCGAAACTACGAAAACGGGTCCTTCCTGAGTGGCAGCGCCATCCTGTCGCGCGGGCTGGACGCCTTTGGGGCCAGCGCATCGGTCGGGCCGGGCGATACCCCCCTGTCGCGGCAGGGGGCCAGCGCCGAGTTCACCAAGCTTGTGCTGTCGGCGCAATACCAGCGCCCGCTGAATGCGAACTGGTCGCTGAGCGTGAATGGCCGAATTCAGACCAGTTTCGGCGATCCGCTGGTCACGTCCGAACAGTTCAGCATCGCCAGTTCCAACGAGCTTTCGGCCTTTGACGCAGGCGAGTTGCGCGGTGACGACGGGTGGGTCATGCGCGCCGAAGTGGGCCGGTCGCAGCAGGTTTCGATCGCGGGCTTTCCGCTGATTTTCAAGCCCTATGTCTTTGGCGCATATGGCGAGTTGGGATTGGAACAGCCCACGGTTTTTGAGCAAAGTACAACAACAGCCTATGCCTATGGCATCGGCGCAGATTTGTTCACGATTGAGGATTCGGCCTATCGGTCCGGATCGTTGCGAGTGGAATATGGGAGAGGGGAACGCGATGACCTTGGCGAAGACGGAAACCGTTTCAGCATCGTTGCAAGTCGCAGGTTCTAAAGGCCCAAAAACATTTATCCGAGGCGCGCTGCTGTCGGCCTCGGCGTTTTTGATGGGCACCACGGCGTTGGCACAGTCCTTGCCGAACGGTGGCACTGTGGCCGCTGGAAACGTGACGATCACGCAGCCCAGCGGTACCCAACTGGACATCACGCAGGGCTCCGGGTCCGCGATTGTGAACTGGAACGGGTTTTCGATTGGCTCCGGGTCAACCGTCAACATCCACCAGCCGGGTCAGCAAAGCGTGATCCTGAACCGGGTGACCGGCGATACCACCAGCCAGATCCACGGCCAGTTGAACGCAAATGGCCAGGTTTTTCTGGTGAACCCGAACGGCATCTTCATCGGTCCGAATGGGCACGTGAACACAGCGGGCTTTGTGGCCTCGACGCTGGATATCTCGGACGATGATTTCCTGAACGGACGATATCGCTTCAACGGCAATGGCCAGTCTGCTGCGGTCGAGAATGCGGGAACCATCTCGGTCGTGCCGGGCGGATACGCGGCGCTGATCGGCGGCAGAGTGTCCAACTCGGGCCTGATCCGGGTGCCGCTGGGCAAGGTCGGACTTGGTGCCGGAGAGCAGGTGACGCTGGACGTCGCGGGTGACGGGTTTCTGCAGGTCGCGGTGCCGTCCAACAGTGACGATGCCTCGATGGAGGCGCTTGTCACCAATTCCGGGCGCATCGAAGCGGACGGAGGCGTCGTCCATCTGAAAGCCGCAAGCGCGCGCAATGCGGCGCGGCAGGTGATCAACATGTCAGGCGTGATCGAGGCCCGGTCCGTCGGCGGTGTATCCGGCGCAGTCGTACTGGGCGGCGCCGGTGGTGGCGTGCGGGTCAGCGGAAGCATCGACACCTCCGCCCGCAAGACACTGGTCGCCACTTCGCCCCGGCCCAAGGTTCGGGCGCAGGACGGCGGATCCATCACGATTACGGGTGAGGCAATCGCTCTGGCCGGGGCCAAGCTGAACGCAGACGGGGCGGGGGCCGGTGACGGCGGCACGATCCGGGTTGGCGGCGACTATCAGGGCAGTGGAAACCTGCAGACGGCGCAAACCACAAGCGCGGACGCGAACACAACGCTAACCGCGAATGGCGGCGACGACGGCGATGGCGGGCGGATCATCGTATGGTCGGATGACCTGACGACGTTCTCAGGCACTATCTCGGCCCGCGGCGGCGCGCAGTCGGGCGACGGTGGATTTGTCGAGGTTTCCGGCAAAACCGATCTGGTCTATCGCGGCTTCGCCGACCTGCGCGCACCCAACGGCAAAACCGGCGATTTGCTGTTTGACCCTTTGAACATAACGGTCCCGGGCACATTTACCGAAGCTGGGCTTGAAGCCCAGCTTTCAACGGCGAACGTAACGTTGGACACCTCGGGCTCTGGGGCAGATGCCGGTAACATCACGATCAATGCAGATATCGACTGGACCTCGACGAATGATTTTATCCTGAACGCCGACAACGCCATCACCCTGAACGGTGCGATCAACGGCCCCAACGGAGGTCTGGTTCTGACGGCGCTCGGGGCCGTCGATGGCGTGGGTCTGATCACCACCGGCGCGGGAGGTGACATCAATGTTGGGGTCTTCTCACTGGTCGCAGGCTTCTGGCGGCAAATATCATCCAGTCTGCCCAGTTTTGCGGCGGCAGATTTTGATATCGACCCACAGGCGAATTTCCTGCGCGTGACCGGCGGTAATGGGACAAGCGGCAACCCATACCAGTTGACCGATGTCTACGGTCTGCAGGGGATCGGCGGTATGGCCCTGTCCAACCTGAACTACGAGCTTGTGAACAACATCGATGCCTCGGCAACAAACAGTTGGTTCCGCGGCTTTAGTCCGATGGATTTCTCGGGAACGCTCGACGGAAACAGATTTGCCATCGACGGGCTTTTCATCAACGATAACTTCAATCCCGGGGGTCTCTTCGACAACCTGAGCGGGACAGTTCAGAATCTTTCCATCACAAACGCCGATGTCTCAGTGGGCGAGGGCGGCATCCTGGCCGCCATCAATTCGGGCACGGTGTCGGGCGTCATGGTCTCGGGGGATCTGTTCAGCGGCGGTTATGCGCCCGCTGGGGGACTTGTCGGGATCAACGACGGAACCGTGATCGACAGCTATTCGACCGCAGATGTGTCGGTGGTGCCGATCGAATCCAGTACTGCGTTCATCGGGGGTCTGGTCGGACGGAACACGGGAAATATCATCCGATCCAATAGCTCTGGTTCCGTAACAGGGGCGGACGCCATCAGGTTCACCATGGGCGGGCTGGTTGGCGGGAATTCGGGTCTGATCCGGGATTCCTATTCCACGGCGAGTGTCTTTGGCAGCAATATGGTGTCCTCAACCACGGAACCCGCCAATTTGGGTGGTCTGGTCGGAAACAACAACGGCGGCACGATAACCCGGACCTATTCGACGGGGTCTGTCGGTTTCTCCGGTGGCAATACTCCAACGCTTGGTGGGTTGGTCGGCCAAAACACCGGCTCGGTCAATGGCTCGTTCTGGAACACGTCCACATCAGGCCTGACCACCAGCGCCGGAGGGCAGGGCCTGACGACAGCTCAGCTTCAGGACACGGCGACCTTCTATGGGCTGGCATCAGCGCAGGGCTGGGATTTCACAACGACCTGGGCGCCCGGCACAGGCAGCACGAACCCGGCGAACTACACGACCTCGCCCGTGGTGTTTGCAATACCGGACAGCCTGGCGGTTCCTGCAGGTTCGACGTCGACCGCCACCGCAACAGGGAACGTCTACGGTGGCCCGTCCTCTTACATGTTTGGCCCGGTGTCAGATTCGCTGAACACATCGCCGATTTTCCAAACGCTGACCTTTGCCAGCACCTCGGCAGGGGCCACGACCTTTACGGTCGATACCTCCAACCTGACCAGTTCGGCCAGTCAGACCTTCACCGTTGCGGCCTTGCCCGGCGCTGCGGTCATTGGCGGCGGAACCACTATCATACCGGTCCCCCCACTCCCGCAGATCACCATCACACCCACGGTTGACACCACGATTACCGGAAGCGGCGGTGGCGGTACTGCGGTCACCACCGTAACCGAAGCCGAAACGGCGCTTGGAACGGTTGAAAACGTGTCGCAGGACTTTGATGGTGAGGTTTCGTCCTGCGCCAGCAGCGGCGACAATGTCAGCGAGTACCTGGCCTGCTTGGCGGATGCGATGGATGATTATGCTTCCGACCTCGATCAGATCGTGGACGGCTTGCCGCCGGGGCTGGAATCCATCGGGGATATCATTCGCGGGGCCAGTGCCGGTATTCGCGAAGCCGGTGAAGACGCCAACCGGCGGTTGGCGCTGGCCACCACGGCGGAAGAGCGCGCAGCGATCCGTCGCGAGGCGGTCCAGCAGGCGCGACAGCAAATCCGCCAGGCCCAGCGTGAGATCCGCAAGGCCATCACATTGATACGAGCGAGCGATCCGGAACTTGCCATCATCCAGAACCAGCAGGTAGACACGATTGTAGCCGCTGTCGGACAAGCCGAAATCGGTCTGACGCGCGCCATCGGCCTTTGATCCGTCGGAGAGTTTGCCTGTGTTTGTGATCCGTTGCCTTGCGGCCCTTTTCCTGACGCTGTTCAGCGCCTGCACGGCGCTGGCCGACAAGCGGGTCGCGCTGGTGATCGGCAATTCGGACTACGCCTCGGTCAGTCCGCTGGACAACCCGATCAACGACGCCTCGGACCTGGCTATTGCGCTAGAGGGGTTGGGGTTCGAGGTATTCCTTGGCACCGATCTGACGCGCGATGAGATGCTATCGTTGGCGGAATCTTACGGTGCCACTGCAGCGGATTCCGACGTTTCGCTGCTGTTCTACGCCGGGCACGGGTTTCAGGTGGGCGGGCAAAACTATCTGGTTCCGGTCGATGCGCAAATCTCAGCGCCCGAAGATATCCCGGACCAAACCATCCCTATGCAAGAATTCGTGGGAAGGATGGAGAGCTCCGACGGTATCCGGCTGGTGTTTCTGGACGCCTGCCGCGACAATCCGTTTGAAGGCACTGGCTTGGATGTGGGCGGCGGCGGGCTGGCGCGGGTCGGCAGTGCGGCGGATTTCATGTTTGCCTATGCCACGCAGCCGGACAACGTGGCCTATGACGGCACCGGTCGGAACAGCTTTTTCACCGAGGCGCTGCTGAGCCATATCTACACGCCGGGGCAGGATATCTCCGACCTGATGATCTCGGTCCGCAAGGATGTTCTGGCCTCGACCGGAGGTCGGCAGATTCCGTGGGACAACTCATCGCTGACCCGGCAGTTCCGGTTTGACAACAGCCCGGTGACGGCCTCGGAAGAGACCCTGCTGTGGCAGGTTGCCGCCAACGCGCAGGACGCCTCACTGATGCAGCTTTACATGGACCGTTACCCGCAAGGGGCGCATGTGAACGAGGTTGTGGCGTTTCTGGACCGGGCCGGGCAGGGCGAGACGCTGACCCGCGCCCTTTCAGTCGAGGATCAGGACGAACAGGCCGAGCGACTGTGGAAACTAGCGCAACGCAGCCGGATGCGGCCCTTGCTGGAGTTCTATATCGAGCAATACCCAAGCGGAAACCATGTGGATCAGGCGCGCCGCCTGATTGCTTCGATCCCGCGCCCCGAAGACAGCACTCCGGGCGGCATATGTGAACGGCTGGCCACCCATCCGCGGGACCGGACGGCCAGCATTCCCGGCGTGCCGTTCAGCCGCCTACAGGAAAACGCGCTGACCGCCATCCAGGCCTGTAGCGCCGCCGCAGCGCAGACGCCTGATCTGTCGCACTACGTGGCCTTGCTGGCGCGGGCAACGATTGCGGCGGGTGATGTGGAACGGGCCGTCACGCTGTATCAGCAAGCAGCGGCTGAAGGCGACTTGCGGGCAATGGTATCGCTGGCACAACTGCACGAAAGCGGAACCGGCGTGCCACAGGACGTAAACGCTGCGATGGACCTGTACGAACGTGCAGCAGCGGGGGGCAGTTTCGACGCCATGATCAATCTGGCCGTCACCCTGTTCGAAGGTCAGATTGTGCCCAAGGATGAGGCCCGCGCAATCACGTTACTGCAAAGCGCAGCCGAGGGCGGGTCAGCCAAGGCGACGTTCAATCTCGGTGTTCTCGCACAGGACGGCATTGCGGGGGCACCTGCACAAGCGTTTGGCTATTTCCAGAAAGCCGCACGGAATGGCGAGTATCAGGGATATCTGGCCGCCGCAATCCTGCTGGATGAAGGGCGCGGCGTTCCAAGCGATCCACTGGAGGCCGCACGTATGTTGCTGCGGGGGGCCGCCGAAGATGATGGTTCGATCCTGAACCAGCTGTCTCTGGCCTCGGACCAGTGGTCGCGGGAAACCGTGATGGAGGTTCAGAAACTGCTGCAGAAAGCAGGTTACTATTCAAGTGCCATAGACGGTGTGCCGGGCCCTAATTTCGTATCAGCACTTCAGCAATGGCGCAGCGGCGGGTTTGATCCGATCATTCTGGCCGGGAACTGATCGACCTTCGGCGGTTAGTTCACCGGTATAAACTCGATCCGGCGATTGCGGCGCTTGCCCTCTGCCGTGTCGTTCGAGACCACCGGACGGCTTTCACCATAGCCCACGGTCACAAGCCGTTCGGATGCGATGCCCTGATCCACCAGATAGTTGTTCACCGCCTGCGCCCGCCGCTCACTGAGCGCGCGGTTTGCCGCATCAGAGCCGTCGCTGTCCGTATGGCCGCCGATCTCGATGGTCAGGTCCGGGCAGCGATCGACGATGTCATGCAGGTTCGCCAGCAGCGGAATAGACGCGTCGCTCAGGCGGGCGCTGCCCGAGTTGAAGTAGATGTTGCCGGTGCGCGACAGAATCTCCATCCGCCCTTCGCAGGCTTCACGATCCAAATCACCCTTGGTTTCCAGCGCGGCGGCCCCTGGTGCCGCTGATGCGACCTCCAGCTTCGGCGGAGTTCCGGCCTTGGCCCGGTCAAACACGAAGCCAAAGCTGATAAAGCCGAAAGGCAGGATATCGACGCCTGCAGCCTCCTCCAGCTTGCCGCGCCCTTCTTCAAGGTTGAAGTCGGGCAGGGCGATGGCGATCGGGGTCGTATTTGCTACCGCCACCCGGTCATTGTCGACCAATGTGATAGCGACCTGCGCAACGCTGTCCTTGGTCACACCGTGTAACGACAGGGTGTAAGGCAGGTCGATGATCTTGTGGCGGGTCTGATGCAGATCGACCAACTCTTCGGGCGGAAGCTGCGCGGTGATGACCGCCTCGGGAAAATTGAAGGTCTCGAAGAACAGGAACCGCATGCGCACGTTGCGCAGGTCAATGCTGGTATCAACACTGTCCATCTGAACCCGGATGTCGGCAGAGCCTTCGGGACTGATCACGCCAGAAAGGGTTGCAAACCCGCTGTTTTCCGCCACCGAGTTCTTCTTCACCGACAGAAATTGCAGTTCCGAAGCCTCGGCATCCAGTTTCCACCCATGCTCGAACGGATCGGCGCTTTGGGCCCATGCACTGTTCGCCAGCAGCAATCCGGCTATGGCAAAAAAGTTTCGCATCGGGGTTGAGCGCGCCATGTGTGAACCTGTTCCTATGCTTGATCCTTATTTCGGGATATGTCAGGCGGTGGCCACAAGAAAGCCAAAAAAGCTTGGTAGAAAATTTCGAACCGTCATGATGCCCCAAGGTCACGGGGCTGGTAGGGTGACGGAAACAGAGGATCTGACGTGCTTCGCAAAGTAAAAGTTCTGATTGCGATGATCTGGGTTTTGTGGACCGCTCAGGCGGTGGCCGAACCGCGCATTGCGCTGGTCATCGGGAACTCGGCCTATGGGTCCGTTTCAGCATTGGACAACCCGGTCAACGACGCGAAGCTGATCAGTGAAAAGCTGACCGACCTCGGCTTCGATGTCCGTCACCTGTCGGACAGCAATCAGATCGAGATGAAACGCGCCATTTCCCAGTTCGGCCGAGACCTGCGCAAGGGCGGCGAGGATGCGGTTGGCCTGTTTTATTATGCCGGTCACGGCGTGCAGTCCTTTGGGTCGAACTACCTTCTGCCGGTGGATATTTCGCTGAACGATCCCGCGGATCTTGACCTGATGGCGGTCGAGGCGCGGTCAGTCCTGCATCAGATGGCCTCGGCCCATAACAAGACCAACATCGTCATTCTGGATGCCTGCCGGAACAATCCGTTCGAAGAACTTGCCGATATGGATGACAACGGTCTGGCCGAGATGAAGGCCCCCACGGGGACATTTCTGGCCTATGCCACCGATCCGGGCGGGGTTGCCTTGGACGGTGAAGTAGGCAACAGCCCCTTCACACTAAGCCTGGCGGAACATATCGAAACGCCGGGCATGGCAATTGAGCAGCTGTTCAAGAAAGTCCGTGTCGATGTACTGGAAGAAACCCGCGGCCTTCAAACCCCTTGGGACACGTCTTCGCTGACACAGGATTTTGCCTTCGCGATCGAGACGGAAACGAAGATCGTGCAGCACCAAAGCGAAGAAGACCTTTGGCAAGAGGCGGTCAATTCCCGCGATCCGGTGCAGATCATGCTGTTCATGCGCGCCTATCCTGACAGTATCCATGCGGACAAGGCCAGCGACCTGTTGCAAACCGTTCTGGCCGAATCCTTCGGGACCGCTCCGCCGTCGGGCGTAACGCAGCCCGAGCAGCAGGAACAGGTGGCCGAGGCGACAGAGACCGACCGGCTTATGTATGAACTGGCGCTGGCCGATGATTCCATCCATTCCTACGAGGTGTATCTGCACAGCTTCCCGGACGGGGCGTTCTCGAATCAGGCGGTTGAACGGCTTTCTGCGCTGCGCCTCGGGGAAGCGACAGTGACCCGAAAGGCCGAGCCCACCGCCAAGATTCCAGAGCCCGAAACCGATGGTACAATTGCCGCTGACGAGACGCTGACGCTGGATACCCCGCTCAGCTTCGGGAACTCGTATGTGCGCGGCCAGACGATCAAGGAACTGGTAGCCGGTTCCCCGCAATTCCCACCGCTGGAGGGGTTGCCCGAAGAGCTATGGAAAGACCAGCAATGCTCCAACTGCCATCAATGGACGGCAGAGACGCTGTGCGATCAGGCCCAGACCTATGTCAAACGGCCTGCCGCCGGGAACGTGGCCAAGCAACACCCTTATGGCGGCGGGCTAAAGGTCAACATGCGCCGCTGGGCTTTGGGCGGGTGTCAGGGCTAGCCAGACAGTTTCGCCAGATCGGCGCTCAGCGCGCGCGCCTCGGAAATACTGCGCTGCAGGGCGGCCAATTTTGCATCGGCCGTTGCCCCCTGGGGTGTGTCATTCAGAACCTTGTCGATCCGGGCTGCGGTAGCCGCATCGCCCCCGCCTATGGCGTCGCGTTGCTGCAGGATTTTCAGCTTCAACTGGGCCAGTTCCGATTCCGAGGACCGGATTTGCGCCGAAAGCGCGTCGTTTCGGGCCTGCGCGGCGGCAACATCGCCTTCCGCGGCCTCGATACGGTCGTCATAGACCCCGGTGGCAATGCCGGAGACCCCGGCGAAGAACCCGCCCTCTGCCGGGTCGGTGGTGGTTTGACAGGCGGTCAGCAGAAGGCAGGGTAAAACGGCAAAGCGGATCATGTCACCCCCGGTCACAGCGATGAGGCCAGATCGCCGGCGATCCCGCGCATCTGCGTGATCTGGTTCGACAGAGCCGCCAGATCGCCATCAATGGGCGAGGCCGTCTGACCGCGCGAGATGGTCAGGTTGCGCGCTTCGGTGAACTCAGCCTGTCGCTTGGTTGCACCGTCGATGGCCAGCTCCATCTGGGTCAAGTTCCCGTTGGCCTCGGCCAGTTCCTGCTGCAATTGGGCCGGCTCCACGGTTCCGGCGGCAACACCGGCGTTCAGCGCGCCAAGTTCGGCCTTTTGCGCCGCAAGGACTTGATTCATGACGTTCAGCGTTGTCTGCATTTCGCTGGCGTTCTGATCCAGATCCTTCTTGATCTGCCGCAGACGGGATTCCCGCCCCGCGTAGTTTCTTTGAACAAATGACACATAGGTACCCGCCAGCGCTCCGGCCCCAAGGCCGATGGAAAGTCCGGTGCCCACATCGTCGCTGCCGCCCAGACCGAACCCGATGGCTCCGCCGGTCACACCGCCTGCAACCGCGCCTTGCAGGATGGTCTTTTGCATAGCAGCGGCCTGTTTGGCCAGATCGGCCTCGGCCTGTGATGATCCGCCGGGCGTTGCCTCGGGCGCGGCGGTCGGCTCATTGCTACCACCGCCACAGGCCGTCAGGGTCAGGGACACGACGAGGAATGCCGCGCTTAGTCGGGAGGTATGAGATCGGCCAGCCATTGGTAACTTCCTTTTTTGCTATCTTCCGCCTGCGCAACATGCCGCAGAAACAGGGCGGCGTCCGTGTTCAGTTGCGCATTGGCATAGGTCAGGTCGCGCGAGCCGGAAGCCGCGCTGATAATCGACGTATCAATGTCGGGTGGAAAAAAGACGACCGAGCGGTTCAGCACTTCGTCATAGTAACTGCGGCTTTGGTCCAGACGGCGCAGGATGATGCCGCGCGAGCGGTAGATATCGTACACATCGTTCCGCGCCTGCTGCAAAACGGGCAGGGCGTCGGAGTTGGTACGGGCGATGTCCTCGATCTGCGCCAGCGCGTCCTCGGCGATCCCCAGAGTGCGCTCAACGCTGCGCAGGGCCACGATGTCGGTGCGCAAACGCTGCAAGGTGGTCGCGGCCAGAAAGACCGAAACCTGCGCCGCGTCTTCAAATAACCGTTCGGCCGAGGCAACCTCCTGCGCTGATAACCCACGGCGATAGCTGTCCAGCGCCGGACCCAGATCACGAGTTTGCCCATCGTGCAGATGCCCTAAGGCCACCAGTGCCGTCGCGAGTTTTTCCGGATTGGCCTCGGTCAGCGAGGCGTTCACCGGAGCAAGCGCTCCGGGCGATCCAGCCTTCAGACCGTCAATGCGATCCTTAGCGAAAGCCGCGAACAGCCCGTCGGGGTAAGCCTGCAGGTAGGTTTCGAAATCAGACGCATCCGCGCTGGAGGCAATGCCGCGCCAATGTGCCAGATCGGCGGCGGTTTCGTCGTCAGCGGTCTCCGCTGGCAGACCCGGTGCTAAACTGTGTTCATCCAGCACAGATTCCTCGACCCAGGGAATCTGACGCCCGTCCGTTTCCAGAACCACCTGCTGACGCACCCGGCCCAGCATCAGCCGGACATCCAGATCAGGCGTCGCGATATGATCCAGCAGGCCAGAAGTGAAAACGCTGTTGTCGCCGACCCCGTCATACGCCACGTTGCCGGGATCGGTGGCATAGGCGATCAGCAGCCCGGCCCCTCCGCGCATTCTGACCAGGCCCTGTTCGACCATGCCCCTGTCCGAGAAAGGGTTGTTCCGGCAGGCGTCGAGCAGCAGGATGCCCACCTTCGGACCCGCCTTGGCCATCACGTCCCGCACCCGGTCCAGCGTCAACGAACTGCGCCTAAGCGCCTGCAGATCGCTGCCCGCAAAATCGGTGCCGATCAGATGGTTTTCTCCGCCAATCTGAACGCCGTGCCCGGCATAGAAAAACACCGCCATCTCAGCGCCTTCCGCTGCCGCGCCGAATTGATCCAGCGCTTGCTGCATCGCTCCTGCGTTCTGATCGGTGGCCTCTGTGACGGCAAAACCCAGCTCTTGCAACGCGGCACTCAGCGCGGTGACATCATTCACCGGGTTGCGCAGAGCCATGTCCGGGGACGCATAGTCGGAATTGCCGATCAGCAATGCCACCCGGCCCGAGGCGTAAGCCTGCGTCGCCCAGAATGTCAGGCACAGCAAGAGGATGCTCGGAACGCCGGTCAGCAGGCCGGTCAGACGGGTCACGGTCATACCGGCAAGGTAACGCAAGGTAACGTTTGATGACAATCGCCGTTGGCATCCAGACGTGACGAATTTAACAACCGCGAGTGTTCTGCATCAGCGGGTAAAAGCCGCTCGGCGTCGACGGCACCATTGAAACTCAAACGATCTCAATGGTGCCTTTCATATGCGGGTGAAAGACGCAGAAATAGGATAGCTCCATGCCGTCTTCCACGACGATTTCGGCACTGTCGTTCTGGGTCAATTCACCCGTATCCCAACTTTTCCCGTCCGCAGTGGCCGTATGCGGAGCAATGTCCAGATTTGTCCAGATGATCCGGTCGCCTGGCCTGACCTGCAGGTGGTCTGGCTGGAACGTAAAGCGCCGGATCTTGACCTCATGCGTGGTTGGCTCAGAGGCCTGCGAGCGCATTGCCAGAGCGGCTGCGGAGACCGCCGCCCCGGCAATGACCGACCTTCGGGACAGGGGTCGAGGCATCAGTTCAGCGACTCGACCATCATTTCCGCATGGCCTTCATGGGCTTTGAAAATCTCAAGCCCCTGCTCGAACAGCGCCTTGACCTCGGCGTTGTCGATATTCGGGATCATGGTGTTTTCGACCAGTTCGTTCACGGCCTGATGATAGGCAAGCTCGTTCGCGGCATAGGCCTCGTCAAACTCTGCGCCACGCAACTGGGACAGGTTGTCGATGATTTTCTCGGCGTTTGCGTTCAGGGTCTGGCTGAATGCGTTGTCCTGCGCCGTTGCGCCCAGCTTGTCCAGCAACCCAAGCGCGGCTTCGTTCACCGCCGTATGGTCGCGGATCATGGTGTTGGCGAACTCATGAATCTCGGGGTTTTCCGACAGGGCCAGCGCCAGATGGGCATAGCGAATGTCGATATTGTCCGCCGTGTAAGCGATATGGGCGTATTCCAGGTCGCTCATATCAGCAAGCTCTTGAGCAGTGGCAGGGGCCGCAATGGCAAGAGTGGCGGCGATAGCCGCGAGAAACGTTTTCATCGGTAGAACTCCGTTCGATACTGAGGGTCCGCCCAGTATTCCCGTCCTGCTGCCGAAACACATATCCGGGCGTACAGATAACCGCACAGATCGTTCAAAAAACCGGCGTTTCGGGCCGAATACCTAGAAGCTTGTGATCACGGTTGCACCGATGGATCGGAATTTGTTCATCTCCATCAGTGCCTTCGGGGCATCTTCTAAACTGATCCGATCTCCGACAAGACGGGCGGGGTCAAGTTTGCCGCTTTCAACCATGTCCAGCATCGCGCCATAGCGATGGGCCTGCATCCCGTGCGAGCCGAGCAATTCGATCTCTTGCCCGACGATCTTGGGCATGGGAACTGCGGGCGCGGCGTGATCGCCCAGCATCAGACCGACCTGAATATGCTTGCTCCGCGGACGCAGGCCGAGGATCGAGTTGGTCATGGTCACCGGATGCCCCAGAGCGTCCAGCGACACATGCGCGCCGCCCTTCGTGATCTCGCGAATTGCTTCGGGAACATCTGCCTCGGCCCCGGAAACCGTGGCGACCGCGCCCAACTCATGGGCCAGTTTCAGCTTGGCGGGGTCTAGGTCAATCCCGATCACATTGGCCCCGGCGGCGCTGGCGATCATCACAGCCGACAGACCCACGCCACCGCAACCATGAACGGCCACCCATTGACCGGCGGTGACTTTGCCCTGATCCACCACCGCCCGGAACGAAGTGGCAAACCGGCAACCCAGGCTGGCGGCGGTGGCAAAATCCATTGCGTCCGGCAGGGCCACCAGATTCAGATCGGCCTGATGGATGCCGACATATTCGGCAAAGCTGCCCCAATGGGTAAATCCCGGTTGCTGTTGGTTCACACAAACCTGCTGATGGCCCGCGTGACACTCGGCGCAGGACCCGCAGCCACACACGAAGGGCACTGTCACCCGATCCCCAACGCTCCAATTGGTGACGTCTTTGCCGACGGCCTCGACAACACCGGCAAGCTCGTGACCGGGGACATGCGGCAGGTCAATATCGCTGTCATGTCCCATCCATCCGTGCCAATCGCTGCGGCACACTCCGGTCGCTTCCACCTTCAGGACAACGCCGTGGGGTTCTGGCGTCGGGTCCTGCGCCGAGACCAGTTTGGGGGCTTCCTGAAACTTCTCGAACAGAACGGCTTTCATGCGGCAGGTCCTTCGGCGAGGCGGTTGGGCTTGGTCTATCCCATACGTCCGATGGAACGGCCCGTCCAATCGTTTTCTCTTAGGTCAGAGCCTTTGGCCGTCGCCGTCAAAGGAAAGCACATCGGTTTGCTCGAAGGTGATGCCGACCTCGGCCCCCGGCGACACGCGATGCTGGCCGAAAGCGCGTATCGTGAAGGGTTTGTCGGTTCCGATATTGACCAGAACATTCGTATCCGCGCCCAGATTTTCCACATGCACGACAGTCCCCGACAATGGCCCGGCGTCACCCAGTCTGGCGTATTCCGGGCGGATGCCGAAGACGGTACCGGTGCTGCCACCAATCATCTCAGCCGGAACGAAATTCATTGCCGGAGAGCCGATGAATTCGGCCACAAACCGGTTTGCGGGATTGTTATACAGCTCCATCGGGGTGCCGACCTGCTCGATCCGACCGCTGCGCAGAACCACGATCTTGTCGGCAAGCGTCATGGCCTCGGTCTGGTCGTGGGTCACGTAGATCATGCTGGCGCTGATTTGGCGGTGCAGGTTGGCGATCTCGACCCGCGTGTTCAGGCGCAGGGCTGCGTCCAGATTGGACAGCGGCTCGTCGAACAGAAACAGTTTGGGGTTGCGCACAATCGCCCTGCCAATGGCGACACGCTGGCGCTGACCGCCGGACAGTTCCGCCGGGCGGCGTTCCAGATAGTCCTCCAGCGACAACATCCGGCTGGCCTCGGTGATCCGGCGCGAGATTTCGTCCTTGGCGTGGCCCGCCTGTTTCAGACCCAGCGCCATGTTCCCCCGTACCGTCAGGTGTGGATACAGCGCATAGGATTGAAACACCATCGCAATGCCACGCTTGGCGGGCGGGACGGTATTGACCTGCTGACCATCAATTTCCACCGTACCCGAGGTCGCATCCTCGAGCCCCGCAATCACCCGCAACAGGGTGGACTTGCCACAACCCGAGGGGCCGACGAACACCACAAACTCATTCTCCTCGACGGTCAGGTCGATGTTCTTCAGCACGTCGACGTCCCCGAAGGATTTACAAACGTTTGAGAGGGTCAGGGCGGTCACGTTACGTCTCCTTCAGGTCGACCGGCTGGCCGGTCCGAATGCTGTGATCGGCGGCAAGGCAGATGCGCAGGGATTGCACGGCGTCGTTCATGTGACGGGTCAGGTCGATATCTTCGGCAATGGCTTTCAGCATGTAAGCCTGTTCCGCATCACAAAGCTGCTGGTGGCCCGGCTCACCTTGCATCTCGATCAAGGTGTCGCCATCGGGTCTGTGCACCAGAATGCCGCCGACCTTGGTATGCCCGTCCACATCATCCGACTCGCCCTTGTTGCCTTCGGTGATCGACACGGCCCCGTTGGGTGAGACGATGTCTTTCACGAAAAACGCGGTTTCCGACATCATCGGGCCCCAGCCCGCCTCGTACCAACCGACCGAGCCGTCCTCGAAAACGACCTGAAACTGGCCGTAATTGTACATGTCGGGGGCGATTTCGTCGGACAGACGCAGGCCCATGCCGTTTACGCGGACGGGTTGCGCGTCGGTGATCTGGCACATGACATCCACGTAATGCACCCCGCAATCGACAATAGGCGAAGTTGTTTGCATCAGTGCCTTGTGCGTTTCCCATGTCGGGCCGGTGGATCGCTGGTTCAGGTTCAGGCGGAAGACGTAAGGGCCGCCCAGATCGCGCGCCTCCGAGATCAGTCGCATCCACGAGGGGTGGTGGCGCAGGATATAGCCGACGACCAGCTTGCGGTTTGTCTCGACCGCCTTGGCGACCACACGGCGCGCATCCTCGACAGTGGTTGCCAGGGGTTTTTCAACGAACACATGCGCCCCGGCCTCCATCGCGGCGCAGGCAAAATCCGCGTGGCTGTCGGAATAGGTAGCGATGACCGCCAGATCGGGTTTGGTTTCGGCCAAAGCTGCGTAGAAATCGGTGAATACCGGATAGCGCTGCAGGTCAGGATGCCCGACCTCACCCGACCGGTTCACCAACCCGACGATCTCGGCGTCCGGATGGTGATGGTGCGCCACCGCATGGCTCAGCCCCATATTTCCCAGACCTGCGACAAGAACCCGGATCATTTGACCGCCCCCGAGGTGATGCCGCGGATCAGTTGCCGCGAGAAGATGACGTACAGGATCATGACCGGCAGGATCGCCATGCTTAGCGCAGACAGAACCGCGTTCCAGTCGGTCACGAACTGGCCGATGAAGACCTGACTACCCAGCGTCAGGGTTTTTGTCTCTTCCGCCGGGGCGAGGATCAGCGGGAACCAGAGGTCGTTCCAGATCGGGATCATATTGAATACTGCCACCGTCGCCATCGCGGGGCGAACCAGCGGCAGGACGAGACGGAAGAAGATGGTGTATTCGCTTAGCCCATCGATACGGCCTGCGTTCTTCAGGTCATCGCTGACCTGCCGCATGAACTCGGACAGGATGAACACGGCCAGTGGCAGGCCCTGCGCCGTATAGACGAGGATCAGCGCCATCAGCGTGTTGACCAGCCCGGTCGCCACCATCATCTCAAGGATCGCCACGGTGCCGATACGGATCGGGATCATGATACCCAAAGCCAGATAGAGCCCCATCAGGGTGTTGCCTTTAAACCGATACTCGCTAAGCGCAAAAGCCGCCATCGCCCCGAACAGCAGGATGAAGAACAGCGACGCCACGGTGACGATCATCGAGTTCTGGAAATACAGGAAGAAATCCCCCTGTTTCATCACCGTCTGGTAGCCGATCATCGAGAATGTCTCGGCGTCCGGCAGGGCAAGCGGTTCGCGGAAGATCGCTTTGCGGGTCTTGAAGCTGTTGATCAGGATCACAAAGACCGGGAACAGCGCGATCAGCGTGTAGAGGATCAGCGCGCCATGCATTGCGGCGAGGTTGAACGGATTTCTGCGGGCTTTGTTCATGTCTCGCGCCCCCTCAGAACTGATACCGGCGGATGCGGGTCTGGATCAGGAACAGGTACAGGCAAACCCCGGTCAAGATGATGAAGAACATCCCCGTCGCGATGGCCGAGCCCATATGCGGGTCGCCCAGTTGCAACTGGAAGCCAAAGAAGGTGCGGTACATGAACGTACCCAGAATATCGGTCGAATAATCCGGTCCCGCCAGCGCGCCTTGTGCGGCATAGATCAGGTCGAACGCGTTGAAATTGCCCACGAAAGTCAGGATCGATATAATACCGATCGACGGCAGGATCAGCGGCAGCTTGATCTTCCAGAAGGCGGCCATGCCGGTGATGCCTTCGACCTCGGCGGCCTCCAGAATCTCTTCTGGGATGGACAGCAGGGCAGCGTAGATCAGCATCATCGGGATGCCCACGAACTGCCAGACCGAAACCAGCGCCAGCGTGGTCAGGGCATATTCCTCTTTCCCCAGCCAAGGGGCGTAGAGCGATTTGAGGCCAACGGATGCCAGCAGATCGGGCGCAATGCCCCATATCGGCGACAGGATCAGTTTCCATGCAAAGCCGACAATGACGAAAGAAAGGATCGTCGGGATGAAGATCGCCGAGCGGTAGAAGGCGGCAAACCTCAGTCGCGGATGGCTGAGCATCGCCGCCAACGCGATGCCGATTGGGTTCTGGACCAGCATATGGATGAAGAAGAACCAGAAATTATTGCCCAAGGCGTTCCAGAAGGCGTCAGACCACAGCGGGTCGCCGAACAGGGTACGGAAGTTTTCGAGGCCAACAAAAACGCGCGCCTGATCAACCTCGGTGTACAGCGCAAGCCGCAAAGTGTTGAACAGCGGAAAGACCATGACGGCCGAGTAGACAAGCACAGCAGGCGCAAGAAAGACCACGATGTGCCATTTGATCCGGCTGGTGCCCATAACATGCCTCGAAGGTTCAGAGTGGTTCCGGCCGTTGGGCCGGAACCGTTGGTGGGGTGAGTGGCTTACTGATGTGGCGCGTACCAGGTGGCCAGGCCGTCCTGCAGGCGTTTCCCGGCATCTTCAGGGCTTTCCGTGCCTTTGATGACGTTGACCGAGGCGTTCCAGGTCTCGTTTTCGAGGTTCGGCGTACCGCGCGACAGGATCTGGTAGGTCGAGCGGATCGTGCTTTCGCACTCATCACGCCAACCGACGATTTCCTTGGCCAGCGGGTCTTCCAGCTCGACCGGAGTGCTGGAGAGCGGGAAGAAGCCCGGAAGGGCGTTGCCAAAGATGCTCGCAAATTCGGGGCTTGCGACCCAAGCCAGGAAGGTGCGTGCGGCTTCCTGGTTTTCGCTTGCCGCGTTCATGCCGATGCCAATATCGGTGTGGTCCGAAATATAGCAGGTGTCGCCTGCGTTCTGGACCGGCGGCTTGAAGGCGCCCATTTCGAAATCGGCCTGCGTGTTGAAACCCGAGATTTCCCAGCTGCCTGCCGGATAGATCGCGGCGCGGCCCAGCGTAAATAGGTTCTGGCTGTCGGGATAGGTCTGAGCTTCATACCCGTCGCCCAGATATCCACCCCACTTGGCCAGCGTCTCATAAGGTGCAACCCACTGAGAATCGGTCAATTTCTGCTCGCCCTTGATCAGCGCAAGGCGGCCTTCTTCACCTTTCCAGTAGTTCGGGCCAATGTTGTTATAGCCCATGGTGGCGGCTTCCCACTGGTCATTGGTGCCCATGGCCATCGGGATGTATGTGCCGTCTTCCTTGATCTTTTCCAAAGCGGCAAAGAACTCAGCCTCGGTGGTCGGAACTTCGATGCCCAGCTCGTTGAACGCGTCCTTGTTGTAGATGAAGCCATGGATCACAGACGCCATCGGCACGCAGAAGCTGGCCGAGCCGTCGTCCGTCTGCCATGCGGATTTCGCCACATCCGAGAAATTGCCCATCGCATCCAGATCGGACAGGTCGGTCAGGTGACCGTCCTCATAAAGCGCCAGCGAAGCGTCGAATGGGCGACATGTGATCAGATCGCCTGCGGAGCCAGCTTCGAGTTTGGAGTTCAGAACGGCGTTGTACTCAGCCGGGGCGGAAGGTGTGAATACCACCTTGATGTCCGGATGCTCGGCCTCGAAGGCCGGGATGATCTTGTCCTGCCACAGGGCCAGGTCGTCGTTACGCCAGCTTTCGATGGTCAGTTCCGTTTCCGCATATGCGGTCGTGGCCAAAGCCGATGAGGCCAGCAGAATTGCGCTGAGCGACGTCTTTTTCATAGTTATTTCTCCCTATTGATTTGAGTTTGTTTGAAGTTCTTGAAGCGCCGGGCGCAGATGCCCGTCGGATTGGGTCAGCAATTCTTCTGCCTGCCGGATGTCAGAGGCCCCCGATGCCAGCAAAACCGCCTGTTTCAGATCGCCCGATGTCTGGTCCAATGCCAAACCGGCCTCGGCCTCGGACACTCCGGCGATTTTCGTTATGATGCCTTCGGCACGATGCCGCAGTTTGAGGTTGTCGGCGATAACATTGACCATCATCCCGTCATGCACATGCCCCAGCCGGATACCCATCAGCGTGGACATCATGTTCAAAGCCACCTTTTGGGCGGTGGCAGCGCCCATCCGGGTCGATCCAGCGATGATCTCGGGCGGCGTATTCAGGAAAATCGCGCAATCGGCGTGATCGAACAGTGGGGCGTTTTCGTTATTGGCGATACAGATGGTCTTGGCACCTGCAGCCCGAGCCTTGCGTGCGAAATGAAGCGGGTAGGGGGTCGAGCCGCTGGCTGATATGGCGATCACCGCATCGCCGGGTTTGACCGTGGCCGAGGCTGCCTTGGCCGCTTCGGCATCGTCTTCGGTGTGGCCGGGCATGGCGGCACCGGAAGGAATTCCCCCCGCCACGCAGATCGCGATGGAATTCGGCGACAAACCGTAGGTGCCCGGCAACTCGGCCCCGTCCGCAAGCCCCATCAGGCCCGACGAACCCGCTGCCGCATAGTAAATACGACCGTTGTTTTTAACGGTCGCGGTCAGAATCCCGGCCCCCTGCGACAGGTCGGCCAGGCAGGCATCCAGGCCCGCCAATGCCTCTTTCTGCGCAGTCAGCAAGCGCGCGAGAATGTCGGCATCAGGGCGCAGGTCAAGGCCCTCGGCACCATCACGCAGCATTTCGGTTTGCGGCAGCATTTGATTCCCCTTTGGTGCTCTTATCTAATACCTATACAATACCTTTTGTCTACCTTTTGTTTGAATTTCTCCGTTTTAGTCTGTATTTACGTAGAAATCACGTCGTGTTACGCGCAAAGGTCTTTTTTTCGGATCAAAGGTATTGTAAAGGTATCTATATGGCCGAGTCTCTCCCATATCTCATCGCAATCGACGGTGGTGGCACAAGCTGCCGGTTCGCGCTGGAAACGCCTAAGCGCCGGATAGCGGTCAGCCTTGGCAGTGCAAATGTGTTCTCGAACCGAGAGGCCGCCCTGAACACGCTGGTTGCGGGACTTGAGGCACTGATGAACGAAGCGGGCCTGCCGCAAGACGCGCTGGCTGATATTCCAATCTACGCGGGCCTTGCTGGTGTCACCAACGCCGAAACCGCATCGCAAGTCGCGCGACATCTGCCGTCCCGGATCGTTCAGGTCGAGGATGACAGCCGGTCCGCCGTTGTGGGCGCGCTGGGGGATCGGGATGGGTGTCTTGTTGGCGTCGGAACAGGGTCCTTTCTGGCTCGGCAATCGAACGATAGCATTCGGTCCATCGGCGGCTATGGCCCGCTGATCGGGGACGAGGCCTCGGGCAACTGGCTGGGTACCCAGCTTCTGCGGCAGGTTCTTCTGGCTGCAGACGGGATTGAGCCGCCCAGCCCTCTGACCCGGGACATAAGTGCCCGTTTCAATAACAACCCGATGGAGGTTGTCGCGTTTTCTGGTGCCTCAAGCCCTGCGGAGATCGCAGACCTTGCGCCGCAGATCATCGAGGCCGCGAAACAGGGCGACCAGGTCGCCGATGCGCTGATGCAAAAGGGCGCCGGTTACATCATCGGCGGGCTAAGCGCGCTCGGCTGGTCGGCTGCCGAGCCGATCTGCGCCGTGGGCGGCGTTGCGCCTCATTATGCGGGTTATTTGCAGGTGGAGATGCAGCAGGCGCTTACGGAACCGAAAGGTACGGCCATCGACGGGGCGCTGAAACTGGCGCAGCGACTGGCGGAACGGGCAAAGGTCGGGGCAGCATGACTTTGGAAACCATCGAAAACTTCCTTGGCGACAACGGTTGGATGCATGATGCGACAGGCCCCCGATATGTGCGCCTGCGCAAACGGATCGAAGAAAGCATCGAACTGGGCGTGCTGGGCGAAAGCGCCCCTTTACCAGCCGAGCGGGAAATCGCCAGCCTGACCGGCCTGTCGCGGGTGACGGTGCGCCGCGCGATGCAGGATTTGGTCGATCGGGGCATTATCATTCAGCGGCAGGGCTCGGGCAGTTTTGTTGCGGACGGAACGCCGAAAGTGGAACAGTCGCTGTCCCGGCTGACCTCATTCACCGAAGATATGTCGCGGCGCGGTCTCGATTCCTCCAGCGAGTGGCTGGATCGGGGCATTCACACGCCCTCTCCGGAAGAAGTTATCGCGCTGGCCCTGTCGTCCGGAGAAGCTGTCGCAAGGATATCGCGCCTGCGGCGGGCGAATGACAAGCCGATGGCGATTGAACGCGCCTCATTGCCCATCGACATTCTGCCGAAGCCGCAACAGGTGGAATCCTCACTGTACGAAGTGCTGGAACGCAGCGGCAACCGCCCCGTCCGCGCCCTGCAGCGCATTTCGGCGATAAATCTGGAAAGCGAGGATGCCGCGCTTCTGGGCGTTCAACCCGGCGCGGCGGGGCTGCGCATCGTGCGCACCTCATACCTGTCCAACCGACGGGTCGTGGAATTTACCCGCTCAATCTATCGCGGTGATGCGTATGACTTTGTCGCAGAACTGCGCTTGGCCAACAACTAGGACATTCTATGCCACAGCAAACCACCCGGATGCGCCGGGAGATCGACGAAATACCGCTGGCCATCGAACGGCTTATGAGCCGGGGCCAAGGGGACATCTCTGCCGTCGCCGCGGTTGCGCGCGACCTTGATCCGACTTTTATCACCTCAGTCGCGCGTGGCTCGTCAGACCATGTGTGCACCTATCTGAAATATGCCTCCGAAATCCTTCTTGGCGTGCCCGTGGCGTCCGTGGGGCCGTCTGTCGCGTCGATTTATGATGCGCCGCTGAAGCTGCAAAACAGCCTGTGTCTGGCGGTGTCTCAGTCCGGCAAAAGCCCGGATATTCTTGCGATGGCCCGCAATGCCCGGCGGGACGGGGCCCTGACCGTCGCTCTGACCAACGACGCGGGTTCCCCGCTGGCCGCAGCCAGTGCGCATCCCATAGACATACAAGCGGGTCCTGAACTGAGCGTGGCGGCGACCAAGACATTCGTCAGTTCGGCGGTCGCTGGTGTTTGGATGCTGGCGGAATGGAGCGGGGATGAGGCCCTTTTGTCCGCCATCCGCGCCCTGCCGCAGCATCTGGAAAGTGCAGCGCGCATAGACTGGCCCGAGGTGCGCGACGCAATCGGCGCGCGGCCTTCGCTGTTCACGCTTGGGCGCGGGCAAGCCTTGGCGGTCTCCAATGAAGCCGCACTCAAGTTCAAGGAAACCTGCCAGTTGCACGCGGAAAGCTATTCGTCTGCCGAAGTTCTCCATGGCCCGGTTTCGATTGTCGAGGAAGGCTTCCCGGTTCTCAGCTTCGCGGCAGCCGACGCGGCGGAGCCAGCGCTTTCGCAGGTGTCCGACGCCATAAGCGCCAAGGGGGCCCGTGTGTTTGCCACGACCGCCAAAGTGCAACAAGCCACGCAGATCGACCATGTGCGCACGCTGCATCCCCTTACGGACGCGCTGAGCCTGATCGTCTCGTTCTACTCAATGGTCGAGGCTTTTGCAGCCTCGCGCGGCATTGATCCCGACACCCCGCGCCACCTAAACAAGGTGACGGAAACGGTATGACCGACGCGCTTCAGGCAATCACCGGGGCGGATATTCTGACGCCCGGGCAAGTTGTTCAGGGTCATGCTCTGTTGCACCGGCAGGGCCGGATCGAAGCGGTGGTACCTGAAGCGGAGGTTGACCCGACGGTCGCACCGACGGAACTAGAGGGTGGCCTGCTGGCACCGGGTTTCGTTGATCTGCAGGTCAATGGCGGCGGCGGCGTCATGTTCAACAATCAGCCGGACGTTGCGGCGTTGCGTCGCATGTCCGATGCCCATGCGCGGATTGGCGCGACCTCAATCCTGCCGACTCTGATCACGGACACGCCGGATGTCACACAACAGGCCTTAGACGCAGCGATTGCAGCCGTGCATGACGGCGTTCCTGGCATTCTTGGTCTGCATCTTGAGGGACCGCACCTCGCCCTGTCACGCAAGGGTGCCCATGACGCAGCCCTTATTCGTCCGATGGAACAGTCCGATCTGGACATGCTTCTAAAGGCGGCAGCGCGTCTGCCGGTGCTCAAAGTCACCGTGGCCCCGGAAAGCGTCTCGGTCGCGCAGATCAAGGCGATGGCGCAAGCGGAGATCGTGGTCTCGCTGGGCCACACCGATGCGTCCTACGCGGATTGCGTGGCCGCAGCTGAGGCGGGTGCAAGCTGCGTAACGCATCTGTTCAACGCCCAAAGCCAGATGGGCAATCGCGAGCCCGGCACCGTTGGCGCAGCACTGGCCTTGGGCGGGCTGTCGGCTGGGCTGATCGCTGACAAAATCCATGTTCACCCGGCCACCATGCGCAACGCGATGGAGGCAAAACAGGCTCCGGGGTTCGTTTTCCTTGTCAGTGACGCGATGGCGACGGCAGGATCGGACATCACAAGCTTTGAGTTGAATGGCCGTGAAATCCTCAGAAACCACAACAAATTGACGCTAGCCGACGGCACGTTGGCAGGCGCGCATCTGGAATTGCTGGATGCCGTCCGCAATGTGTCTGAAGTGACCGGAATACCGGTTACCAAGGCTTTGGACCTGGTCAGCCGCCTACCCGCCGCGTTGATCCGGAATGATCTGATTGGACGGCTATCCGCAGGATGCCACGCGCATATGGTACATATCGGACGTTCCGGCGATCTGGAAAACATTTGGCAGTTTGGGCGCAGGATCGACCGGTAAACGGGCCTATGGCTTTCAATTTCCCTTTGGCACAGGGGCTGCGACCTCTGAATCACTACCTTTCGCTCAAGTGTCTGGAAACGCATTCCAACATTCGTCAAAACGAATTGCTGCCCAGGCCGCAATCTGTGTTATCCTACATATGCGAGTTTGTTTATTTAACTACCGATTCTGAACAAAGATATTTCGACAGGAAAGGAGTGGAAACGCCCACCTAAGAAACCGGAACGCAAAACGCACTGCACCGGGCGATCAACAGGGATGTTTGCTGGCACATAACCCGGCCCGGATTCAGGCGGTGTGGACAAACGAGAGGGTCGTAAAGATGAAATTTAAAACCATAGCAACTTCATCGGCTGCACTGATGGCATCAGCGTTCGCCTTTCCGGCGGCTGCCGAACTGAAATACGATAACAATTCGGGCGGTTTTGTCGTCCTCTACGGTCAGTTTAACCCGGCCATAATCTCGGTCGATGACGGCCAGGAAACGGAAACCAACCTTCGCGACTATGACGCCTCTAACAGCCGGGTCGGCCTGCGTCTGGAACAGCCATATGGCAACAACACATTCCGGTTCCGGTTTGAAACCGCTCTGGGCCTGCCCAATTCCACGGAAACCGACCAGAACGGCAATGACTACAGCGGCTGGACGCGCGAGGATATCCGCCACGTGGATTTCTCGCTTGAAGGTGACTGGGGCACGTTCTCGGCCGGGCAGGGTAGCATGTCCGGGGACAGCGTCGCCGAACAGGACCTGTCGCTGGTCGGTCTGGTTCTGTATTCCTTCACCGCCGACTCCAACGCCTCGTTCCTGTTCCGTGATGACGCCGGTGTTCTGACCGGTCCGACCGTGAGTGGCACAACCGACAGTTTTGACGGCGCGCGCCGTGCGCGAATCCGCTATGACACCCCATCGTTCAACGGGTTCACAATCAGCGCCTCTTACGGCCAAAACCTTTTGGAGGAAGACTTCGACGATGACCGCGACTACTATGACGTCGCGATTTACTACCGAAACAAAGTGACCAGCAATATCGAGGTTGCCGCCGGGCTTGGCTATCTGGTCCGCAGCAGTGGCAACAGCGGTCCGGGCGGCAGCCAGAGTGCGCGGCGAGAGGACCTTGTTGGGTCCGCCTCGATCCTGGTGAACGAGCGCCTGAGTTTCACAATCGCCGCCGGGGAACGGGACGTAGACGGCAGCACCGCAACCGATCCCAGCTATTTCTACGCCAAGATTGCGTACCAAGACGATTGGTTCAGTTTTGGTAAAACCGGTATCGGCCTGCATTACTGGGACGGGTCCGACTTTAACGTCGACGGCTCAGATTCAAATGTCTGGGGGATCGGTTTGGTACAGGAAATAGATCGCCTGAACATGGAGGCCTATTTCTCGTATCAAGACTATGCCTATGACGACTCGTCAGACAGTTTCGATGACCTGTCGACCGTCGTTCTGGGCGCGCGCTGGCGGTTCTGAACCATAGAATGAAACCGGGCCGGGGAACCGGCTCGGCATCTTCAAGGGTCAGAGTTTGTTGACCGGCGTTTTGAGCATCATGTTCCCGTCTTCGTCCGTTGGCACTTCGCCACCGCGCATGTTCACCTGCAAAGAGGGCAGGATCAGCTTGGGAACGTCAAGCTGCGCATCCCGCTCGGTCCGGAATTTGATAAACTCGTCGCGGCTTTTGCCGCCGCCAACATGAATGTTCTTGGCCTTTTGCTCTCCGATCGTAGTCTCCCAGGCGATGGCGCGTCCACCGGGGCCGTAATCGTGGCAGATAAACAGCCGCATTTCATCGGGCAAGGACAGCACGCGCTGAATTGAATCGTATAGCTGCCCCGCATCCCCGCCGGGAAAATCCGCACGCGCCGAGCCGCCATCCGGCATGAACAGCGTGTCCCCTGCAAAGGCCGCATCGCCTATGACATGGACCATGCAGGCCGGCGTATGGCCCGGTGTGTGCAAGGCAAAGCACCTGAGAGATCCGATTGTATAGGTATCGCCATCGCCAAAAAGCGCCTCAAACTGCGATCCGTCGCGCTGGAACTCGGTGCCTTCGTTGAAAATCTTCCCGAACGTATCCTGTACGGTCAGGACGTGCTCGCCAATGCCGATTTTGCCGCCAAGCTCCTGCTGGATATAGGGGGCCGCCGACAGATGGTCGGCGTGGACATGAGATTCGATGATCCATTCCAGCGTCAGACCATGAGAGCGAATAAACGCGATGATCTGGTCCGCAGAGTCAAAGGTCAGGCGCCCGGCGGCCGGGTCGAACTCCATCACCGGGTCGATGATCGCGCAAGCCGTGCTGGACGGGTCGCGGACCACGTAGCTGATTGTGTTGGAAATCTCGTCAAAGAACCCGGTGACCTCGGGTTTGACAGCCATATCAACGGGTGGGATCGTCATCGCAGAGTCCTTCTGACTGGTCTGGTGCAACTGTAGCTTGCGGGGTCTAGGAAACAAAGGAAAGAGCCCGGGGCTCTCAGAGAATTTAGATCAGCCGCGCCTGTCACTTTGACAGGTCAGTCTTCGTCAACAAAACGTTCGACCGGCCCGCCCGATTTCTCCCAGGACCCGAACCCGTCCTTCAGATGCGCCGCCTCAAACCCCATATCCTGCAGGGTGGCCACGGTGATCGCCGAGCGCCAGCCCGAGGCGCAGTGAAAGACATATGTCTTGCCTTCCTGCGCAAAGATGTCCTTGTGATAGGGGCTGTCGGGATCGACCCAGAACTCGATCATGCCGCGCGGGGCGTGAAAGCTACCGGGAATGAAGCCGGTGCGCTGGCGTTCGCGCACGTCGCGAATATCGACAATCACCACATTCGGATCGTCGACCATCGCGATCAGATCGCTGGTTTCGATCTCTTCAATGCGGTCTCGGGCCTCTTGCACCATCTGCGCAGACGATTTTTTCAATGCAGCCATTCCAACCTTCCGGTTACTGTACGTTTTCCGAATATTGGCCGACCCAAAGACCCGTTGCAACCTGCCCAGCATCTGCCAACTGACCCCGAACCTGCTAACAGGTACCGGGTATTACTGGCGCAGTGTAACAAACGGCACGATTTTCGGGACCTGCTTGGCTGATCTGATTGCGGGGATTGATCCAGACGATTTGCCTCTGCCCATGACGGACCAAGCCAGGGCCCCAACCGCCCCGATCATGTCCCGTCTTTACCAGGCGGCGATTACCGCGAACCAGATTCTCAAAAGCCTCTATGCCGCCGGAAATAGGGCTGATCGGCGCGGGGTATCGGCCACTCAGGACGACCAACTGAAATCCACCCGCAGTATTTCGCAAACGGCCATTCTTGCGGTGGCAATCCCAAAATTACCAGGATACTAAGGAGGCCAGTATGGGAGGGCACGATATGCTGACACAACCGCAAGAACACCACGCGGCCACGCCTGAATCCGCGCGCGCGAAGATGCCGCGCATGACGTGGGAGGACCCTTTCCTGATCGAGCAGCAACTGACCGAAGAAGAGCGCATGATCAGGGATACGGCCCACGCCTATTGCCAGGACAAGCTGGCGAGCCGCGTGATCATGGCCAACCGTGATGAAAACTTCGACCGCGCGATCATGACCGAAATGGGTGAGCTGGGCCTGCTGGGCTCGACCATCCCCGAGGAATATGGCGGCGTGGGCGCAGGCTATGTGTCCTACGGCCTTGTCGCGCGCGAAGTCGAGCGTGTGGATTCCGGCTATCGCTCGGCCATGTCAGTGCAATCAAGCCTCGTGATGCACCCGATCTTCGCCTATGGCACCGAGGAGCAGCGGCAGAAATTCCTGCCGAAACTGGCCTCGGGCGAATGGGTTGGCTGTTTTGGTCTGACCGAGCCCGACCATGGCTCGGACCCCGGCGGTATGCTGACTCGCGCCACAAAGGTTGATGGCGGGTATCTTGTCTCTGGTGCCAAAAACTGGATCACGAACTCGCCGATTGCCGATGTGTTCATCATCTGGGCCAAATCGGATGCCCATGACGGCCAGATCAAGGGCTTCATCCTTGAAAAAGGTATGAAGGGCCTGAGCGCGCCGAAGATCGAGGGCAAATTCTCGTTGCGCGCCTCGATCACCGGCATGATCCAGATGGATGAGGTTTTTGTGCCCGAAGAAAACCTGCTGCCGAACGTGTCCGGCCTTTCGGGGCCGTTTGGCTGTCTGAACCGGGCGCGTTATGGCATCGCATGGGGTGCCATGGGCGCGGCCGAAGCCTGCTGGCATGCCGCCCGCAGCTATACGATGGACCGCAAGCAGTTCGGCAAGCCGCTGGCCGCCACGCAGTTGATCCAGAAAAAGCTGGCGGATATGCAGACCGAAATCTCACTGGGCCTGCTGGGAGCGCTGCAATTGGGCCGTCTGTTCGAATCGCACAGCGCACCTGCCGAGTTGATCAGCCTGATGAAGCGCAACAATTGCGGCAAGGCCATCACCATCGCGCGCGAGGCCCGCGACATGCATGGCGGCAACGGGATCAGCGACGAATACGGCGTCATTCGCCATGTGATGAACCTTGAGGCGGTGAACACCTATGAGGGCACCCATGACATTCACGCGCTGATCCTTGGGCGGGCACAGACCGGGCTGCAGGCGTTCATGTGACGGCGCGCATCACCGCACGAGGTGTAAGATGAGCAACGGCTACGATCCGTCACAGGATGGCGCGAAAATGTCCTTTGCGAAGGACATGAGCTATGGCGACTACCTGTCGCTGGACGCCATCCTGTTGGCACAGCACCCGCTGTCCGACGCCCATGACGAGATGCTGTTCATCATTCAGCACCAGACTTCCGAGCTGTGGATGCGGCTGGCCCTGCACGAGTTGCAGGCCGCCCGCGCGCTGATGATCGAAGGCCGCCCGGATCAGGTATTCAAGATGCTCAGCCGGGTGTCGCGGATATTCGAGCAACTCAACAACGCCTGGGACGTGCTGCGCACCATGACCCCAAGCGATTACACAAAATTCCGCGAGGCGCTTGGTGCCTCGTCCGGCTTTCAGTCTCATCAGTATCGGTTGATCGAATACGTTCTGGGCAACCGGAACACTGCGATGATGAAGGTGCATGAACATAGCCCGGACCTGCACCAGAAGCTGGAAGACGAATTGGCGCAGCCCTCAATCTATCACATCGCGCTGCGGATGCTGGAGGCGGAGTTGGGCACCGCGTTTGATCCTGCAGTCTACCGTCTGCGCGCCCCGCATCAGTCCGACGATGCGGTTATCGCCGCTTGGACCCGGATCTACCGGGAACCGGATACCCATTGGGTGCTGTATCAACTTGCCGAAAAGCTGGTGGACCTCGAGGATTACTTCCGCCGCTGGCGGTTTAACCATGTAACAACCGTGGAACGGGTGATCGGTTTCAAGCGCGGGACGGGCGGCACCAGCGGCGTCAGCTACCTGCGCAAGATGTTGGACGTGGAACTGTTCCCGGAACTGTGGAACCTGCGAGGGGGCTTGTAGAATGGCGCTACCCAGAAAAGACCTGTTCGATATCCCCGAAGGTGTCATCTATCTGGATGGCAACTCGCTGGGGCCATTGCCGAAATCCGTCGCGTCTGCCGTGCAAGACGTGGTCACGCGCCAATGGGGCGGCGAACTGATCCGCGGCTGGAACAGCTGCGGATGGATGGAACAGCCCGCCCGCGTCGGTAACCGCATCGCCCGCCTGATAGGCGCGCCCGATGGGTCAGTTGTGATGGGCGATACCTTGTCCATCAAGGTGTTTCAGGCCTTATCAGCCGCGCTGGCGATGCGCCCGGGCCGAAAGGTCATCCTGTCAGACAACGGCAACTTCCCGACCGACCTGTATATGGCCGAGGGGCTGATTGCGCTGAAAAACGCGGGCTTTGAGCTGAAGACCGTCGACCCCGAGGCGGTGGCCGAAGCCATCGATGACAAGGTCGCGGCGGTGATGCTGACCGAGGTCGACTATCGCACCGGGCGCACTCATGACATGGACAACATCACCCAACAGGCCCACACAGCGGGTGCGGTCATGATCTGGGATCTGGCCCACAGCGCCGGGGCGATCGAGGTTGATCTGGCGGGTTCCAACTGTGAGTTCGCGGTTGGCTGTACCTATAAATACTTGAATGGAGGTCCGGGAGCGCCCGCCTTTATCTATGTGCGCCCCGATCTGATCGACCAGACGCAGCCCGCGCTGGCGGGCTGGCTGGGCCATGGCTCGCCCTTTGCCTTTGAACTGAACTACCGACCTGCGGCGGATATCGAGCGCATGCGCGTGGGCACCCCTCCGGTGATCCAGATGGGCGCGCTGGAAGAGGCGCTGAAGGTCTGGGACGGGGTATCCATGGCCGAGGTCCGCGCGGCCTCGGTGACCCAGTCCGAGCGTTTCATTGCCGAAGTCGAGGCGCGATGCCCGCAACTGACGCTAGCCAGCCCGCGCGACGCGACGATCCGGGGCAGTCAGGTCTCGTTCGCTTTCGATCAGGGCTACGCCGCGATGCAGGCGCTGATTGATCGGGGCGTGATCGGCGACTTCCGCGCGCCCGACATCATGCGATTTGGTTTCACGCCGCTCTATCTGGACGAAGACGATGTGGTCGCCGCAGTGGATATTCTGGCCGATGTTTTGGACAACCGGCTTTGGGACAATCCGAAATACAGGGCGGTCAATCGGGTGACCTGAGCTTTTTGACGCTGGGTTACGCAGCCTGCCCCTTGCGGGCGGCCTTTCAATTGAGAATGCTCTGAGTGTCTTTTTGCGTCACATGCGCGGGAAGGCAGCAAAGGCCGTCGCCATCTGAAAAGGATCATCATGGATTTTGCCCTGTCGCCCCGCGCCGAAGAACTTCGTACCCAGCTCAAAAGCTTTATGGAGGCGCATATCTATTCGCGCATCCGCGACCACAAAGAGGAGATGGAGGCGGGCAATTTCCCGGTCCCGTTCATCGAAGACCTCAAGGCATTGGCGCGAGCCGAGGGGCTGTGGAACCTGTTCCTGCCCGGTCTGCGCGACGATGAGCCCGGCACGCGGCTGAGCAATCTGGAATACGCGCCGCTGGCCGAGATCATGGGGCAGGTCAGCTGGTCCTCGGAAGTGTTCAACTGCAGCGCGCCCGATACTGGCAACATGGAGCTTTTGCACATGTTCGCCACGCCCGAACAGCGTGCGCAATGGCTAGTACCGTTGCTGAATGGCGAAATCCGGTCCGCCTTTGCGATGACCGAACCGGATGTGGCCAGCTCGGACGCGACCAATATCACAACCTCGATCCGCCGTGAGGGGGATGAATACGTTCTGAATGGCCGCAAATGGTTCATCACCAATGCTTGCCACCCGAACACCAAACTGTTCATCGTCATGGGCAAGACCGATCCCGGCGCGGACCGGCACAAACAGCAAAGCATGGTCCTTGTGCCCAAAGACACGCCGGGCTTCGAGATCGTACGCAACCCCACAATCCTGAACATGCACGACCCCGAAGGCCATGCGGAACTGGTGTTCAAAGACGTGCGTGTGCCCTCCGCGAACCTGCTGGGCGAAGAGGGCAGCGGCTTTGCACTGGCTCAGGCGCGGCTTGGGCCGGGGCGGATTCACCACTGCATGCGCTCGATTGGCGCGGCCGAAATGGCGCTTTCGCTGATGGTCGAGCGCGCGCAAGAGAGGGTGGCGTTTGGCAAGAAACTCTCGGAACAGGGTGTCATTCGCGAGTGGATTGCAAAATCGCGTTTGGAGATCGAACAGGCCCGTTTGCTGACGCTGAAAGCCGCGTGGAAAATTGATCAAGTGGGCGCGAAGGCGGCGTTCCGAGAAATCTCACTGATCAAGGTCGTCGCACCCAACGTGCACGCCGCCGTCACCGACCGCGCGATGCAGGTGTTCGGCGCGATGGGGATGACCCCGGACACCCCGCTGGCCGACAGCTACACCTGGGCGCGCGCGCTGCGCTATGCCGATGGCCCGGATGAGGTGCATCTGCAGGCCATCGCCAGACAGGAGTTGAAGACCTCGAATTTCGGAATGTCGGCGCAATGGCTGACACCGCCCAAGCGCTGAGTTGAACCGATCTTAGAGGGCCAATGTCAGGGCGATGGAGGGCAGGGCGATCAGCAGCGCAAGACGCAGGATATCGGCCACCCAGAACGGAAAGATACCGGCAAACATCGTCCGGATCGGGATGTCAGGCAGGATCGTGCGCAACACAAAGACATTCAGCCCAATCGGGGGCGAAATCAGGCTGATCTCGGTCACCACCACGACGATGATGCCAAACCAGATCGCGACAGCCTCGGGGCTGGACAGGATGCCATCACCGAAATCCAGCGACATGATCATCGGAAAGAAGATGGGCACGGTCAGCAGGATCATCGAAAGGCTCTCTAACACCGCGCCCAACAGGATGTAGATCAGCACCAGCACGAACATGACCACAAACGCGTTGACGTCCAGTGACTGAACAAAGGACAGGATGGCGTCCGGCAGACCGGCGAAGCTGATGAAGTTCGAAAAGACCTCGGCCCCGATGACGATGGCAAAGATCATGGCGGTTGGGCGAACGGTATCAATGCCAACGCGGAAAAGGTCGCGAAGGCCGATGCCCCCCATGAAAACCGCGATGACAAGGGACAGGAACGCCCCGACCGCAGCGGCTTCGGACGGGGTAAAGAACCCGCCGTAGATGCCGATCATGATCAGGCCGAACAGCCCGACAACCGCGCAGACGCCTCCGATATCACGAGAGGTCAACGGATGATCGTCGGAACCGGCTGGCGCAAGATCGGGTCTGACTTTCACAGCCGCATAGACGGCGGCGATGTACAGAAGCACACCCAGCAAACCCGGCAGCAGCCCGGCGAGGAAGAGTTTGGCGATGTCGGCCTCGGTAATGATGCCGTAGATGATCAGGATAACCGAAGGTGGGATTAGAATGCCCAGCGTCCCACCGGCTGCGATGGATCCTGTCGCAAGGCTGTCTGCATACCCGACCTTGCGCATCGACGGCATGGCAACCCGGGACATCGTCGCAGCAGTTGCCAGAGAGGAACCGCACACCGCACTGAACCCGCCGCAGGCGACCACCGTGGCCATCGCCAGACCGCCCGGCAGCTTACGCAACAAGCGCTGTGCCGCAGCAAACAGCGAATGGCTGACGCCCGAGGCTGTCAGCAGGTTTCCCATAAGAATGAACAGCGGGATGACGGACAGGGTAAAGGACAGCACCGTGTCGAATGTCGTGTTGCCCAGCAGGGTAAAACTGGCCTTCCAACTGCGCAGCAGCGCAAAGCCGACGGTGCCGACCGCGATCATGGCAAAGGCGATCGGCACTCGTGCCAACACCAGCACAAACAACACGGCAATGCCCAGAAGCGAGGCGATCATTCCTTATCGCCTTTGAACAGCCCGATCCCCGCCGCCAAACCGGAAATGGCGCAGGCCGTGGCGACGACTCCGGCCACCAAATACAGCGGGATTGAAAGCGAGTTTGTCACCGTACCGCGTTTTTCAAGTTTCACGGCATGCTCCCACACCTCCCACGCCATCATGGCAAACGTGCCCGCTACAATGACGACCGAGAGGATGAGCAAAGTTTTGGACAGCACCCCTCGCGAGGGCAGTTTCAGCAGGTCCACCGTCACATGCTCGTTCGACACCGTGGTCAGCGGCATCGCCAGGAACACAAGCAGGGCAAGCCCGATCTCGGTCAGCTCAAATGCGCCCTTGATCGGGCTGTTGAACACATACCGCGCCACCACGTCTGCGGCGGTCAGAAGCATCATCGCCAGCATGACCACAACCGATGCCACAGCCATGGCATAGAACAGCTTGCGCCAGAGCGTTACACTCTGGCGCTGATCAGTGTCGGCGGGTTGGGCCATGCCGGGTTACTGCCCCGCCTGTTTGCGTATCTCGGCAAGGGCGGCTGTACCGTCGAACCCGGTTTCGGCGACAGCCTCCGCCCATGCGGCCTCATGCTTGTCGGCAAAGCCTTTGATCGCCTCCAGAACCTCATCCGGCGCATCATAGACCTGAACCGAGCTTTCGGCGACGAAGTCAGCGCCCGCCGCGTCTGCCGCATCCCATGTCTGGCCTGCAAGCGCTGCGAAGGCGGCGCCGGATACGGCCTCGATTGCGGCTTTGTCGGCGTCGGAAATCTCATCCCAGCGGTCTTCGTTCATGACCAGAAACCACGAGGTATTGTACATACCGCCGGGAATACGCATCGAATGCGTTATGTGATCCGTCAGCTTGAACGCTTTCAGTGCCTCGATCGGGAAGGTTACGCCGTCGATGACCCCGGTCGACAACTTTTCGAACACCTGACCCGGCCCCATGAATTGCGTGGTGATGCCAAGATCGCCGGACAGGTCGGCGATGTAACCGCCGGGTGTCCGAATTTTCAGGCCCGAGAAATCGTCCGCCGTTTCGATCTGTCGCTGGTTATTGTGGAACATCCCCGGCCCGTGCACGAACAAGCCCAGCAGCTTTGCGCCTTCATGCTCTGCCTGCGCGTCAAGATCGCCTGCATAGACGTTCCAATACGCGACCGAAGTATCCTCGGCTGAATCACCCAGAAATGAGAACTGCCCGATCCGCGACCGCAGGAAACGGTCGTCGCGGGTGAAAGAATGCAAGCCGTATGTGATATCGGCCACCCCGTCCACCGCCAGATCGTAATGCGCCGGGGGCGGACCGAGCGGTTTTGGCAGGATGCGAACGGTGACGCGATCTTCGGTCGCCTCGGCCACCGAATCCGCCCAGGGCTGAATGACGCTGGTGACAACTGGATGTTGCGGCGGCAGCCACGACGACAGGACAAACTCCTCGGCTGCAGCGACCGAGGCGGTCAGTACAACGCCAGCCAGTGCCGATCCAACGATGGTCTTCATAGTGTTCATGTCATTCTCCTCCCCGGAAATAGCAGTCCACTGCGTCTATTTAGTTTCCGTTGAAACTATATTGCCGATGTTAGTTTCATGTGTAACAATGTCAACGAAAATTAACTGACCACAACCAAGGGCATCCAAGTCCTGGTCGGAGAAACTGCATGGAACGGAAACCAGACCTAAGCGTTCAAGGGGAAGAAAACGGGACAGAGTTGGATCTGAACGCGTTTTTTCCCTACCAACTGCGCCGGACCTATGCCGCCGTCAGCGAGATGTTGCGGGCTGTTTATCATGAGAAATTCGATCTTAGCTCGGCGGAATGGCGGGTGCTGGCCATTCTGGTGCGCGACCGAAAGATCACCAACCGCGAAATCGTGGCCGCAGCCACAATCGACAAGGTCACGGTCAGCCGCGCCGTGGGCAAGCTGGAAGACAAGAAACTGGTTGAAAGGCACCCGAATCCCGAAGATGGCCGAAGCGAATTGCTGAGCCCATCGGCCAAGGGTCTGGACCTTTACAAGGCGATGTCGCCCGATCTAACCGCATTGGAAGAACGAATTCTCGGCGTCCTGAACGCGTCCGAACGAAAAAGCCTGATGGCCACGCTGAGCAAGCTTGAAGGAAGCGCCAAACGTCAGGATTGACGTAATCTAGGACTCGTTGAGATTTTGCGCACGGACCTGAAGCGCCCACAAAAGCGGGCTTTAGCCGATCTGCTGATTGATTGGATTTATTGGTCGGAGTGAGAGGATTCGAACCTCCGACCCCTGCCTCCCGAAGGATCGGGCCGGAGCCTAACGCCCTGTATTTATTATGATGAGTTGCCATTTGACTGCTCCTTTGTTCACGTTTGCGATGGTCTATTTCCGGAAATGATCCGGATGTCAGATGGCATCCGCCGCCCCGCGCTGATGGTCTGGGTGGTGGTGCCAATAGTTCTTTTCGAGCGTCTCGAGGGTCATCCCCAGAAAGCCGCAGGCATCCCACTTTGGCGCACCCTTCTGCATGAGCCAGGTTGCGCAAGTGTGCCTCAGAGTGTGCGGCACGACTTTCCGGTCTCCCTGACCCTCGAGGCCAGCCGCAACAACGGCGGATCGAAATGCACGCTTGATATTCTGCAGGGACTTACCGCGATGGGTGACAACGAATTTGTCTTCCGGAAATCGCCTCCGCCTGCGCAACAAGTGTTTCTTCAGGCGCGCGGGCAACCTTGAGCTCGGGCGCTCCTTCTTGGTCCGTCGACGTCCGACCGGGTTCCAGTAGATGATGTTGCTGTAGAAATCGACATCGGACCAACGCAAGGACAGGATCGCTTCCTTCCGCTGGCCCGTCAGTAAACCGATACGGAGAAACAGAGTCAGGTGTTCGGTTTTTGACTCCGTCGGCACACCATCTTCCAAAGGGGCATCGAAGCTTCGCGAGGCTTGTATCAGTTTTATCGCTTCATCGCACGTCAGGAACCGAATTCGACCTTCGGGCTTCGGTGGAAGTCGAACGGCTATCCTGCGCGTGATCAGGTGATCTTCTTCGGCGCGCCGGATAGCGGTCGACAACAGGCTGAGTTCTCGTCTGAGCGTGCCGTCCTTGATTCCCTTTTCATCCCGGCCCTTTCGTCGCTTCTGGCAATACTCCTTGATGAGCGCATCATTGATATCGCCAACGGCATAGCCATCGAAAAACCGGATGATCGGCTTGGCCGCATTGGCCAAGCGCTCCGGATCGGTGACGTCATCAAGCCGTTTTGCCAGGTAGTGCGAAATTGCGTCGGCCACATAGAATTCGTAAGGCTCGACTGCTCGATCTGGCCTAAAGCGCCTTAGCTTCCACTCTGCGAAGTAGAGTTCAGCCTGGTCGCGATCCCCAGTGCCAGTCGAGTGCTCGCGGCTGCGTCCCCCCTCGGTCCAGTAGATGTACCAGTTGCCCTCGGACGGACGCTTGCGGTCGCGCTCGAGGCGCGGCGGGGATGGCTTTCTGGGCATGTTTTCACCGTGAAATTGTCAACGTATCGCTCCCACGCGCCGGAAGGGATTTTCGGATTTCTACGCCCAGGGGCCGTATAGATGTGGTCCAGCATGTCTTCGCGGATCAGGTAGCGAATATTGGACACAGGAATGCCAACGCGCTCGGCCAGTTCTTTCGGGGTTTCCAAGAGCTTTTTCACGCTTCACCTCCTCAAACTCATTGCTCACAAATCGAGGCAGGTGATTTCATTTTGCGTTCAGAATGAAACAAACATACGCTGATCTTACGCGAATCGAGCACGTTGCCACGATTTATGGTCATATGTGATTCATATTAACCAGTATCGTGGTCAATGCAACCATTAAGAAGGTTTTCAATGACAGTTCCCGGTTTGGGACTTCGCCTTGCGGCTGTGCGAAACATGGCAAGCCTCTCCCAAGAGGAGATGGCGCAGCGCCTAGGCGCCAGTCGGAGCGCATACCAGTACTATGAACGCAGCCAGCGGGATTTGACGGCTTCACTACTGTTGAAAGTCTACGAGGAATTCGACGTTGATCCGCTCTGGATGCTCGAAGGCGACTCGGAAGACGGCAAGAGCCGAAGGCACGAAGAGATCGCCGCCGCCTATCGTAAGATCGGCATCGCAGTCGAGCGCCGGATCAATGAACGCGGGCTTACTGTGACACCTGAAAAGAAGTGGGATGCCATCGAATTTCTCTTCGATGGGTTCCTGAACACCGATGCCCTGACGATTGAAGGCGGGGAACCGGACACAACAAGGATCGACAGCGTATTGAGGCTTGTAAGCTGATGTTGAATGAAGAATTTCCCGATGAAGTGCTGAAACTACGCCCGCGAAAGCTGCGGCTTGGTCAGGATATAGAGCGCCTGCTTGAAGGCGTATGCGGGGCTGAAGAAGTCCCCGATCGCGAAAGTCAGAAGAAACACCTGCGCCCGAAAGCGGATAGTATCAATGCGGTCCGCTGCGCAGCCTGCGGACAGGTTGAGTACATCACACGCGATTATTGTCGTTGTGGCCACTACCTCGCTGGCCAAGTCATGGACGAATTCCTAGCATGGGAGCGCGAATTGGTCGAGAATCATGTCCGGTTGGCTGCGGAAGCCGAGGAAAAGATGAAACCAGTCAAGTGGTCAGCCTTGGCTGCCATGCCATTCTTGATTTGGCCTCTTCTCCAAACTTTGCTCCATAGTGAGCAAATGCCATTGGCGACGGGGCTTTGGTTCTTCCCGGGCGTGGTAGTTCTTGGCCTGTGTGCCTTGATCGAAAAGGTTATTACCCGGAAGCGCGACACCAGCGCATATGCGGTCGAAAGCGCCACCTTCGAACAATTTCTAACTGAGCGCATTCCCGTTTCGAGCAACTAACTTCACGTGCGCAAAGCCCCACAGATCGACGAGTTCATCGCGCGCTGGAAATACACCGGTGGGAGCGAGCACGCCAGACTCGAGGAATTTTGGTCAGAGCTCACCGAGTCGTCACACTATCATGTTCAGGATTTGACGGGAACGAATGCAGTCTTCGGCGGTGATTTTTTTCCTTCTGACCACAGATTTTATCCTCAGACGCGTATCATTTATCCCGCTGACGTCCAAGGCAATTGCCAAATGGTGCGAGAATTATGATTTATGTCCCGTTAGCCAGTAATCCCGTGCTAGAAGGGGATTTTGGCAATCTCGTCCTTACGGGCTTCCTGCTCGTCTGGAGTTAGAACGCGCGCGCCTGAGCTTTCCCTTGCCAGCCGCTGCGTATTCTGACGAAATGCTTTTTCCCGCTTTTGGCGGATAGAGTTCATTTCGTTGGAAATCTTCTGTCCACGCTTTGAAGACCTGCCAACGACGTGCCGAATTCCCCCGAGGTGGGCGAGCAGGCGAGTTGAAGCCGTATCTATCTGGTCAAGGGTATCGGCGAGTTGGAACTCGTTCCAAAGTTCTTTTGAGCGCAATTCAACTCGCCGAGGGACCACGAGATTGCTGCCAACAACGCCGATACCAGTAATGAAGACTACCTTGTTACCGGTTCGGTATCGAAATTTATGTGATTTCAAGCCACTAGATGCAATAATTTGGCGAACCCTGTGGGTGAACTTCCCAGGAAGCGAGTTCCCAGAGATCGTGATGTCGTCAACCCATATACTGTGGTCCAAAGCATGTTCCGCACAGAGTTCAGAAATGGCGTCAAACATCGGCCTGTGCACCAAAGCGGCAAGAACGGGGGTCAACGGCGACCCAAAGCACGCTTGATCGTCAGCGGTTGCAACATGAGCGATCAGGCCGGCGACGTCGCCCTCCATCCCAAACTGATCGACGAGTGACCTTCGGATCATACCTAAGGAGGTCGAGGGGTAGAATTGTTTGATATCGAGGGTTAGATATTGCTGAGCGTCCAAGTGGACGGCGGCGTTATCACGTTGCGAGCGATCCTTGCGTGGGCTCATTAGATAGCTGGGCTGAATAATCTTGTTGAAATGGAATTTTAGACGCTCGTGGACCGCCCGAAGGTCAGCTACGGGATAGACGAGTTTGCGTGTCTTTCCGCCGGACGCGATATCTCGTCGTACCAAGAATTCTTCCTTGAACCGGGGAGTGGCAAACTTTCGCAGATCGTCTCTGGTTTCCTTGACGAGTTTCGCGACATCTCTCTGCGTTGGCTTTTGCGCAAAGGGTGAACGTGTTAGGTCGTAGCGTTCATGTGACTTACGAGTTCGTCGTCTTGGCAATGTCGAACTCCGCAGGCTTTAGCTTTTCGAGGAGATCAAGCGCTTTTCGAGCTACGATCAGTCGTCCCCGCCGAACCGGGACTTCGCTTTCGATCTCTTCGGCAAAAAACATGAGTTGAGATTTTCTCACTCCCAACACTTCGCTGTACCGGTTCAAAGTTTCGATAGTGACCGCCTTTGAACCACGTTCAATTTCCGACACCATGGCCTGCGACATGCCAAGCATCTCGGCCAATTCAACTTGAGAATAGCCCCAATAGAGACGAGCAAGCGTTAGAGCCTCATTGATCATTGGTTTCTTTGTCTCAGGCATGAGACAGCCCTTGGGCTGTGAAAGGGTCACCGCCGCCAACCCGCAATACCTCCGAGATCATTCCCAGAAGTCCCAGTCCATGCTCACCAAGCGAGCAATTGTGACCAGAGCGGTCCAAATGAACCGCCACTTTGAAGGTTTCTTGCGATGCCGCCGCTGGTGCTGAACGTCTTTCTTTCGCATGTCTTTTACTCCTCGATTCCGGCCCAAAATGGCCCCCGTAGGAATGAGGAAGCAGATCAGCGGCGTTTGACCCTTTACATGCCGCACCCAACCCCGGATGGGTGCGGCGCGCGGCCAGCCCCCGTGCCGAGACGCAGGCGAGAGACGAAGGCACTAAGCCTTCACAGGGCCTCTGGCCCCAGGACTCGTCGGGTTCTGCATACGAAAGGTTCATCACGCCAATCAATATAGAGTCGCCGGGCGCGATACGCAAGTACGATATTGCCCATAGCGATAATTAATCTCTAAATATAGTAGGCTAACTTCATATCTCGACAAAATTTGGGCTCAAGTCGCATAAGTCCTTGTATGTTGTCCTGAGCAGGCCAGTATAAAAAGCTGACCTTCGTGCTCGGCGCAGCATCCGGTAAAGCGGGCTCGGTCGGTGAATCCGCCGCGCGATGCACGAATTTGAGCCACCGGAAATCGCTACCGTCCGCGTAAGCCTCAGCGAACGGGTAAGGCGCGGAAATAGGTCGAATTCGCTGCGTTTGCGCAGGAGGCTGCGTTGTGCGCTTGCCGGACCTTCACTTTGGATTGCACCTGAGTTGCGCGCCTCCGGTGGCTACGACCCTAAACCAGCGAGAAAGTCTGTCCACTCATCCAGAGAGCAAGCGCGACTGGACGATCACCATCGCATCAAGCTCAAGATCCTACTTCGTCAAGCAACTCTTCAAGAGCCTCTGTTTCGAAAAGATCTAAACTTTCCAAAAAAATCCTCTTCGAAGATAGCTAAGTTCTTATTACGTAGACGGCAAGCAACTCTGATGCTAAGACGCGTCCTTGGGGGCTGGTAGCTCAGGTGGTTAGAGCGCACGCCTGATAAGCGTGAGGTCGGAGGTTCAAGTCCTCCCCAGCCCACCATCAATAGTCGCTTTTCGATACGATTTAACTGACAGTCTCCGTCTGGCTTGCCTATTACTAAAGGACCGTGATCAACTGAATTGTGTTTCGCTTAGATCGGCTCATTGAGCACCATTTTCACGTAGGGTATGAAGCAGAACAGGCAAAAAATCTACCTTTGCATTCGGACGATAATTTTCTCTCCCGCCACCTCTCCCATTACCTGGACTCCATCATCCATATTGGTCACCCATTCAGTCACCAAAGTCTCTTTTGCAATCAGATCCTTGTGCTCCGAAACGGCATCTTCTATTATCTGACTGTCTAACTCGATATAAAGAGAAATTCGGTCTGACACTTCAAATCCTTTTTCTTTTCGGGCATTCTGAATAAACCGAATAACGTCCCGCGCCAACCCTTCGCGCTCCTGATCTTTATCGACAGAAACATCTAACAAAACCGTACCGCCGCTTGCGAAAGATTCGGACGCGCTTTCGGACTCGGTCGCCAGTTGAAGCGAAAAATCTTCGCCCGACAAATATTCGTCAGCCACAATCGCGCTTCCATCGTCATTCAGAACGAACGACCCTTCACGCGCCGCCGCCAAAATGCTCTTCATCTTTTTCCCGACCCGTTTCCCAATCTTTGGGTTGATTTTGATCTGCAAGTTTCCATGCTTTGCGAGGTCCGTGGAAAAGATCACTTGGCGGACATTGATTTCTTCGGCAATCAATTCGGCGAAGGGACGAAGGAGTTCGGCCTCCTTGTGGACGATCGTCAATGTTTTCAATGGCAAACGCACCCGTAGACGGAACCGTTCTCGCACTGTCAAGCTTGACGAACACGCTTGGCGAACAAGGTCCATTGCCGTGACCAAATTGTCATCGCGCGGAAACTCGTTTTTCTCGGGCCAATCAACGAGGTGCACCGAACGTTCGCCAGTGAGCGACCTATAGATTTTCTCGGTGACAATTGGCAGGAGCGGCGCCATGATGCGGCAAACCTTTGTGAGCACCGTGTAAAGTGTATCAAACGCCGCCTCACGAGAGGTTTCGTCGCTCTCCCCCCAGAAACGCGGGCGGGATCGGCGAATATACCAATTGGTAAGCGCATCAAAATAAGCAGTACCTTCGCGACAGGCCAAAGGAATATCATACGCCTCAAGGGCTGCCGAAATTGATCTTGAAAGCTCTCCGGTCTTAGAAAGGATATATTGGTCAAGGGCGTGCTTTGACTCGCCTATAATCCTTGGCTGTCGGTCTTCCAGATTGGCATAAAGCGCAAAAAAGTTATAAGCGTTCATCAAAGGGGCAATCGCATCTCTTTGCACGGTTGCGATTTCACGCCCTTCCTTTGGCACCACCAGATCGCCACCCGTCAGAACCGGTGACGACAGAAGGAACCATCGCATAACGTCTGACCCGTACTGATCAAAAAACTCCATCGGGTCGGGATAATTGCGCAGCCGCTTTGACAGCTTGACGCGGTTTTCGCCAAGCACGACACCGTGACAAATGGCATTTTTGAACGGCGGTCGGTCAAACAGCATCGTGCCAAGAACCATCAGAGTGTAAAACCAACCACGTGTCTGCGCCACATATTCGACAATAAAGTCTGCCGGGAAATTCTGGTCCAGCCATGTTTCCCCTTCGAACGGGTAATGCGCGCTGGCAAATGGCATCGAACCGGAGTCGAACCAAACGTCGAAGACGTCCTCGACCCGGCGCATCATTGATTGACCAGTGGGATCGTCCGGATTTGGCCGAACAAGTTCGTCAATATAGGGCCTGTGCAGGTCCTTGACCTCGACACCGAAGGCCTCCTCCAGTTCTTTGATAGACCCGTAGACCTCCGTGCGCGGATAGGCCGGGTCGTCACTGACCCAGATCGGCAGCGGTGTTCCCCAGAACCGCGAGCGCGAAATGTTCCAATCCTGCGCGCCGGCCAGCCAATTGCCAAAGATACCCTTTTTGACGTGCCCCGGAACCCAATTGATCTCTTCATTGAGTTCGACCATCCGGTCGCGGAAGTCAGATACGCGCAGATACCATGAATCCACCGCCTTGTAGATCAACGGCTCGTCGGTCCGCCAGCAATGCGGGTAGTTGTGGTCGTACGAATCGTGGCGGAAGAGTTTCCCTTCTTCCTTCAAACGACTGATAATCGGCTTGTTGGCTTCAAAGACGAGCATTCCCACGTAATCCTCGACCTCGGCTGTAAATAGCCCTGCGGCATCGACAGGCACAACAACCTCAATCCCAGCTCTTCGACATGCCTCAAGGTCATCCGCGCCAAAACCCGGTGCCATGTGGACCACACCCGTACCGTCGTCGTCGGTGACAAACTCCTCAACCAGAATCTGAAAGGCATTCGGGTGGTCAAGAAAATATGGAAACGCCGGCGTGTAGCGCAGGCCTGCAAGTTCGGCCCCCTGGACCGTTCCGATTTGGGTCGCACCTTCAATTTCTTTTTTATAGCGGCTCAACGCGTTCACGGACAGAATGAAGCGCCGGCCGTCCTTCTCCATGATCGTATAGGAGATGTTGGCATTGACCGCCGCCGCCAGGTTGGACGGCAGAGTCCAGGGCGTAGTCGTCCAGATCAGGAGACTTGCGCCGCGAAGATGCTCGGGGCCGGTATTGATCTCGAGCCCAACGGTCACCGCTGGGTCTGTCCGGTTGCGGTAGGAATCGTCAAGACGCGTTTCAAAATTCGACAGCGACGACTCCACAGCCCAGGAATACGGCACAACGCGATAGTCTTTGTACACCAGACCGCGGTCCCAGAGCTGCTTGAAAGCCCAGATGCCGCTTTCCATGAACGTGACGTCAAGCGTCTTATAATCATTATCAAAATCGACCCAGCGCGCCTGTCTGGTGACATAATCCTCCCACTCACCAGCATATTTCATGACGCCAGCGCGCGCAGCATCATTGAACTTGTCGATGCCCATCTCGAGAATCGCTTTGCGTCCCGAGATCCCAAGGTCTTTTTCAGCGGACAGTTCCGCAGGAAGTCCGTGTGTATCCCAACCGAACCGACGCTCAACACGCTTGCCGCGCATCGTTTGAAAGCGCGGGATCACGTCCTTTGCGTATCCAGTGAGCAGATGCCCGTAGTGCGGCAGACCATTGGCAAACGGAGGTCCGTCGTAGAAGACGAACTGATTGTCTTCTGGTCGACCCACGATCGACGCCTGGAATGTCCTGTCTTCCTTCCAAAAATCAAGAATTTCTGCATCGATAACAGGAATTTCTTTGATGCCTGGAATCTCAGGGAATCGGTAGCCCTCAACGGCTGTGGGCGACTGAGAACTGGTTTTTTCTTTTGTCATCTTCGTTCTTTAACTGCTGGGGGAACGTCTAACGCAATAGGGTATACGCGCCGAAATGCCAAGCTCTCCCAATGGCTATTTTCTCAACAACAGTTGAGCCTGTTTGCAAGAACGGGATTTAAGTTCCTCAGTAGTACACCGCCCTCACAGAAACGCCGTCCCGCTGAGAACCAGCAAGCTTGGCGGCCAACTCAAAATAAGTCGAAGCCTGGTCTAAACGAACCGTGATCAAGTGGGGTGGATTGGGTCCAAGCAGTTCAACGGCGTCCAGAACGTGCACGCCTTTTTCGCCGCCTTCGCGAAGCATTTCCAAGCCAACGCTAAGAGGGCCATCCATAAGACAGAAGTTAAGCAACCCGTCGTCGTCACCACTCGGATCAGCAAACACAACTCGACCAAGTTCTGTCTTGCTTGACAGCAAGTAAGGCATAGCATCGATTGTAAGTACAAACTCGTTCAACGACTGGCGTACGTCGGCATCGAGTCCCACTTGCACCAAAAAGCAAGCGTCATCTTCGCCCCCAAGCACGCGCCGGATACGCGCTTGTGGCAAGGCTTCGTTAAGATATTTTGATGCAATTTGCTTAACATCGTTCCCCCCCACGCTTCCGGAATTAGATCTGCGATCAAAACGAACAAACGAGACAGCTGAAAAATCGCCTTCCGTCCATTTCATCAACGACATTTTCTACACTCCCTTTTTCATATTTTTGAAATTCGACCAGCGGGTAACAGCAATAATCCCAAGAACCCGCCGCAAGTAAAATCAATGACCAACCCCGGATTTCGGTATGTAACCCCAACGTTCAAGATTCAGTTGCATTTCGTCAAGGTCTTCTTGACTTGGCCATTCTACAAACCGCTCCGGCGCGTTGACAAAGGCCCTCTTGGAAGCACAATTCTCGCAGATTTTCGCTGTGCCCTCGCCACCGCCACTGGATGTAGCTGCGCGCCTTGCGCTTTCATAGTTTCGACCGACCCAGATCTCATCAAGGTTCTCACTGCGGACATTGCCAAAATCTTCTCCGCTTCGCCAACTAGTCCAACAAGGTGCCACACCGCCATCGGCATGCACTGCCATTTTTCCCCAGAGCCAGCGACACCCTTGTCGTTCCCAATCATTCCTACGTGAACCATCTGCGTCATACTCACTGAATTCGTGGTCACCATCCAGAAGATGCTCAGTGGACGCGAAGTAATTTTCTTCATCTCCCGCGCTAATTCGTTCGGCCATAATCCCGCGTGCTCCTCCGCACCGAAAAATATCGACTCCGATCTGCTCAGCGAGCGACCGTGCTTTGCTCACCTCATGCACATTGTAACGAAAGCAAAGAAACTGCCATTCGACAATCGGAAATGCTGCGTCTCGACGGCGCTTGGCACCAACGAGCGCCTTCAAATTTTCGATTACGCAGTTTAGATCACCACCTACGCGGTAGCGTTCGTACGTTGCTTGGCTGGCTCCATCAATTGAGACAACGAGGCTGTGCAATCCGCTATCTATGAGCGCATCGGGATCCAATGGGCGCGGCAAGCTAAGATGTGATGATGTACGTGTCAGGAGATTATGGACGCGTGCCATCCGAACAATTTCATAGAAGGATGGGTTTAGGAGTGGTTCACCCCAATTGAATAACTCGACCCGGATTGGCAGCTGATCGAAAGCTGAGAATGCCTCTTTAGCAAGGTTGATATCAAGGGTTGTACGTTTACGCCCCTTCGGATCAGTCGCTTGAACGCAGAGTGGGCAGGCCAAGTTGCAAATATCGCTAGCATCAACTACGAGATGATAAGGCGCATGTTCGACTTGCATTGGACGGTTCTTTTCGGCATCAAATGCGCGCGAGAGGTTTTCCAAACGTCGTGCAGCAAGCGCTTGGTCGTCCTGAACCGTCAAGACCAAAGCAGCATGGTAGGGAAAACGGTCGAGCATTTGTCCCACAGTGCATCCGATGTCACTCAGATAGTGCGTTTGCCAAGCCATCCGACTGCTCCACATTGATTCATTTCTTCAATGCATATGCAGAATTGTTCCGCTGCACTTTTCCAGCTAAACGCCGCCGCGCGATCACTTGCTGCTTGCCCCTTTTCGCGCCGCAGATCTGGACAAGTCACTGCCTCAATCAGTGCGGCTCGGAAAAGCGATTGGTCTGGGCCTCGCATCCATGCGGCGTCATCCCGCGGGAAGCTGTCCGGCAAAAATTCAGCTGCCGGAGTTTGCTCGCCTGGCGAGACCGGCCACCCACACGTACTATCGAAGAAGTCCCTCGGTCCCGACCAATCCGTGGCAATGGAAGATAGACCGCAAGCCATGGATTCCAATATGCCCATGCCAAATCCTTCCCCATAGTGCGGAAAACATGCGACGTCCTGCATGCGCATAAGATCGGCAAGGGCGCGTTCATCGAGGAATTCTCGAACATGCGTCACCGAAACACCAGACTCTCTCAAAGCCTCTAAGAGCATGCCCAACGAAGCCTCTCCATCCGGTCGCTTAGGCCAGGTTTCTGTCTTCACAGTCAGCAAAATTTGAGTTCTGAGTGCCGCGGGTAGTTCCAAGATAGTGCCTACCAAAAGCTCAAGCCCCTTGCGGCGGCTTGGCGTGCCAAAAAACAACGTCCGAATGAGACCAGATTTACTCAAATCATCGTGAGCACTATTCACTGCTTTGTGGAAAACACGAGTGTCAACTCCGTGTGGGACAATGCACACACGTTCCCTAGGAAGGCCTGAACCAACGAGGCCCGCGCGACAAAACTCAGACGGGACGATCACAAAGTCCAGTGCGGTTTGGGCCATCGTGACCCATTCCTTCGGCCAGTGTGCCGCCTCAAAAACCATAAGGCCGCTGACCATGCGAGACTGACTGTAATGCTTGAAACGCTCTGGCCGCGTAATCAGGAGGTCGCAATCTGCTTGTGTCGAGTTTTGGGTGAGCGCCCGTAACACAGCAGGTTCGAGTGGCAGCCCCGGCTCGGCAATTCCGTCATCATCTTCTACGAGGCATACCTGAACACCAATCTCGTCAAGCGCGACAGTCATGGAGCGAGCCACCTTTGCCCAAGAAGCACGAGAACGAACGGCCGAGACTATCCGAACCCTCATTTTCTAATCCGCATCTGCGAGATTACCCTGCTTGTCGGAAAATGGCGTGAACCGCTCACCTCGCAGATTGAACATCCCTGCCCAACTACTTGTCGGCGACCGCTGGATCATTGTACACGACCGGCAAAGATCACTCTCTCCTTGTCGCCGCTCGCGATGCATTCGGCGCATGTTTTGCATCGGTTCTCCATTCCAAATCTCCATCACCGATTGGTAATTCAGATCCCCTATCTCTGTTGTTCTGTTCAGGTCTAGGCAACAGGCGAAGACCTTGCCATCCCAAGAGATAGCCATCTTCTTCCAAAGATTTGTGCAGGATTGATAACGACCCTCATCAAACGGTTCGATATCGTAGCTTTCTGTCAGGTTTTCTGCGTGATCCCCGGGCCAATAGTCAGCCCAGCTAGCACGAAAGACGTCCGGCTCCGCCTCTTTGAACCGCTTAACTAAGGTTTCCGGAACCTCAAACGTCGCTGCTTCGTCAAAATAGCGGATATTCTTGACTACCGTCTTTATCGTTCGCCCATTCCCATTTGATGAGCGCGCTTTTTTGATGAAATAGCTCGAATTTTCTACGGCCTTGTCCAAGTCCCCGCGCCGACGCATACTTTCATAACTGGCTGGGTCTCCCTCACCGTCTATGCAGAAAACAATCTCGTTGAGGCCACTTTCGATCAATGCATCTGCTTTCTCTTGGCTCAAGATCACAGCATTCGTATCCATGAAAACATAGCAACCCGCATCTGAAAATACCCTGATAACTTCAGCAAGATCGCGGTGTAACGCGCTTTCTCCTCCCAAGTTCATTGCCACCATCGGCTGCCAAACTCCGACTTCTTTTGCCAGCCGATGAGCTAAGTCTAAAGACAGGAAGCCCCTAGCGACGTTCGGGTCATGCACATGCTGGGACACCGGACAAAAGGGGCAGCGAAGGTTACAATGGTTGGTTGGCTCAACATTTATGACAAGTGGTGGGTTGGAGACGCGCAGGGAACCAAGCCGGTAGTGCCTCCAAAATCGTGCCTTATTGACGAAATCTCTCGCCGCTTTGATCATCCAAGCTTCCATTCTTAAAATGCCTCACACCATCGTAGACAAGCAACCTTCGCGCGACCATACTCATTTTAGCGATACGTTATCCAAATGGGATCGCTTTATTGAACCAGCAGGAATATTTTTGAAATGGAGACAAACATGGCAAATATCGAATGGCATATGTCGTGCGAAGTGAACGGCGAAGAGTTCCAGTTTGAAGGCCAGGGTCACGGCGATGCGGCGACAGGGACCGTGAAAATGGAATACGAGGCCAGCCGGTTCCCCAAGGGCTTCGACCCTATTTCTTGTCCTATGATTTGCAATGCACCTGCAACCATGCCTTTCGCTCGTGCTGAACATGAAAGCCAAAGACTTCTTGAGATTGCGAAAGGACAGTTTTCCGTTGAGCCAGCTCGTTCAGGGTCAATTTACAACGCACAGGGCGAACAGATTCTTGGGCTTAGCGTATCGTCTGTCGTAAAGGAAAAAAACGGCGGAATTGTTATCGGCAATCAGATGAAGGGTTTTAGTCTGCTACCAGAAATCGCATCAAACATCACCCCTGTCGAAGAGTACATTGTGCCGAATGGTCCTGGCAGAGCTTTGTCCGCAATCCGCTTCCGACTGCAGGCCAAAACCGGCGAGATGCTCACTGGCATGACTACGGTGCCCTATGTTTGGCAAGGTGTTGAAAACCTATCGGCGCCACTTACTCGGACATACGAGCTAATCGACGTGCGATGGGATGGAAAAGTCAATGTGAAAAGCACGATTCGTAGCGCAATAGCACCGCTCTTCGCACAGCCCGCAATTGAAAACTCCCGGCCCGCAAAAGCTTCGGGATATATAGGGATAAACTGACGGCCAATTTGGTTTGGAATCCATCCAATCAACGCCGACGCCGGCCCGAACAATTTGATCTTTCGGGTCGGCTGAGGACTCAAGTACTGTACTTTGGATAGAATTGGCCAGAAGCTCGGAAAGTTGTTCAACCTGAGCCGCGCATTATTGTGTCTTGGTCAGGAGCGGGGTGATGTTGGCATCCTGGACGGTACGCCCAACCTCCTAGATCACCTAGCAGGCGCCGCTGGCGTTCGTTGCTGCATGCTTCAAGTGTCTCAACTCTCTGCTGCACGTAGTCGTAAGGCCGGACGAAATCCTGACAGAAACCAATTATTATAGACTTTCGCGCAGAGACTGCGGTGTTTTTGCTCGCACCATGCCACAGGCTGTGCGGAAAAATCACAGCGTCCCCTGCTTTAGCACGAACTTGCACACGTCCCTCTATTGTGCGGCCCTGGACAAAGCCGCTAACTTGGTTTCCCGAAGGATTGTCATCTTCCTCCGGAAATGGAGTGAAATGAGTCCCGGGAACATAGGTAAAGTTCCCACAATTGTCTTCGATTAAGTCAGTGAGGAAGTATTGAACTGAAGCCATTAATGGCGGAAAGCGCGGATCAACAAAGCATTTTCCAAGAGTACCCGAATCTGTATGGATGTAGGCAGGTTCCGTCACTCCAGCGGGAACTACAATGATTTCTGACCGGAATACATGAATGTTACTGCCCATGAGTTCCAAAATCATTGAAAACACTGGCTCCAAGTCGATCATTTCGATAAACCCTGGCTCCAGCGCGACTATATTCCATTTTTTGAACGTCTGCGTTTCAGGAGGTGACGCTAGAAGGCGCGTCCACAGTTCAGGCATAGTTGTCGCTGTCTCTTCCCCAATCGAAAAGTTGTTCAGTTCTTTATTTAAGAACCTGTCATACAAGCCGTCTACCAACCGGAGGCTACGGTTTACTGCCCTAGTGCTAAGCGCTCCTGGAACATGCACAATACCCTTCCTATCCCAGTCTTCCTTCCACTGCATCAACAAGCCCCGTGCTAAGACCGCTCTAAGTCCATACTAGCAATCGCATTTGTGGTTGACGACCCAGATTCTTCATTTTGCGACGATCCAGTCTCTCACTGCCTGCGCGATGAAGTCCGGGCTGTTGTAAGACCGAATGAAGCCCGCCTCGCCGCGCGAGATAAACAGGTCGCTCAACGCATCTTTGACGTTGTTCGAGTTTAGCTTCCGATCGTCCTTTATCGCCAGGCACTCCCGTCTCCACAGCCGCTCGACACGGCCATCGCTGACCTGCCAACCCGCATGCCGCAGCAGGACTGTGATCGGCCGGTAGCCATAGCGGCCAGATTTCCGGGCCAGTTCGATCATGTCCGCCGCCCGACACTCTTCACTGAACGCCCGTTTGGCTGCCGCCGCTGTGTGGAACAATGCTGGCTGAACCCGCGGCAAACACGTCGTTCCGATACATAAAGCTGACCGCGCATCATATTGATGCAGGCTCGACGGCGGGGCAGGCTCAGAAATTCCCCCTAGCAGCTTCCGTAAGTACGAACTCGTCCAGCGTCAGGTCCGACACCGCCTTCCTGAGCCGCTCGTCCTCCTTCTAACGCAAAGTCCGCCGTCGTACCAAACAGAACCACTCAAATACCGAATGCCACAAACCGAACAGATCGCGAAATTTTTCGCGATAACGCGAATACAACATGAACACACATTGCACACGCCCGCCCGCAACCAACTGAAACACGTTCAAAATCGTTACCATCCATCACGGGACAAACTCACCTGTCGCTTTGAACGGCAGCTCAGCTGGGCTTCGCAGCCATCGGTGCACGCTGTAGCATTCGGTAGTTTGGGCTCCGCAACTGACTTTCTCTGCGCAAACCATGAATGGCCGTTCCGGCGCTAGCGTACTATATCGCCCCCAGCCTTAAGCGCCCCCACAAACTCAATCAATGGCTCAAAATCAAACCCATCAGCAGCCCGTAGTGCCGCGATGTAACGTGTGCGGTGATCACCGTCCGCAGTCAGTGTCCCACTGCCTGACCAGTCGAGGAATATGTCCGGATCAATCGTGGTTAGGTAGGCATCCGCCATGATCCGAGCCCAGCGTCCGTTACCGTTGGCGAAGGGGTGAACCCATACCAGTTTGTGGTGCAAGCGTGCGCTGGCTTCCAGCGGCTCGTAGGTGCCGTTGTCGCGCCAGTATCTGGCGTCGTCGAAGCATGTGTGCATCTCGGTCGAGATGTGCCAGACCGGCACGCCGATGTTCTTCTCGGTCAAGCGATAGACGCCTGCCCAATCCCAGACTTGGCCGAACAATCGCTTGTGGACCTCTCGTGCGGCATCGTCGGTCAGGACGTCAAATGATTTGGGCCTCCGATCTAGCCAGGTAAGCCCTTCGATAATGTTTTCACCCTCCAGCTCATTCAGCTCGCCGCGCGTGGTGATATGCTTGGCCTTAAGGCCAAGCAACTCGTCCGGTGTCAGTGGTGTTGCGCCGGTGGGTTCGTGCAGTTCCAAGGTCACTTCCAGAAATCCCTCGGCATCTCACGTGCGATTTCCTTCGCAAGCTCTTCAATCATCTCTTCCTGGCTGCGCAGGCCTTCGATCTGCTCTTCCAAGGCCATGTGCGCGCGGGTGCGTTGTATGATGCGTTTGGCCTTCTTGCGAGCCTGAGCCATGACGATCTCCTCGACCGCTCCTTTGCGCGGAATGATCGCGTAGACCAGTTTACCGCCCATCGCCTCAGCCATCTTGTCCAGCTGGTTAAGGGAGATTGTTCCAGCTTTTTCCTTCTGGATAGAGCTGTAAACGCTGTTCCTGGATACGCTTAGCCGTTCGGCTAGCGTTGGTGCGCTCATGCCAATGGCTTCCTGGAAGGTTGCGATCCAACCTCCAAGGGGCTTGGCGAAGGCCTGAGCCACTTGACTAGCCTGATTTATCTTGCCTTCGGCTTGCCGCTGTTTTGCGTTTGAAACGGACATCTGCCAACCTATAGTTTTGCATATTTGTGCTTATTGTAATGCTTTGGTATGTTACTCTCGCACGATTTGCAATACTACAATATAACAAAAATCTGATTTTGCCATGCCATAATATTGCAGAATTACCAAAAATTTTCGTAATCGGAAACACTCAAACTCATTGATGTGCTGGGAAGGCCGAGCAGAAATCACTAAGTTTCCTCGAGGAGAAATTGCTGTCCAACGGCAATTTCCTTCGCATTGATACCCAACTCCTTGATCGGATAACCTTTATCGCCCCACCAACGGATATTTCGCATGTAGCCATTTCCAGCAACGTCCACAAACAAGCAGCGGATGTTCTGGTAGTCGCCCCAGACACCCGCTACGGCAATAAGCGGAACCTTTTCTGGAAGGCAGGCCACCTTTTCAAAACCGCGATAGTCGATGCCGTATTCGCGGGCTTGATGGTAGCTCATGGTGAAGTGGTCGTGTGCAAAATTCACTGGTTTCCCTTCCTCGCTAAAGTTCCAGACCATGGCTGTGGCCTCGTTCGATCTGCGATTCGTTCAGCTCTGCTTCAGCTTCTCTTCGGCGGCCTTCACTAAGCTCAAGCTCTCGTTCAACTTCGTGTCCAGCGAGTTGTAAGTGGCCTCTTCGTTCAGCAAGCCACGCAACGCCCTCATTGACGCGATCTGCGAGCGTATGAGCAACGTCGTGCAGGCCGCGATACCATCCAATTGGACTTGCAGCCTCTTCGTCGAGCGTGCCTCTAATCCGCTCAATTCTTTGGCTGAGGTTTCGCAGGCCGTCACCAACCGCTCGACGCAGGCGAGCAAGTCGCGTTCCAAGGCTGTCAGGGGCGTTGTCATTCATCTCTCCTCGATCTTGATGCAAATGACCGGCGTCCCAGCCATCGTGCAGGTCTTCAGCTCGGTCTGGTCGGGGTCCAGCGTCAGCCAGGTCTGTTCCCCCTGGTCGATCCGCGTCAGGCCCAGTTCCCTCAGCTCCGAACGTGTCAGCAGAACCATCCAAAACCAGCTCGCGGCCATCATCGAGGCGATCCCCGTCACGATCAGCCCTGAGATCACCAAAGGAGAGATCGTCAACCAGCGCCTGATCTGCCCGGTCCGTGTCTCGAACAAGCTCCTGCTCTCGTTCAGGAAGTGGCGCGTATCGCTCTCGATGGTACGCCGCGCGTCGTTCACAATGGCTGTCAAATCGGTTCTGAAGCTCTCCAGCTGGGATGCCATCGAGGCGGCGTAGTCTTGGCGTATCGTGTCCAGCTCCGCGTTCAGTTTCTCGCTCAGCCGGGTCGGCTTGCCAGTCTTCATGAAAAATCTCTCCTTTCAGGCGCCAGCGTTCGCCGGACTCGGGGTCTTGGGCGGTCAGGTAGGATTTGCCCGCACGATGTAGGTCGAAGCCCGCGTCGGTGAGCGCCTCGATCATGCTTGCACGATCCTCGATCAGACCCATGGAAATCTGATCGAGGATCCACGCATGCAGTTCGTCGCGGCCTTGGGCGCGGTTCGGAGCTTCGATGGTGTCACGCACCTCTTGGACGCGCTCCAGTTCCATCGGATCGGCCCAGCCGCGGCGTTGGTTCATCAGGTCGCGCAGGCTGTCATAGGCGTCTTGGTAGCCTGGCGGAGCGATATTCAGGCTACGCCCGGTGGTCAGCTCCAGGCGCGGGGTGCAGAAATGCAGCTCAACGCGGTTCTCGTGGCTGTGGCGGACCCAGAGCATGTCATATTGCTCACCGTCCAACCCGGCGAAGGCCAGCTGCTCGAAGGCGTCCATGACCTCGGCCTGCTGCGCCTCGCTGGGGGCGTCCTCGGCTGCAAAGCTGATCACGCCCGCACGGTAAGTCCAATGGTGGGGGCTGGCGTCGATCAGCGCCTCGGTGCGGCTTGGGTCACCGCGCAGCACCTCGGGCAAGGGATCGCGCACCACGGTCAGGGGGTGGCCATCGGCATCGCGGATCAGGTCGCGATTGCCATCATAGGCCAGCACGCGCTCGGCCACGAGGTAGCCGACCGGTCCCGCGCCGGCGCCCTTGCCGTTGGGGAAGAACTTGATCAGCACTGCCGCGTCTCTTCGAGGAGCTGAGCAATTTGGCGTTCGATCACCAGCAGGCGGCGCGCGACGGTCAGGCTGTCGAGGTCGGTGCGACCCACCAGCATGGCGCGGTTCAGCCATCTCGCAATCTGGTTGAGGTTGCCACCGATGCGCCCGACCGCCAGCACCAGGGCCGGATCGACGCGCGGCACGGGCTTGCGGCGGCGCGCCTCAGTCAGGCCAAGCGCCTCGCGCAGGAGCGTCGCGGCGGGCAGGCCAGCAGCCTCGGCCTTGGAGCGCAGATCGGCCTTCTCGGTCGCCGTGCAACGGAAGACGAAGGTCTCCGTCAGCGGCTCCTTTGCGCGGGCTTTTCCCGCGCCGGTGGGGTTCGAAGGGGAGGCTTGCCGCCCCTCGCAAGGTCCCGTGTCATCCGCGCCAGCGTATGACATGGGTCGCCTTGCTGTTTGCTCAGACCGCATGACAGTGCTCCGCGTTTTCTGACGTCTCGCGGATCAAATCTCTGAGCAATTGGAGCTGGTCCTGCCACTCAGCGCTGCCCAACGGGGCCGGTGTTCTCGCTGGAAGCCAGAAGCCCAGATGATGTTCATGCGGTGACAGGGGAAGGCTGCGTTCCAGCGTGGTCATACCTTCCCTGGCCAGCCTCTCGTTCCAGTCCCGGACAAAGCAGATGCCCCTCGGGACGAAGACCAGGTGCTGGCCATCCGGGGCCCGTTTTGAGCGTGTTCCGCCGGATTGCCCTTCATCGGGCAAATCCGGCGCGGACGCGCGCCCTCGTTCTATTCTAAATTCTTGTTCTCTGTTCGGGGGGCGATCCTGTCCCCCTTTCCCGGACAGGTCTGTCCCGCTTTGTGGATAGGATTGTCCCCCTTTGGTGCGGCTAGGCGGGACAACCTTGTCCCCCTCCCGGCGGCGATCCGTGGCTCGTTTCAGAGCCGCTTCGGTCGGGCGATAACGGGACGCGTTCCCCTTGTTGGTCCCGCGCTCGATGGTCATGTAGCCCGCCGCCTCGACTTTGTTCAGCGCTCGCTTGACCGACTTGGCGTGCTTGCCGATTGCCGCGCCGATGGTCTCGAAAGACGGGCGGCTCTCGCCGGTCTCATGATCGGCATGTGCCAGTGCCAGATAGAGCGCCACGCGCAGGGCGTTGTCGTCCAGTTCGTGGTCGGTGACCATCTCCAGCAGGTATTGCAGCTTGATCTTGCAGAAGGGCAGAAGCTCAGACATCGGCCCCTCCCGCGATTGCGATCACGCCCGCGATCTGGTATCCACTCTGTGCAAACTTTTCGATTTGGCCGTTGACGCGGGTGCCAGCCCAGTCAGCGGCCTTTCGGTTTCTGAGGAGGCTGGACTCACCGAAACCCGCCTCAAAAGCCGCATAATCCGGATCAAATCCGGACCGACCCTTAATAAGGGTCATGACAAAACCGACTAAGTATCTGGATTCATTGGTCGGAGTGAGAGGATTCGAACCTCCGACCCCTGCCTCCCGAAGACAGTGCTCTAGGGTGACAATGGGTGCCAGGAAATGTCAGAAGGATCGACAACTAATTGTTTTACTTGACATTATAGAGACACCCGGGTCACTCAGGGGACATGGTGTGTCACGTTTGGTGCTGCCCCGGTGCTGCCCGAGAGAGAAGTATGAAATCCGAAAAGAGAAAGCTGACTGACGCCTTCGTACGTTCTATCTGCCCTGACAAAACTCGCTCAGAGTATGTTGTTTGGGATACTGACGTAACGGGTTTCGGGCTCCGGGTACGTGGCAAAAGCGTGTCCTATGTGGTCGTCTACCGCCCTTTAGGGAAGGGACGCGCTGCTAACGCGAAACGGTTCAAGATCGGCTCTCCTGGTTCTATTGCCAATGTTAAAGAAGCCCGGCGAATGGCCTTGGCGGTGTTGGGTCAGGTCGCGTCCGGGGTCGATCCGAATGCGGAGCGGGCGGAAGAGAAGCGACGTACTCGCTCAACTGTGAAAGAGATGTTGGATAGGTATGACCAGCACTTGGAGCGTAGGGGCTACGTGACTCGCACCGATGTCATCAGCCTGCTTCAACGTAGGCTGCGCCCTATGCTTGGCCGTGAGATATCGGAAATCAAAGCATGGGAATATGCTGAGATTATCGAGCGGTTAGACAAGAAAAGCGGCGGCACGGCCGGAGGCACATTTCGAACACGCTGCTCAACATTTTTGAACTGGTGTACCTTCGATGCGCGGGTCTTGGAGGTCAATCCATTGGCGGGGTATCGACGTCGCCGCGATACTCGGTCAGAGCGTGTCAAGAAATCCGAGATGGGCAGAGCCCTGAGTGACGACGAGATTTGCGCGATTTGGAGATCAGCTGACCCGAAAACCTCGTTTGGACGGCTGGTGAGATTTCTGATTTTGACCGGATGTCGCCGAAACGAAGGAGCCAGACTTGTTTGGAAAATGGTGGATTTGGGTGCAAGCCGGATCGAGTTGCCAGCTACCTTCACGAAACAGGCAAGAGGCCACACTGTCTACGTTTCGGACGAGCTCGAAAAACTACTTGCCCCGTTAAAAGGTGAAAAGCTCGTTTCGGACTTTGTTTTCCCATCGCCTCGCACCAATGGTCCAATGTCCGGCTGGAGCAAGATCATGGATCCGGGAGACAAGAGAACCGCGGGAGGAACAAAGCCGGGCACTCCGGGGTTTGTCAAAACCTGCGGCGTCCAGTTCACTTTTCACGATTTGCGGCGGACGTTCCGAACAGGGTTGTCCCGCCTATATGTTGAAACTGAGATTGCGGAACTGGCGTTGGGCCATGCCCGTTCAGATTTGGAAGCACGATACAACAGAGACGATTGCGAAGCTGGTTTAAGAAGTGCCTATCAAATTTGGGGAGAACACATTGCTAGTGTCTGCCATGAGAATTCAACAAATGCAGCTAGTTAGGTTCTAATACTGCCATACAAGTGACATACATAAACACTTGTTTTTGAACAATAAAAATTCATCACCGCTTGACCTTTTCCTGCACACGCTGTACCCATTTTGAGACATAACCTTGCCCCGCCGCAATGTAACGGGCGAAACGGTGTATCGGATGGGATGCGGTAGCGAGGTCTTACCTGAAACGAGCGCACTAAGTGCGACCGAAGAGGAAAGACCGCATGCTTGATTGCCATTCGTCCCACGAAGTTCTTGACCTACAATCCTTGCCGAACTCCGCGTTCTTAACGCGCGCTCAACTGGCGCCAATTTTGGGGTTCTCGCAGCGAACTCTTAAAAGATGGCCGGTCGAAGGACGCGGTCCGCGTATCACTTATCTAGAGAACCGCCCTCGTTATCGCGTCTCTGATGTCCTCGATTGGATTGAGGGAGATGCATAATGGCCGATCCAAATTGGATGGAATCTCCAATCGTGGAGCCAAAGCAGCCGCGCGGCGGACCGTGGGAGAAGTACAAGCGACAAAGCGAACAAGCCGGAAAAGAGAACTGGCGAGATGCGCCCAGAATTACCTTTGACGACCTTATTCCTGGCGATCAAAACACACCCCATGCGCATTCAGGTATGTTCGATGATCTTGTTACGTCGGGAGTCCGGAAGGACGACGACTCTTTGCTTGCCGCGATATTCGAAGGCGCGGAGACCGGCTTGAATGCGCTCGGGTATTGGTCAGAGGCTGGCGCAAAGATGGGCGCTGATGTTTTGGGCGCTCCAGTGGACCTTATCAACGTATCCCCGACGTTGTTGAATTTGTTACCCGGCGAGCAGGGTATGAAGCCGTTCTCCGACAACCCTGTCGGCGGCTCTGAACATCTCTGGAGTCTCCTATCGAAGCCGCGAGATGCTGCGCAGCACGTGATGGGCGTTCCGGTTGGTGATGACACACCTGAGAACGTCGTTGAACGGGTGGGTGGCCGTATAGCTGGCGAGTTAGTCGCCGCTTCAATCCCCGGCGCGGCACTATTGAGCAAAGCTCAAACGATCGGTACAGCGGGTGCTCGTGCCATGCAGACTTCTCCTGTTCGCGGTGAACGGATGCTTGGTTCACTACTCGAGTCTGCGAAAGTGAATCCGGGTCGGTTTGCGCGCAAAGAGGCGCTTTACGCAGCCGGTGCAGGAACCGGCGCGGGCTTGGCGCGCGAGATAGTCTCAGACGGCGATCCGAATACGACTACGACACCCGAAGCAATCGCCGATTTGGCCGGCTCGTTTGCCGGTGTCGGCGCGACTGCAAGCGCAGATGCCTTGAGACGAACCGCCCAAGACATCGCGACGTCAGTTAGTGGCCAAGGCGGTTCGACAGTTGTTCGTGACGCCGCTACAGGCGAACTCGCTCGCGCCTCTAGGGCACTAATTGCACCATCCGGTGCGCCTGATACAGAAGGGCTGGCAAATGCCCTTCAAAGCAGCTCAACCGCACCGCAACGTATTCCTGGCTATCAGGACACTACCGCCGACGTTCTGCAGAACCCCGGCGTTGCTTCGCTCGAATATAGCCGCCAAAGCGGAAGCGGTGCGGGCAAATACGCTCAACGTCGCGGCGACAATACGCGGGCAGTGAACGACGCTATCGAAGCCCAAGCCCCCTCTTCCACGCCCGGTACGTTTCGCGAGCGTCTTTCGGCCAAGCGTGATGACGCTCTGCTCGAAGCCGAGACAAAACAGTACCTCGCACAGACTGAGTTCGAAAAAGCGGCGGACAACCTCGCCGCGGTGCAGTCGGGCGAAGCTCGCGGTCAGACAGTCCGCGCCGCATTGGACGATGCGCTCGCAAAGGCGAAAGAGGCTGAACGCGCGGCATGGGCGGGCATCGACGGCAACATTGATCCCGCAGGCCTCGACAACGCGTTCGACGAAATAACTAACGGATTGACGCTGGCTGAGCGCCAAGTCGTGGCAGGAGAGGATTCCATCCTGTCAATCCCGCGCCAACTAGTCGGCGATGAGGATGCTGCGCTCGTCGCTCAGATCACCGGCGAAGGCGTGAGACTGTCGGAGGTCACAACGCTTCGCAGCACCTTGACCGACAAGGTCAGGACAGCGCGTTCCGCCGGCGACCACAACAAGGCCCGGGTTCTGGATCAGTATGTCGGCGCGATCGACGGCTTTCTCGATCAGGCCGCACCGGATGTGGTCGAGCAGATGGAGACGGCACGTGCCGTTACGCGCGATCTCAACGATCGGTTCACCCGGCCGACGACACCGATTGCACAGACGCTCGATCGTAACCAAGGTCAGCCGCGCGTTCCTGACAGCGAGGTTACGGGCAAGTTCGTGCGTCCTGACGAGGGCCAGGCATCGAATATCGACGCTCTGCTCAAAGAGACGGGCAACGCCGCTGACGTGCGCGCTGCGCTCGAGGATCAGATCAGGGCCGGTGCTCAGAAGTACCTCGACAAACCGGATCAGCTCGAAGCGTATCTGGACCAACACAAGGCCGTGTTCGGCAAATTCCCCGAACTGCGTGACGAGTTTGGCACCGCCGCCGCGTTGAAGCGGACCGCAAATGACGCCGCTGTCGCGAACCGCCAGACACAGCGTGATCTTGGCACTGACACAAAACCCGGTCGTAACACCGTTGGCCGCTACTTGAAGTTCGGTGATGAGCGGGCCGTCGACGCGATGGCCGGCGTTGTGAACGCTCCAGACCCGGCCAAGGCAGCCGACGAACTGTTGCAATTCGCTGGTCGCGAACCCCAGGCGATCGAGGGCGCGAAATCTGCTTTCTGGAAGCTGATGGAACGGGATGCGAAGTCAAGCGGCTTCACGACCCGTGTGCCAGGCGGTGAGCAAGCCTGGCGCCCGCAATCACTCTACAACTTCCTGCAAGACCCGAAAAAGCGCGCAGTCATGGAGCGCCTCTATTCGGATGATCCGGAACAAATGGGCCGTATTGACGAGATAGCCACCGTCCTGCGGGACGTCGATCTGAGGGTCACGGCAAAAGCGCCGAACTCATCCGGAACGCCACAAGCGATCAGGGGCAACGACGTATTGCCGTCCACCGAAACGATCGGCGCGTACTCATTCGCCTATCAGCGTGGTCAGGTCGGTCTGCCGTTTATCGGCTTGCGGCTCATTTCAACAATGGCGCGGCGGGCAACCCTTAAAGGCCGGAGCGCGGAATTCGAGGAACTGCTCGACAAGGCATTACTGGAACCGGAAGTCGCCGAAATGCTTCTGCGCGAGCACAACCCGGCCAACGTGGCAGCAATGAACCGTTCCGCGAAACTCTGGCTCGGCAACCGAGCACCAGCGATCGCTGAGTTGCTTTCCGATGATGAGAGCGAGCCATCCGAAGACGACTCCCTGCTCGATCACATCTTCGCTGATTGAGCACTGACCAAAACCAAAGAACAGGAAAGACGACCATGAGCCATTTGGATATATCACCTATGGAGTACCCCGTTATCGGCGGGTCTACTCTGTCTGAAATTGTGGACCGGTTCGAGCTTGGCCCCGACACCGAGGAAACTCGCTCCGAATGGTGGAATACCTTTGCGACGCTCATTCTCGACAACGAGCGCGAAAAAGCAGGCGCCGTATCAATCAGCGATCTGGGGCCCTTTCACAGCATCGGGTTTAACGCGCTTGTCGCATACACTGGCGAATGTCTACGCATGGCATGGGAAAGCCAGAATCCGAAGCGGAAGCGCAAACGCGGAATAGACATCACATTGTGCCTAATCGTGATGTTTTTGGTTTTGGAAGAGAAAGAGCTTGGCCCCGAGCTAAGCGACAACCGCGTTTTCACAAACGTCTCGCTTCTTCTGGGCCCGGGTATCGAGCCGGATACAATCAGACGCGCGTACAAGCGCGGCGCGCGCGTCTTCTCTTCCTTAGTTCAGCGCAGGGACGATGCCGCGCTCACCGGCATATTGGGATTGCGCGAAACGTTCTTTGAGGAGTTTTGGAACGAGCACAAATCGTCAGAGAAATACGAGAAAAATCGCGCTTTTTGTCAAAAGTCCACGCGCCGAAAAAGCTTGTGGGAAGACTGACAGGAGATTCGAATGACAGAGGTTAGAAGCGCAATTGTTCCTTGGCAGCAGTGTGAATACGTCACTCCGAGAAACGCAGCCCGCATCCTTGGATTGCGCCCCGGCGCGCTCAATGACCGGATCGGGTTAGAAGAGCTTGATGCTATGAAGCTACCAGGCGGCCGGCAAATCGTAATCACTGTTGAGAGTGTGCTTCGTCTCATCGAACGAGCAGAGAAAGCTCAACTGGCGGCCCGAACGGAGGCAAAGCGTCACCACAAGACGCGCCCTGTTCGGCTTGTCGTCAGCAATCCCTAGGAAGACAAAAGAAAAGGCGTGCCGCGAAGCCACCGCAAGCACGCCAGAAAGGTATTATCGTGAAGAAACAATACAATAATGAAGAGTTTGAAGCAACCCAAAAGGGTCTCTCGGAATGGGGTGTTAATCCATTTCGCCATGCTCATCGCAAAGGTTACAAGCGACTTCTCCCTGTTATTCCACCCGACGCGCAAATTTCAACCTCCAGCAAAATAAGTGCAGCCGCAAAGGGAAAGTCGCCCGGCTCGCGCTTAGAAGATGGAACCTGGATCGGGCGCAACCTTCACAAAACTAAGGCTCGGGAAGAAGACTTGGACGTATGGAATGATTGGGGCGCGGGCGTTGGGTTGCGCGGCGACGATAGATTGTTCTTTGTCGACATCGATCATATGGACCCTGACAAGTCATCCAGACTGCAGGAATTGGCTGAGCAGCATCTTGGAAAGTCCTTCCCGCGGATTGGACAATGGCCAAAGGTGGCGCTGCCCTACCGTTCGTCAGCACCGGTCACTTCGCGCCATGCCAAATTTGATGATAAGCCTGTTGACGGCAAATGGCCTGGAATCGACCTAATCTCGGACAGTCCACACCTTGTCATCTATGGCGTGCATCCCAAGACCCACAAGCCCTATGAATGGCCAAATGGTTTTCCAGCACGCGAGGAGCTTCCCGAGGTTGCCCCAGAGAACGTCGAAGCGTTTTTTGATGCTGTCTTCGAAGAGTTTCCGGTCAAATCGAATAGGTTTCATAGAAACTACGACGGACCGGCGCCTGATCCAAAAGTTCTCATGGCTCCAAGTCTTGAAGAGTTGCGCGAAACAGTCGCCAAGATTCCAAATTCTCATGCCATATATCCTGATCGCGACGATTTCATCGAGATTGCATACGCGATCAAAGGCGCCGCGGGCCCGGACAACGACGGTTTCGCACTGGAGCTGTTTCGAGAGTGGTGCGAACGCTATGACGGTGAAAACGATGCGGATTATGTCGAAAGTAACTTCGCACGTGCCAAGCCACCAATTCGGATTGGCTACAGGAGACTGCAGCGCCATGCGGCAATATCTTTTCTGAAGCCCGTAGATCCGGAAGAATTAGCCCAACAACAGCGAAACGAGGACAGGCTCAAAGAGATGTTTGCGTCTCAGAACGCAAAAGGTCAGGAGGCCGACAATTCTCTTGTTGCAGGTCGGATCACACTCGACGATCTGACGAGTATCCCGCCGCGACAATGGCTTTACGGGTACAAGATCAGCCGAAAATATACGACATTCGTTGCGTCGCCTGGCGGTACAGGGAAGACCGCGTTCTGCACCGCGCTTGCACTTGCCTGCGCCTCTGGCGAAGCGCTCCTTCAGGACATGCCGATCAAACCTCTCAAGGTCTGGATATTGAATCTTGAGGATGACATGCAGGAGATCAAACGCCGGATTGGCGCGGCATTGCAACACTATGAGCTCGACCCGGGCGTACTGGAGTCACTGCGGGTAAACAGCGGCCGGGACCGCGGCTTCTCTATCGTGCGCGAGAATAGAGATGGCGACTACATCGCTGAGCCAGACTTTGATGCGGTCGTCTCCGAAATGAATAGAAACGAAATCGATCTGCTGATCGTCGATCCGTTTCTGCGGTCTCATCGCGTTAGGGAAAACGACAATGAGGCCCAGGACGAAGTAATGCGCCTCTATGCTCAGATCGCCGAGAAAACGAATGCTGGCGTTGTCCTAGTCCACCACGTGAAGAAAGGTGGCGTTGCGGGTGACATGGATAGCCTTCGCGGCGGATCTGCACAAGGTGCCGGAGCTCGGTCAGTTTTAACGATGTCGCAGATGTCGGCCGAAGAAGCGAATAAACTTGGCATCGACGAGAAACAGCGTCGTTTGTATGTGCGAGTTGACGATGCCAAAAACAATATGGCGCCACCCGCTCAACGCGCGGAATGGATTAAACTTAAATCCCATCATCTCCGAAACGGCGATGAGGATTATCCGGGAGGTGATAGCGTTCAAGTCGCGACACCGTTCGAATTGCCCGAAGCGTGGGATGGCCTTTCCGAGGATGCGGAAACCGAAGCTCTTAAATTGATTGATAGGGGAACCGAGGACGGGGAGCGCTATTCTATCCGCACTCAAGACAAAGCCAGGTGGGCCGGAGACCTGCTTGTCTCATCGTTCGGACGCACTAGGGCGCAAGCGAACGAGATACTTAAAGGTTGGAAGGCGGGGAATATTATCGAGGTTCGCGACTACAAATCAGAGAAACAGAACAAAGCCAGGAAGGGTATCTTTGTAAATTCGATGACTTTAGCGGAGCGAATTTTAAGTGAAGACGGGGTTTTCGGGTGAAGATTTCAGACAACATGTCCGGAAATTGGGTTGCGCCAGTGACGATTTTCAGTGGCGCTTTAGTGGCGCGAGTGGCGCACATGGTGGCTCTGTCGAACGCTTTGCGCCACTGCCACTGCCTTATAGGCAGCGGCGCAGCAGCGGAGCACGGAGGGTCAAGATTACTGGAGCATAATCCAGTGGCGCAGATCCCAAGGCCAACTAAGGCTTCGGACATTTTGTCTAACGCAGACTACTCCATGCAGGAGTACCTAAAATGTCGCTAACTAAGAAACAGCGAGACTTTCTTAACAGTGCGCATTTCAAGGAAGTTCGAATGCGGGGCTTGAAGAACGCTTGGGCAAAACAAGCCAACGGCCCTAAGTGTGGGGCGAAGACTCGCGCAGATGGTGCGCCTTGCAGAAATCCAGTTGCCGAGGAAGGGCAGCGGTGCCGCCTCCATGGCGGCTCAACACCCAAGGGCAAAGACTGGCATCGTCGGCAGTTCCCGAAAAAAGGCGCTTCGATCTCAAGGCTCCAAAAGAAACTTAGTGAATTGAAAAAACGAGACCAAAGGGCCGAAGAACGCCGGGCAGCGATGTCGCCCGAGGAACGTGCCAAGCACGAAAAGAGGCGCAGAGCGAACCGACCAGGAACGCCATCTGAACGCCAGGTCGCCCGTGACGGCCGAAAAGCCAAAAAGCTGATCGCCGACCTTCGGAAAGACGAAGCGCCCGTCAGCGACGAGATCAGCGCGTTGGAAGCGCAAATCCGAACACTGGAAGACCGGGCTCGAATATTGCGACCCAACCAATACGACGAAGAAGAACTGCCAGAGGTATTCAAATGACCGAGAGAGACGATATCACGCCCGAGGAAGCCCTGGAACGCACCCAGGTCAGGATCAGGACGGAGGGCCTTGAAGCAGCCACTGACGCCGCTCTGACGCTCCTGAGAGACCCTAAGGCGCCCGCACAGGCCAAGAGCGCCACGATCAACGCAATTTACCGTGCGTCGGGCCTCTTCGGCCGCACAGACGACGAAACGCAGCCGGAGCCTCACGAAATGACGCCTGAGCAGCTTCAACGGCATATTCGCAACCTGGAGCGATCAATGCGGGCTGCCGCGTCGGGGACTGACGGTGATGGGGTGTTTTCGTAACTCAAGTTGATCATAGACACAAAGACACATGCCAACCATAATACTACACCTGTGAAAAGGCGCTGCTTGTTTACTGATATTGAACTTTAGAGCGGCTGTTTTTCGAATTGTTTCAGCGGGTTGACTTGATGATATTTTGTTATGACCAGACCGTAGGTGTTCCAATTTGCCGATAAAGTTTGAAAAGCCCAAAAAAGTTCGCGACCTTGCAACTGCCGCACAGTCAGCAACTGGTTTCATTATCAAAGCGGCTCTATCAAATCCTCTCGCTGTTATTGACGCTTGGAAGACAATTTCTGCACTTAAAACCCAAGACACAGATTCTATAGAGAACCGCGCTTGGGTTTGGGCCTTTGGAACTCTGTCACTAGCAACAAAGGACATACTATTCCAAACAAGAATTGATGGACCTCTTGCAGCAAAGTACGAGGAAGCTGTTTCGGAATTTCTAGTTGAAGCTTTGAATCTGGAAGATGCCGAGTTCACGCCAAGTACTTTAAGGTCTCCCTTAGACTCCCGGGCATTTAAGCCTGCACTCAAGGCACTTCCAAAGCTGCTTCTTGATGGTGCAACAGCGCAAGAGCTGAAGCTGGAAACGTTAGATATTCGCTTCAGAAAGGCACTCAACGAAGCATCCTATCGAACGTTTTGTGCGAACCCGACATATTTCAAACCATTGGAAGACGCGCTCAGATCGGAGTCCGGTGAACTTGCTCGTAGGGAGGCGGATTGGGCAAAACACCACCATTGGATCATCTCACAATTTACGGATCGACCAATATTCTCAAAGGACGGAAAGGAAACGATTCCTATTTCAGCGATGTATCAGTGGCCCCGTTGCTTTTGGAATGAGGAAGAAGAAATAGAGAGCAAAGATATTCGGCCACACAGCCGAGATATTGAAACACGAAGGACTGCAAGTATCGATCTGCTATCCGACGTCGCTCAAAAATGGCTGTCTATCGACGCTCGCCAAGAGCCAATTCGAATTGTTACCGGAGGTCCGGGGAGTGGTAAGTCCTCTTTTGCTGCAGCTTTCGCCAAAAAGGTAATACTACAAGAATCGCATCGCGTTGCCTTTGTTCAGCTACAACGTATGCGACTGACCGGCGACTTAAGAAACGATGTATCCAATTATTTTGAAACTTGGAATGGGAACTCCGAAGAGGTTGGAAATCGAGGGTTGCCAGGCGACCCCTTGGATTGGCGCAAAGGCGACAGCATCCCTTTGCTTCTCATATTCGACGGTCTTGATGAACTTACTGCGAACGATGAAGAGGCTAAGACTCTCTCTCGGGAATTCGTGCTGAAACTCGATCGGCTATTGAGGAGCTTAAACATTGATGATCCTCCAATAAGAGCCCTGGTTCTCGGGCGGAACGCAGCCTGCGAAGATGCACTCGATGCGGCAAGCATGGAACTCAAAGTGATGCTGAACATCGCTTCGTTGATCCCTATGACCAGAAAGAGTTGTTTGCTACCTGAGTACTTTTTCGATTTGAATGACTTCAAGGATCCGAAAGACTTAGGTAGAAAAAGCCAGTTAACAGACTATTGGAACAAGTGGGCAAATCTGAAAGGTCTCGACGCAAAGTCTCCACCAAAGTTCTTAAGCGAAGATGGATTTGTTGAACTATGCTCCGAACCTTTGCTTCTAAATCTGTTGCTCAACTCGCGCTTTGCAGGTGATGACTGGGAAATAGCCGCAGAAAACCCGAATCTAGTCTACGAAGACATTTTGAAGGAGAATTTTCGACGTAACAAAAAGGAAGGTCGAACTGGCTCAGCGGACTTAGAAGAACGCGACTATTTCGATTTGCTTGAATGCTTGGGGCTAGCGGCATTCAAAGGTAACGGGCGAATTGGTACCAACTTCGACTTTGTGAAAACAAGAGCAATTCACCTTGACTCAGAAGGAAAGTTTGAAGGTAAAACTATAACCGACTTAGACTCGGTGGCTATCAATATTCACACTCGAAAGGGCACACAGGGCCTGGGTTACGAATTCATACATCGGACCTTTGGTGAGTATTTGATTGCGCGAGGGTTGACGTCCCATTGCTGGCGAATTGCAAAGACCTACCTTGACAGCAACCGACCCGAAAGAGTGTTGGAAGAATGGGTATCTCTTGTCGGCACGGGTACTCTCACATCCACGTCTTTTGAGTTCTTAAGAAGAGAGGCAAAATACGTTGGCTCAAACGACTTGGAGGACACTATCGATCGAGCCGCTGGCCTAACAAAGCTGTTCAACTGGGCACTTATTCATGGGTACCCAATCCCAAAGGAAAACAGCAACTTATCGTTTAGGACATTGGAAACACGGCAACAGTGTGCTGAAGTCGCCCTTCTTGCCGTCTTGTCAGGCTTGGCTCAAAGTATACCTATGCCCGATGTAAATTCGGATCAACGATCGAAGCCAGTTCACTTGGTTAACTTAAAACTTGACGGGACAAAAGCTTCGGAAATGATGCACCGCATTGGTGCCACGCTCGGAAAGTTAAGCAATGAGTGTTTATCCCGCTTGAATTTTCAAGGTGCAAATCTAGCCAACATTAACCTTCCCTACTCAGCTGCGGTTGAAGCGAGTTTTGTTGGGGCGAATTTGAGTGGGACAAACTTGAATGGCGCAAATTTGAGTGGTTCAAACCTAAGAAAAGCAGACCTTACCGGGGCAAACTTGAACGACGCTGGTTTGTTTCATGCAAACCTGAACAAAACGAAGCTAAATGCAGCCGATTTACAGGAAACGTACTTGATTGAAGCGAACCTAGCCGAAGCCAAACTAGATAATGCGAACCTTACTAAAGCTCATATGCATAGTGCTCAACTATCCAACGCTAGCCTCAAAAATGCAAGAATATGCAAAGCGAATCTTAGCCAAGCCAACTTAACTGCGGCACAACTACAGGGCGCAGACTTATCGGATGTCGACTTGCGAGGAGCCGATCTACAAAAGGCCAACTTGGACGACGCTAATCTAAGTAATTCCGAAATGCTAGGCACGAAATTGAATGAAGCGCTCATCAGGAAAGTATGTTTTCGAAACGCTAGGATGCATAGTGTTGATTTGCGCCACTCAATCCTGCGGCATTCGGATCTATGTGATGTTGATTTGCGCGGCACAGACTTACGTGGCGCAGATTTTTCTGATGCTGACCTAAGTTACGCATATCTTCTCCACACAAAGGCCGACGGAGCAATTTTTGTTAGAACAAACCTTTCTGGTGCGCATTTGACGAGTGTAAGTCTGGCATGCGCAAACCTTAGGAATGCGTGTTTAGTGGGAGCACATTTGGATGACGCGGACTTGAGGGGGGCTAACTTAGGTGAAGCGGATTTAGCATCAGCTAGTCTGGAATCTTGTGATCTACGGTCCGTCGACTTAACCAGGGTCAAAAACCTCAGCATTGAGGCTATACGTTCTGCGATTTACTCCGCTGATACAAAGCTTCCAGACTATATTGATCGATCACAGCTCTGATGATAGCCAAATGGTTCAATTTAGTTAATGGCTTCCTAAGACACGATAAACTGACGCTCGCCCTATCCCAAGCGCCTTGGCTATCTCTGTAGCGCCCATCCCCTCGGCGTTCAGTTCCGCAACTCGTTCGCGATCTATCGTCGCTCTCCGTCCCTTATAAACACCCTTTGCCTTAGCTCGCGCGATCCCTTCGGCTTGGCGCTTGCGGATCAAGGATCGTTCGAACTCGGCGAATGCACCGATCAGGTGCAGTTGTAGCTTGGAGAGCGGATCGTCAGCATCTGGAGAGAAGCGCAATCGTTCCTGCTGGAACTCGACCGTGATGCCCTTATCGTTCAGTTCGTCAACGATGCCTTTGAGGTCTCGCAGGTCTCGGGCTAAGCGATCAAGGCTGTGGACTATGACCTCGTCGCCTTCCCTGGCAAAATCGATCAGATCGCGAAGCGCTGGCCGTTCGCGGTTGGCGCCGCTCAATTTCTCTTCAAAGACCTTTTCGCAACCGTCCAGTTCCTGTCGGTCTAAGTTCTGATCTGTCGTGCTGACTCTGCGATATCCGATTTTCATTCTCACACCGTGTCTCGTTTGGTTCTAGACTCGATGTAAGAATCACCTGAGAAATTACAAGACACTTATTTGAGACAATTTTGATGTCTCATCGCTTCGTTTTGGTGGGGTGTACCCAAATAAGAAACACTCGCTGAGAAATTTTTGTGGATTCAATCTTGAACCGTGTATGACGAAATCTGCTAAACCATCTTCCGTAGTCCGATTTGTCTGTTGACGAGGTACAGTAATTTCAATGGCCTGGTTCGCGGCTCCGATGCAAACGGGTTACACGTCTGCTGCTGTAATTCACTGTAACTCATTGTCATTGTACAACAAAATGCATGACATACGCACCTATGACGCTCTAGTTGGAATGTACGATACAGTACAGGAGCAACAGATGTCGGATAACGAAGAAACCTACTTCAGAAGTGCCAAAACTGGCGCAAACCTTTACAAAAGAACTGGTGACACAGCTCTGTCTCTGGAATGGATTGACGATCTTGAGGGCATCGCCTTCCAGGCCCGTCATCCAATTGCGATCAAGGCTCTCCGAGAATTAGACAAGCTTGCAAAAGCTTCCGATGAAGAGATCAGTGCCAAAGCGGGTGAGGCGTTGGAGCGCGCCATGTCCGAAACGCGGGTTTGAAACACACTGAACTTAGCACCCGGGGCGGGGCCTACTTCAATCGACCCCCGCCCCCTGGCCTATAGATCGAAAACGCGCCGAATGCCTGCGTCGTGACCCCGGAGAAATTTGCGCGGGTGTGGAACTTTTCCTCGCGTTAAGCCTTTTACAATCGGCATCGAGTTGAAAGGCTAACACCAGTTTTTTTTGTGACTTACGTGAGAGTCAGCTCAAAAATCTTAGACTCCCCACTTCCAACTGAAAGCATCAGGTGAGTGGCGTCATAAAGGCGCACCTTAAGAACTTCTAATTCATATGCTGTATAGGGAGTAAACATGCGAGCATCCCTTTGATCGATCAAATCCTCTGGGTCTGCACTCTTGCATAAACGCATTTCTCCTCCTCGTCGGAAAGCGCTGCATAGCATCGAAAGATTGGTAAAAGCTGGGTCTAGTTGGATCCCAAGGCTAAAATACCCGGTGTCGTCATCGATCATTAAGCCGACATTTTCATAGAGCGCCTGCGTCCGTAGAGTCTCACCGGAGGCGTGGAAAATTGCAGCAGAGGTTCCATGCAGTTCGATCCTTGGCCCGAACTCATGTCCATCAGCGTAATTTAGAAAGTTCTTGGTTGGGGGCAGGTTTCCAGCGAATCCGATTCTAAACATCATATTGCCTAAGACTGCGCAGGCTACGTCCGACGAATAATATTGAGTCTTTGTTGGTCATCACCCTTGGACCGTCTTGCAACCCTTTTTTGCCTCTTCCCCCGGCAGGAGGGATGTCGCCGGGAGTACCTATGCCGTTATCATCGGGGTCATCGACAGGCTTACCGTCGCTACCATCGGCTGCGTGTGGCGGCCAGCCTCGACCGGGAAATGGTTCGCCTTGCTTGCCGGCTTTGCCACCTTCTCCGGGTTCACCATGTTTGCCACCAAATGCCGGGACCAATCGCTTACGTCCGCCTTCGCCAAACTGGCTTAATGCAGAACCGCCTAAAGGGAAGCCGTTAGGATCGATATATAGAATTGTGACGTCTCCGCCATCGCCACCTCTTCCGTTTTTTCCGTGATCTCCCCCTCGACCACCACTACCGGCATTACCTCCGTCGCCGCCATTTCCACCTTTGGCAGGTCTGTGGTAAAAAACTCGGGCGTCGCCCCCCTTACCTCCATTGCCACCAGCGCGTCCGTTTCCTCCATTGCCGCCTAACTGGCCGCGCCCGCCGCGACCGCCATTACCTCCAATCGACTTCACAACCGCCGAACCTCCGTTTAGAAACTCTCGCGCAATGAATGTAAGATCGGGTCCTCGTTCTCCGTCATTGCCATCGACCCCAAAATGACCCGGCGTTCCCGGTTGGCCATGGTCTCCTCTACCCCCATTACCGCCGGGCGTAGCGTCTTTGGAGTCAAACCCAGCTGGCCTGCCATCGGGTCCGTTAGCCCCTTCATTAGCACCGTTTGCACCATCCGATGCGCGCTGGATCGAGTCTTGCCCATCCTGACCATTGAGTTTTTCATGGTCGTTTCGAATATAAATTGGGCCCGCTGCATAGCCGCAATGGATATTTGCGTGGCAATTCACTACGATTTCACCCCCGTGAGTGAAGCGGAGCTCCTCCTCTACATTGATAGTTAGGACGAAATTGGGATCGCTCCCCGAATAAACAAAGTCCAGCTTGTCGTCTACCTGAAGGTCTTTATAAGTAAGGATCGGCTGATCGTCAGTTACAGTCACCTGCGATGTCTCCGGAGAAGGAGCGCGACTTGGTTTCGCTGCATCCAAGAACTTTGACAGTAGGTTATTAGTACTGTTTCGGTCCAATTTATCAAGATCCGCTAAACTCTGGTTCATTGCCAAAAGTTCGTTCATTGTGAACAGTCTCCTGCTTAAAATCATTTGGACACAGCCGATGACCGATAGCCTGCAAATGCCACAGCCTGTGTAAATTAGCTCTAGGCACAGACTGACGTCTAAACACTTTGTTGGCAACGATTTTTTACCCACAGATTTCAAACTTACCAATTAAATCGAGCCTTGAATGCGACTGCGTGTTTATTCGAGAAACCAACCCAAACATTCCTATTTTTCTCAAAGATTTCATCTGTGAATGATTCGCCAAGAGCAAACAGGCGAAAGGTCGAGCAGATGCTTTATGCGACAAAGGATGCGTTTCTGAGATCGGACGAAAAACAAGCCGAGAGCATCAGAATGTGGCTTGAAATGTTCAATGGCAGCAACGCCAGCGAATGGGACAACCCGAAGGATTTCTGCATCGATCTCTATAACTTGTGTTACGCCTTTGCTGATGCGCGCACCCTACTTGCACAGATGCCCGACATTGTGCCGCTGGAAAACGAACTGCTGCTTGGTTTTGCTCTCGCGAAACTGAACGTACTTCGTCGCTTTCCCTACCTTCTCAACCCCGAGCTTGTGCATCGTTCCTTTTCCGAGATGGAGATACTTTTCAAGCTGTCAGGCAGCCGGGAGGACAACGGTGTCGAATTCAGTCCGGGTAGCCGAACAGATGCGCTGGCGATCACACATTTCTTCCAGAACACCCTTCACAACTTCTATCTGGCACAAACCAGAGGTCTCTTGGACTTCGATCGGCTCTTGGGGCAACTGCGCCCGCCCCCGCCTGTCTATGCCCACATACCGTTGCCAAGGTTCCTGCACTGACCGCGCTTTTGATGCAGCTACATTGTGCCTCTTCGTTGGGGTCTCAAATTACGCATTTGTCCGGTTCAACGCGCGCGAGCGCGCGTTTTTGACGAGGATTTGCATTCCTTAATCGAAATAAACTGATCGTCGTCCAGCGTATAGTTTTGTGTTGGGAGTTTAAACGTGGAATTTCTATCGCGATTTTCAATTTGCGTGTTAGTTTTGCGAAAGCGTTAGATAAAACTCTTCGCACTTTTTCACACAGATAAGGGAACGACGCTGATTTTAGATGACCAGAGCGTTCATATCATATTCTCGTAAGGACGAAGAAGACGTGCGCGAGTTTACTTTGTTGCTCGAAAAACGAGGAATAGAAGTTCTTGTTGACACGAGAGACGTCTCTGTTGCCGAAGATTGGCGAACGCGGCTCAAGGAGTTGATTATTTCTGCTGACGCAGTCTTGTTGTTTGTCAGCCACCAATTTTTGCAATCAGAAGTCTGCCATTGGGAATTAAAGCAATCGTTGCGACTAGAGAAACGTCTAGTCCCTATCAAAATCGGTGCAATCGAAACGAACACAATCCCGGCGGAGCTGGTTCGAATAAATTTTCTGGAATCCGCAAGTGTATCCGATGCCGTCTCGAAGGTTGACGAGGTTGCCCATGCGATTTTGGTCAATATAGAGTGGGTCCGCGAGCACACAAGGCTGACAAACATCGCCGAACGATGGGAATCATCTGGCCGTCCCGCCGACCATTTTCTTCGTGGGCGTGAGATAGCATCTGCAGAAGCGTGGCGTGATGCAAAACCGGCGTCGGCTCCAAAACCGACTGCTTCGGTCTTATCATTGATTAGCTTAAGTAGGCAGGCGCAAGTCCGGAGATTGCGACGCGGTTTGGTGTTGTCGACAACCGCAGTTTGCCTCACTGTGGGTCTGGCGATCTTCGCCTTGTATCAACGCGACCTGGCGATTAGGAAAGCCGACGAAGCTAGCGCGAATCTTGCTGACGCAAGAATTGCACTGTCTCGACAAGAATTTTTCTATAACCAACCGATTGCGGCGACAAGTCTGGCGCTTTCTGCACTGAGCCTTACTACACCAGATTCCCCAAAAAACCGGACAGAAGTTATCACCGAGTTAGGGAAGTATTTAGACGAGCTCAAAGAAAAACGCAGGCACAAATTTGAGAGCCAAATCTGGGCCGCTGGATTGTATGGCGACCGGACCAAAATTGCTTTGACCGTTGATGACAAGATCAAGCTAATAGACGTTGCTACACTCGAAGTAGTCGGAGAATTGTCGCAAAATAAGGAAAAGTTGCAGAATGTTAGAGTGAGTGAAAATGGCAGGAAATTGGTAGCAAGTTCAAGAGCAGGATTTGTCGCAGTTTGGGACCTTAATTCCGAGACAATCATTAGTTCATTCAACGATTACCCAGAGCAACGCAACTACAGTCGTGCACTTGATGTAAACCGAGACGGCTCGCTTGTCGCATACGGTTTCAATAACTCCGACAGAAGTGAATTGGTGGTCAAGGCAGTTGGAAACTCGCTTCCCGAAAACATTCTTTCGGTCGAATACCCTAGTGAACTTCAGGTTGTTGAATTTTCTGGTGATTCGTCGTTTTTGTTCGCCGGTGATAGATCAGGGAAGATTCAAGCTTGGGAGCTTGCAACGGGGCATTTAGCTTTCGAAGTGACAGCCCACGAAAGCGACGTTACAGCGATAAGCGTGTCACCATCGGGCCATTGGCTAGCATCATCTGGGCTTTCAAGTGATAAGTTGTCAGGGTCGATCAAGTTATGGAGTGCACAAAGCGGGCAGCTTGTCTCCGAAATAGGCGGTCATCGCGGTGGGGTTGTAAACTTAACGTTTTCAGATGACGAAAAGTTACTGCTGTCTTCTTCTCGCGACCTTACGAATTCAGTTTGGGATATATCTCAGAGGTTTAGAATAGGTTCGCTGCTTGGGCATCTCGGTACACCTACGCGGGCATTCTTTTTGCCCGGCAATGAGATCGTAACCACTGGGGCAGACGGCACACTTCGGGTATGGGATTCCTCTCAGATTATAGGAATTGCAAGACGCGATTTCGAACAACCAATTTGGAGCGTAGTCTTTTCTCCGGATGCCTCTCAGGTTTTGGTCGGTATGGGAGATCAAAAAATCGGTGGCGATGGTAGCGCTCGGATTATCGAGGCTCAGAGCGGAAAGGAATTGCAAAGTTTTAGTCATCCAGCTCCAGTGTTTGTGGCGGATTTTTCCCCCAACGGTGAATTGAGCTTAACCGCGTCAACGGACGGTATCATTAAGCTGTGGAACAATGCGACAGGCGAAGTGTTGCAGAGCGTCGGGACCGGGTTTGGTCCTGTTCCGTATGTGGGCAAATTTGACCCAACGGGCCGAAGTGTTGTGTTGGGTCTAGAGGATGCGGTTGTCACCTTTGGAGTCCCTGATCTAGAAATTTTGGAGGTCTTTAAATTGAAAGACCAAGTCACTGCCTTGGAAGTCAGTGAAGACGGCAGAAAGATTTTTGCAGGAACCGACCAAGGTAGCGTCTTCCGAATTGACCGCGAGACAGGAATGGGGCTGCAATTCGAAGCAATTGATAGTAGGGTTAAAGCGCTTTCCTATTCTGCTGCAGACAATGAAGTTCTAGCCCTTCATTTTGATGGAACGGTTTCGATTTCGCAATTTTTGCGAACCGTGAAAGGCACAACCAGAAGTTCGGACGCTTATTTTTTTGGCTTTGCCGATGTTTCACAGGTTAAAAATAGATTCATCGGGAGGGGCCCAACAGGATCCCCAGTGATTGTGAATGGCCGCACTAGGGAAGTAGTCGGCTCACTAGCGGACGGGCTAGAAGACATTAGAGTAGCGGCGTTTTCAAACGATGGGGAGCTTATTGCTACAGGTAGTTACGACGGTATTTTGAAAGTCTGGCGTCCAAGTGTACCCGAAGGAGACTTGTGGGATGTTGCTTGTGCTCGTATAGCATTTCTGAGGCAAGAGCTTGAGGAAGAGTCGAACTCTGGCATAAGTTTCTCTTCGATTTGCGAAACTTCCCGCTAGAAGCTACTAAAGAATTGCCCAAGAACAATCGAGCTCGCAACGTAGCTACTTAGCGCTACCTCATCCGACGTGGGGAAAGAATCAAACTCCAATAAAAATACATGCACCGACCGTAGGGCGAGTTCACATTCATTGAATTTGTCTGCTGAATGGCGCATGAAGATGATTGGGAGCCAACACAGCCAACAAGTTTGCAGGCGGTTTTGCGTGCTGCCCAGGTGCTGCCCGGCGCAGGTTTACGCAAAGCTATCGACAGAAAAATCTGTTGTAGTGCATTGAATTACAGGCATTTTTTGGTCGGAGTGAGAGGATTCGAACCTCCGACCCCTGCCTCCCGAAGACAGTGCTCTACCAGGCTGAGCTACACTCCGACCGTGGCGGGTGATCTATACCCGGGAAATGGGATGTGCAAGAGGGATTCTGTGGCGCATGCGCATCCGGAATAACGCGACCCATTCTGGCGTCAGGGCAGGGCATCCGTCCGGTACAGGCGGATTTTGGTGCCGCCGTGGTCCACAACCGGTCCTGGGGGCAGAAGGGGCAGGCGAGTTGCGCGGGCCAATGAGGCGTTGCTGGTCACGATCCCCACGCGCCAGCCGGAAAAGCGGGACATCAGGGTCTTGCCCAGGCTGCCATAGAGCGACCGGAGGCGCTTTTCGTCACCGATCCGGGCGCCGTAGGGCGGGTTGACGATAACCAGTCCAGCGGGCCCTTCGGGCGGTTTGATGTCGCTGACGGAACGCTGGGAAAAACGGGTGGCGTCAGCGACGCCTGCCTGTTGGGCGTTGGTTGAGGCGGCCTCAATCGCGCCCGCGTTCCTGTCGGAGCCATAGAAACGCCCCTCTGGGGTCAGGGCCGGCGGTGCCTGGCGCAGGGCCTGCCATGCCTTCGGGTCAAACCCGGCCAAATCTTCGAATGCGAAGTGGCGAGAGCGACCGGGCAGCAGCCCAAGGGCAATCTCGGCGGCCTCGATCACAAAGGTGCCCGATCCGCACATCGGGTCCAGAACCGGCTCTGATCCGTCAAACCCGCATTCGCGCAGGAACATGGCGGCCATCGTCTCGCGCATCGGGGCTTTGGCGACCGCCGGTTTGTGGCCGCGTTTGTGCAAGGGCTCACCTGATGTATCCACCGAGAATGTGCACAGGTCTTTTTCGATGCGCAGAAGCACGCGCAGGTTGGCGTCCGGCGAGATCGGTGCGCCGAGCGTCTCGGCTATCGCCCGCTCGATCCTCTGACGCGCAGCGCCCGCGTGGTAGATGCGGGATTTGCGGCTGGTGGCCTCGACCTTGACCGGGATATCGGAGTGCAGAAAGTCCGCCCAGGGGAATTTGCGCGCCCGTTTGTCCAGTTGGGCCAGATGCACAGCCGGGAAACTGCCCAAACGGACCAGAACCTTATTGGCTCCGCGCAGGCACAGATTGGCGCGCCAGACCTCGGACCAGTTGCCCTTGCAAGTGACACCACCGGGGATCACTCTGGCCCCGCCGAATCCGTGCTGCTTGGCTTCGGCACATAGGGGCGCTTCCAAACCCGGCGTTGCCACCAGGAAAATCTCAAATTCGTCAGATGCGTTCATGGCGATTGATTACACCGGAAGTAAAACGGGCGCGATACGCTTTTTCCGGGTTGTTTCGCGGGTTTTGCAATAAGATCAGTATAAAGTGACTAGCCGCTGTTGGTTTTGGCGGTAACAGGTTTGCGTTTCGCAGCGTGTGCGCGTAAAGGGTCCCTGATCGGAATAATGCCAGCGGATTCCGGTGGGTTTATGATGCATTTGCGTCTCGGCAAGCCAAACGATCCGCGCTATTTGGACGTCATGATCGCATGGCGTACAATAGTTGGCGCAGGAAAGAGGCTTGGAAGACCGTAGCAAGATGCAAACTTTCAAACTGAAAAAAGGGTTGGAACTGCCGGTTCTGGGTGCACCCGAACAGACCATCCAGCCGGGGCCTGAGTTTTCCACCGTTGCGGTTCTGGGGTCGGATTACCTTGGGCTGAAGCCACGCATGCTGGTGCAGGAAGGCGATACGGTTCAGCGCGGCACGCCGCTGTTCTGCCACAAGGATGTGCCCGAGGCGATGATGGTCGCCCCCCTAAGCGGCAAGGTCGTCGCCATCAATCGCGGCGCGCGTCGTGTGCTGCAGAGCGTGGTGATCGAGGTCTCTGATCCCAACGATGCGGGCATCGATTTCTCGGGCGTCGGAAATGGCGACAGCGCCGAAGGGGTGGCCGAAAAGCTGTGTGCCTCCGGTCTTTGGACCTCATTCCGCACGCGGCCCTATTCCAAGTTGCCTGCGCCTGCGGAAAAACCAACAGCGATCTTTGTCACCGCGATGGACAGTGAGCCGCTGGCCGCCGACGCAGCGTTGATCATTGCCGATGCAGGGGACGCGTTTGCAGCAGGTCTGGCCGCGATCGCGAAACTGACCGAGGGCAAAACCTATCTGTGCCACAAGGAAGGCGATACCGTTCCCGGCTCGGACGTTGCTGGTGTCGAGGCTGCTGCGTTTTCCGGACCGCATCCGGCGGGGCTGGCAGGGACGCATATCCATTTCCTTGAACCTTTGGCAGGGGACAAGCAGGTCTGGACGATTGGGTATCAGGACGTCATCGCAATTGGCCGCCTGATGCAGACCGGTCATCTGGACCCGAACATTGTTGTGGCCCTCACCGGCCCCTGTGCGCGCCAGCCGCGGCTTATCCGGACGGTCATGGGCGCTTCGACCGAGGACCTGACCCGCGACGAGATCAATGTGGACGGAACGCCGCGTGTCATCTCGGGCTCGATCCTGTCAGGACAGCTTGCCGAGGGGCCAACCGCCTATCTGGGCCGGTTCGCGCGTCAGGTCACCGTGATCCGCGAGGATCACGACCAGATCCCGATGGGCTGGATTCGCCCTATGCCGTCGAAATTCTCGGTTCAGCCGGTGCTGGGTTCGGCTTTCGCGAAAAAGCTCTACGCTCTGACCAGCAACCTGAACGGCGGGCGGCGCGCAATGGTGCCCACGGGCGTCTTCGAAGAGCTGATGCCGCAGGATTATCTGCCGACGCAATTGCTGCGGGCGCTGCTGGTGATGGACACGGACACAGCGCAGGCACTTGGCGCGCTGGAGTTGGATGAAGAAGACCTGGGCCTTGTGGGCTTTGCCTGCCCGGCGAAATATGAATACGGGCTGGCGCTGCGCGACTGCCTGACCAAGATTGAAAAGGAGGGCTGATCCGAAATGGGTTTGCGCAGCTTCTTCGATCGGATCGAGCCGAACTTTACCAAGGGCGGCAAGTACGAGAAGTACTTCCCCATCTACGAGATGGTGGAAAGCTTCATCTACACTCCGAAAACCGTAACCACCGCAGCGCCTCATGCGCGGTCGTACGTGGATATGAAGCGGATCATGACCTATGTCGTGATCGCCACGATCCCCTGTATTCTGTGGGGAATGTATAATACCGGCTATCAGGCCAACTCGGCCATTGCCGCTTTGGGCGCAGAGTCGGCGACAGGTTGGCGGATTGCGATCCTGCAGGCGTTTGGCATATCGCTGAACCCGGACAGCATCTTCGCCAACGTGATGCACGGGCTCATGTATTTCCTGCCGATTTACATCGTGACACTGGTCGCGGGCGGGATATTCGAGGTCATATTCGCCACCGTGCGTGGCCATGAGGTGAACGAAGGTTTTCTTGTGACCTCAATGCTTTACACGCTAATCATGCCCGCAACCGCACCGCTTTGGCAGGTTGCGCTTGGCATTATCTTCGGCGTGGTGATCGGCAAAGAGGTCTTTGGCGGCACCGGCAAGAACTTCCTGAACCCCGCGCTTGTGGGCCGGGCGTTCCTGTATTTCGCCTATCCCGCGAACATGTCCGGTGACACGGTCTGGACCCCGGTCGACGGGTTCTCGGGCGCGACGGCATTGTCGGTTTCCGCCTCGGACGGGTATCAGGCTTTGGCGGCGGATGGCATCACCTGGTGGAATGCGTTCTTCGGGCAGATTCAGGGCAGCTTTGGCGAAACCTCAACGCTCGCCTGCATGATCGGTCTGGCCTTCCTGCTGACCACGCGGATCGCCAATTACCGCCTGATCATCGGCTGTCTGGCGGGAACCATCGGCTTTACCCTGCTGCTGAACCTGATCGGATCGGACACCAATCCAATGTTTGCAATGCCGTGGTACTGGCACATCGTGCTGGGCGGCTATGCCTTCGGTCTGGCCTTCATGGTGACCGAACCCGTTTCGGCCAGCCACACCAACACGGGCCGCTATATCTATGGCGCGCTGATCGGTGTCATGGTTGTGATGATCCGCGTCATTAACCCCGCTTTCCCCGAGGGCATGATGCTGGCTATCCTGTTCGGCAACGTCTTTGCACCGCTGATCGACTATTTCGTCGTTCAGGCCAACATCAAACGGAGGGCGCGTCGCCATGTCTGATACGCAATCCAACGAACCGAAGGGCGCTCTGGCCAAGTTTCTGGCGGCCTCGCCGGATTCGGTCGGCAAGACGATCTTCATCGCCGTCGCCGTCTGTCTGGTGGCCTCGATGGTTGTGTCTGCTGCGGCTGTCAGCCTGCGTCCGGTGCAAGATGCCAACCGGCTGAAAGACAAGCAGGTCAACGTTCTGCAGGTCGCCGGGGTGTACGAACCCGGCATCGACGTGACCGAGGCATTTGCGGCGTTCGAGCCGCATGTGCTGGAATTGTCCACTGGTGAGTTCGTGGACGACCAGTTTGACCCGGTCACTTTCGACGACATCGCCGCCGCCAGCGACCCTGAGCTGAGCGTGGCGCTCGACAACGATCCAGCAGGCATTGGCCGAAAGTCGAAATTCCGGGTGATCTATCTGCTGCGGGACGACGCGGGGGACTTGGACAAGGTGATCCTGCCGCTGCACGGATACGGTTTGTGGTCAACGCTCTATGGCTTTATTGCGCTGGAGAACAACGGCAACGATATCTACGGCCTGCAGTTCTATCAGCATGGCGAAACGCCCGGTCTGGGTGCCGAGGTGGACAACCCGCGCTGGAAAGCGCTGTGGAACGGCAAACGTCTGCGCGATGACGCGGGCGAGTTGCAGATCACTGTCGCCAAATCGCAACCCGCCGCAGGGCCTGATTTCTATATCGACGCGCTTGCCGGTGCCACGCTGACCTCGGTTGGTGTCGATAACCTGGTGAAATTCTGGATGGGTGATGCGGGCTACGGTCCCTTCCTGGCCAAACTGCAAGCAGGAGAACTCTGATGTCTCAGACCAAGAAAGAGATGCTGGTCGACCCGCTTGTCGACAACAACCCGATCACCCTGCAGGTGCTGGGCATTTGTTCCGCGCTGGCTGTCACCTCATCGCTGCAGGTGTCCTTTGTGATGGCGCTGGCGGTGACATTTGTGACCTCGTTCTCGTCCTTCTTTATCTCATGCCTGCGCAACCAGATCCCCGGGTCAATCCGCATCATCGTGCAGATGGTGATCATCGCCTCGCTGGTAATTCTGGTGGATCAGGTGCTGAAAGCCTATGCATTTGAGATTTCGAAAACCCTGTCGGTCTTCGTCGGCCTGATCATCACCAACTGCATCGTGATGGGCCGGGCCGAGGCGTTTGCCATGAAGAACCCTCCGGTTGCGTCCTTTATAGACGGTTTGGGTAACGGCATGGGCTACGGCCTGATCCTGCTGCTGGTCGGCTTCATTCGCGAGCTTTTCGGTGCCGGGTCACTGTTTGGCGTCACCATTCTGCAGACCGTCAACAATGGCGGTTGGTACGTACCCAACGGCATGCTGCTGCTGCCGCCCTCGGCGTTCTTCATTATCGGTCTGATCATATGGGCCTTCCGCACATGGAAACCGAACCAGGTGGAAGAGCGTGAATACAAAATCCAGCAGGTAGAGGCGCACTGATGGAAGGTCTGATTTCACTGGCCGTAAAGGCCATCTTTGTCGAAAACCTTGCGCTCAGCTTCTTTCTGGGGATGTGTACCTTCATCGCCGTGTCCAAGAAGATTTCGACCGCGCTGGGTCTGGGAATTTCGGTTATGGTCGTGCAAGCGATCACCGTGCCCACCAACAACCTGCTGTTGAACTACCTGCTGAAACCGGGTGCGCTGTCTTGGGCCGGTTTCCCGGATGTGGACCTGACCTTCCTTGGTCTGATCTCGTATATCGGGGTGATCGCGGCGATGGTTCAAATCCTCGAGATGATCCTCGATAAGTACTTCCCACCGCTTTACAACGCGCTGGGGATTTTCCTGCCTCTGATCACGGTGAACTGTGCCATCCTGGGCGGCTCGCTGTTCATGGTGGAACGCGACTACAACTTCGCCGAGGCGGCAACCTATGGCCTGTCTTCGGGCTTTGGCTGGGCGCTTGCGATCACTGCGATGGCGGGTGTTCGGGAAAAGCTGAAATACTCAGACATTCCCGACGGGTTGCAGGGTCTTGGTATCACCTTCATCACCGCAGGGCTGATGGCGATGGCCTTCATGTCCTTCTCGGGCGTGAAACTGTAAGGAGGCGGCGATGGAAACCTTTACCCTGGGCGTCGCTCTTTTCACCCTGATCGTGATCGGACTGGTCGCGATCATCATGGCGGCCCGCTCGCGTCTGGTGTCGACCGGTAACGTCAACATAACCATCAACGGTGAGAAAACCGTATCCGTTCCGGCGGGCGGCAAACTGTTGCAGACGCTGGCAGCCGAGAAACTGTTCGTGCCCTCCGCCTGCGGTGGCGGCGGCACTTGCGCGCAATGCCGGGTACGAGTGCATTCCGGCGGCGGGTCAATCCTGCCAACCGAAGAAAGCCATATCACCAAGCGCGAGGCATCTTGCGGAGACCGCCTGTCCTGTCAGGTCGCGGTCAAGCAGGACATGGATATCGAGGTTCCGGAAGAGGTCTTTGGCGTCAAGAAATGGGAATGCACGGTCCGGTCGAACGAGAACGTGGCGACCTTCATCAAGGCCCTGACGTTGGACCTGCCGGAAGGTGAAGACGTGAACTTCCGCGCCGGTGGCTACATCCAGATCGAAGCGCCCGCGCACCAGTTGGCCTATACCGATTTCGATGTGGAAGAGGAGTACCGCGAGGATTGGGATCGCTTCAATCTGTGGCAGTACAAATCCGTCGTCGGTGAGCCGATCGAGCGCGCCTATTCGATGGCGAACTACCCGGACGAGAAGGGCATGATCATGCTGAACGTCCGCGTGGCCTCGCCGCCTCCGGGCTCGGACGGTATCCCGCCGGGTCAAATGTCGTCGTACATCTTCAACCTGAAACCGGGCGATAAAGTCACGATCTCGGGTCCGTTTGGCGAATTCTTCGCCCGCGAGACCGAGAAAGAGATGGTCTTCATCGGCGGCGGTGCCGGGATGGCGCCGATGCGCAGCCATATCTTCGACCAGCTCAAACGCCTTGAGAACCGCAACCGCAAGATCAGCTTCTGGTACGGTGCCCGCTCGAAGAAAGAGATGTTCTTTGTCGAAGACTTCGACACGCTGGCCAAAGAGTTCGACAATTTCGAATGGCACGTGGCCCTATCAGACGCGCAGCCCGAGGATGATTGGAAAGGCTATACCGGCTTCATCCATAACGTGCTGTTCGAGGAATACCTCAAGAACCACCCCGCGCCCGAGGATTGCGAATACTACATGTGTGGTCCGCCAATCATGAACCAGTCGGTAATCAACATGCTGCTGGATCTGGGCGTGGACCGCGAAGACATCATGCTCGACGATTTCGGCGGGTAAGACACAAGAAACCGGCGCACCCTGCGCTGGTTTTCTTTTGCGAGAATGCCCCGTTCACTTCCCGTAGTAGTCGCGATACCACTCGACGAACTGTTGGATCCCGTCCTTGAATTCGGTCTGCGGGCGATAGCCAGTCAGGCGTTGCAACAGGTTGTTGTCGGCCCATGTGGCCGGAACATCGCCCAACTGCATCGGCATATAATTGCGGATGGCCTTCTGGCCGACCGCCTCTTCGATGGCTTCGATGAAGTCCATCAGGCGGACTTTCTCTCCGTTGCCAATGTTGACAACGCGATAGGGCGCGACAGGGGACAGACTGTCGCCATCCACGATCTCATCGCTACTGGCAGGCCGGACAGGAGGGGTGTCGATCAACAACCGAATGCCCCGCACAAGATCTTCGACATGGGTGAAGTCGCGATACATGTCGCCGTGGTTGTAGATGTCAATCGGACGGCCATCCAGAATGGCGGCAACGAACTTGAAATAGGCCAGATCCGGCCGCCCCCACGTGCCGTAGACGGTAAAGAACCGGAACATCGTTGTCGGCAGGTCCCACAGATGGGCATAGGAATGCCCCATCGCCTCATTCGCTTTTTTTGTCGCGGCGTAAATGGTCAGTTGATTGTCGACCTTCTGAACCTCGGTAAAGGGCATATCCTCGCTGGCACCGTAGATGGATGAGGTCGATGCCATCAGCAGGTGGTCCACCTTGTGCTGTCGTGCGACCTCCATCACGTTGAAGGTGCCCACGACGTTCGAGTCGATATAGCTGCGCGGATGTTCAAGGCTGTAGCGCACCCCAGCCTGTGCGGCGAGGTGGACGATGACATCGGGCCGAAACTCATCGGCGACCTGCATCAGACGGTCGTGGTTTTCCAACAGGTCCTCGGTTGCCGAAAAGCCCGCTGTCTGCATCAGCATCTGGTGCCGCCGCTGCTTCAGGGTGACGTCGTAGTAATCGGTCATCCCGTCGTAGCCATGCACGCGAAAGCCCTCGGCCAGCAGCAATCGGGCCAGATGAAACCCGATAAAGCCCGCTGTACCTGTAACCAAAACCCGTTTCATAAAACCCTCTGCGCGCTGATCTGATCAAATGATGCCCGTCATCACAGTCATATCAGACGCCTACGGGCCTTCAATCGAAACGATTGCCAATTGTCGCCACAGCCTGCGCCGGGTAGGGATAGGCCCACATGTTGACGGACTGGATCAAACGGCTTTTGGCAAAACGCCAGACGCAGGGCGCGGAGGACGATGTGCCCGCAATCGCTCCGGCTGAGCGATTTTACGCGGTTGGGGACATTCATGGCCGTCTCGATCTGTTGCAGGCGATTCTTGCCCGTATTGACGGCGATTGCCGCACTGTTTTTGTAGGCGACTACATCGACCGGGGCGATTATAGCGCGCAGGTGCTGCGCCATTTGCATCACCTCAGCGAAACCTCCGACGGGCGCGTTATTTGCCTGTTAGGAAATCACGAAGAAATGCTGCTGCGCTTTCTCGACGACCCTGAGCAGGCCAACGGGTTGTGGTTCCGCAATGGCGGACTGCAAACGTTGGCCTCTTTCGGGATCACCGAGGTGAAACCCGACGACAACGCCATCGCCGTAGCCGCGCAGTTACGGCAGGCTATGGGTGAGACGCTGGTCACTTGGCTGTCGAACCGCCCTCTGATCTGGACCAGCGGCAATGTCTCGGTCGTGCATGCGGCGTTGGACCCGGACAAACCGATTGACGATCAGTCCCGGCAGACCTGCCTGTGGGGGCGACCGCACTATTCGCGGGCGCGCCGGGCAGACGGGCAATGGGTCGTGCACGGTCATACAATCGTGGATCAGGCGCGGGTTATGCGGGGGGTCATCTCAATCGACACCGGCGCTTTTGCCACCGGCCGCCTGACGGCAGCCGAAATCTTTCCGGGCGGGGTTCAGTTTATCTCAACACGTTGACCGGCCCGATGGGCCAGTCCCGAGTGATCGCGGGCTCAGCCGACGATCATCTGCTTCATGCGCAGGGCTTCGTATTCCAGTTCTTTCAAACGGAAATGCACAACATCACCAATCGTGATCACGCCGCACAGGTTGCCGTCTTTCAAAACCGGCATGTGACGAAAACGGCCCTCGGTCATGGTTTTCAGCACGTCATTCAGCAGATCATCCGGCGTGCAGGATTTGACGTCCGTCGTCATCAACTCCTCAACGGCCTGCGGCAGGGTCTGGCCCGGCGTATCCGCCATGCGCCGCACGATGTCGCGTTCTGACAGGATGCCCTGCAAAGCACCGTTCTGGTCGGTCACAACCACCGCGCCGATCCGCTTGTCCTTGAGGGTATTCACAACGGAATGGATCGTATCGTTGGGACGGACTGAGAAAACCGAATCCCCCTTACCCTCAAGCAGCTTGGCCACGGTCGTCTGCGCATAGGACAGGTTCGATTCCGTCGACTGGCTATAGGTTGTCTTGTCAGCCTTGTCGCCGCGCGATGGGGACTGGTAAGAGCTTGGGGCCATGGGCAATCTCCTCCTTATACTTCAAAGTCTTTCCCTTTCACCTTAGCGCAGCTAAACGATCTGTATAGGGTGCAAATGCCCGCATCGGTGAATTCCGCTGCTTCTCAAGGATACGCTAGGCTTTGAATGACCTCTATCTGACCCCGCCGCTGGCTGTGCTGATCTTTTTCGTGGTGGTCGTCTGCGGCCATAATTTCCGCAAACTGTGGAAACAGCAGCCGCCTGGATGGCGCAAACGGGCCTGGCTGTTCGGCGTACCGGCGGGGATTGGCTTGTTGGCGCTGGGTTTTCTGCCGCTCAAGCTTTGACGGTGGTTTGACTCTGAACGGGGGCGCTGGCATATGCCGGGCACGGATTTTCCAGGAGAACCCCCGATGCGTTTTGCGCCCGTTCTGGCCTTTGTCACACTTGTTTCCGGCTGTTTGTTCGACAAGGAACCCGACGTCGTGCGCCTGTCGGGCGAAACCATGGGTACGACCTTCAACATCACCGCCATTGGTGAGGATCTGGACGCCGACGCGCTGGCCCAGGCCGTTGATCAGACGCTCGCCGACGTCAACGCCAAGATGTCCAACTGGGACCCGAATTCCGAGGTCTCGACCTTCTCCGCCGCCGCAAACACCGACCCCGTGCCGGTTTCCCCCGAGTTCGCGCTGGTGATGACCGCCGCAAACGAGGTGCACGAAAAGACCGGTGGCACCTTCGACGTAACTCTTGGGCCGCTGATCGAACTTTGGGGCTTCGGCCCGCGCAAACCGGAAGACCCGGTACCGTCGGATGAAGACATCACCGCTGCGCTGAATGGCGTGGGGCAGGCCCGGTTGCTGACGCTGGACACCGAGGCCGGGACATTGGCAAAATCCGACCCCGCAGTCGGGATCAACCTGTCCGCCATTGCAAAAGGCTACGGGATCGACGCTGTGGCTGAGACCCTGCGCGATGCCGGGATCGAGGACTATCTGGTCGAGATCGGCGGCGATTTGGTGTCCAAAGGTCAAAACGATCAGGGTGAGGCCTGGCGCATCGGGATCGAAAAACCTGAACCCGGCGCGCAAAGCGTTCAGTTGATCGTGTCGCTGGACAATCGCGGCATGGCAAGTTCCGGCGACTACAAGAATTTCTTCGAAAAGGACGGCGTGCGTTATTCCCACATCATTGACCCGACAACCGGGAGGCCAATCACGCACCGCACGACCTCGGTCACCGTTCTGGCGGAAAACGCCATGATGGCCGATGCCTGGGCGACGGCGATGCTGGCGCTGGGGCAGGAAAAGGGCATGGAACTGGCTGAAAAGCATAAAATTGCCGTGTATTTCATCGCGCGGGATGTGACAGGCGGTGAAGATGCGTATATTACGATGCACAGCAGCGCGTTTAAAGACGCGCTTGGCGGCAACTGACCGGCGGAACCCGAGATGAGCACCTTTATTCTGGCCTTCATTCTGTTAGCCCTCGTCATGGTGGGCATGTCGCTGGGTGTGATGCTGATGGGCAAGACCATCAAGGGCAGCTGCGGCGGGCTGAACGCGATCTCGGGTGCGGATAAATGCGTGGTCTGCAAAAAGGACGTCGATCCGAACAGCCCCTTGCGTGACCAGCTTCAATGCAAGCGCGCAAAGAAGATGCTGGACCGGATGGAGCGTGAGGCTTAATCCGCATTTGCGCTGCCCGAAAGGAATTGGCTAGATAGCCCCGAACCACTTGGGGGAGGGGCACAATTGGCCAAAGCCAAAAATATCCTGTTCATCATGTTCGACCAGTTGCGCTGGGACTACATAAGTTGTTACGGGCATCCGCATCTGCACACCCCGAATATCGACCGGCTGGCCGCGAAGGGCGTCCGCTTCAACCGCGCTTATATCCAGTCCCCTATCTGCGGCAGTTCCCGCATGTCCACCTATACCGGTCGCTATGTGCATTCACATGGTGCCTCGTGGAACGGCATTCCGCTGAAAGTTGGTGAGATTACGATGGGCGATCATCTGCGCAAGGCGGGGATGGAGTGCTGGCTGGTCGGCAAGACCCATATGCGCGCGGATGCCGAGGGGATGGCCCGCTTGGGTCTGGAACCCGACAGCCTGATCGGAGCCCGCGTTGCCGAGTGTGGCTTTGACGTGTTCGAACGGGATGACGGGATGCTGCCCGAGGGGCCGGATGGGTTTTACGACCCGGACGGCGCGAAGGAATACAACAAGTTCCTGAAAGCCAAGGGCTATGAAAGCGACAACCCGTGGCATGACTTTGCCAATTCCGGGCTGGACGCCGAGGGCAACGTTCTGTCCGGCTGGTTTCTGAAAAACGCGCAAGAGCCCGCAAACATCGCCGAAGAAGACAGCGAAACCCCCTATCTGACCGGGCGCGGCATCGACTTCATGGAAAGCCATGACGGCCCCTGGTGCTGCCATCTGAGCTTAATCAAACCGCATTGGCCTTACATCGTGCCCGAGCCCTATGCCTCGATGTACGGTCCCGACCACATTTTGCCCGTGGTTCGATCCGAGGCGGAACGACAGAACGCACATCCGGTGCTCAAGGCGTTCATGGATACCAAGGTCGGGCAGGCGTTTTCGCGGGAAGATGTACGCGAGGCGGTGATCCCAGCCTATATGGGTCTGATCAAACAGGCGGACGATCAGATGGGGCGGCTGTTTGACTGGATGGAGAAAGCCGGGCGGATGGACGACACGGTGATCGTGTTAACCTCGGATCACGGCGATTTTCTGGGCGATCACTGGATGGGGGAAAAGACCTTCTTCCACGACGCCTCGACCAAAATGCCGCTGATCATCTACGATCCTTCGCCCGAGGCAGACGCCACACGCGGCACGGTCAGCGACGCGCTGGTGGAATCCATCGATCTGGCCCCCACATTTGTTGATACCGCCGGCGGAGAGGTACCGACGCATATTCTGGAAGGGCACTCTCTGCTACCGATCTTGCACGGGCAGGCCGACGACCTGCCCCGCGACGTGGTGATCTGCGAATACGACTACTCAGGCTCGCCGATTGCGGATGTGCTGAACGCCTCGGTCCGCGATGCGGTGATGTTCATGGTGGCGAACAGGAAATGGAAGTTGATCCATTGTGAGGGCGGCCACCGGCCCATCCTGTTCGATCTGGAAAACGACCCGGATGAACTGACCGATCTGGGCGACAGCGCCGAGCACGCCGAGGTCATCGCCGAGATGTACGATCATCTGTTCACCTGGACCCGCCGGGCCTCGCAGCGCACCACGCGGTCCGAGCAACAACTGATCGAGATGCGGACAAAAAGCCGGGGCAGGGGCATCGTCCTGGGGGTCTATGACGAAAACGATGCGCCGCTGGACCTGACAGTCAAGTATCGCAACCGCAAGGCGCGACCTTACAAGAGCTATCTGAAGGACTAGCTGCGCGTATGATTAAATCTGCGCCAATCGAGGGAAAGACGGTTCACCCTCTGGCGGGCAAGGGATAGAAGATGGGCGCAGAGCAGTTACCGGAGACCTTCAATGACCGCCCCGAAACCCGTTGTCCTGTGCATTCTCGATGGTTGGGGCCTGTCGGAGGATACCGCGGCCAACGCGCCTTATTTGGCCAACACGCCGACCTTTGACGCGATGATGGCCAACGGGCCGCATGCCACGCTGATCACCCACGGCCCGGATGTGGGCCTGCCCAGCGGTCAGATGGGCAATTCCGAGGTCGGCCACACCAATATCGGCGCGGGCCGGGTTGTGGCGATGGATCTGGGTCAGATTGATCTGGCGATCGAGGATGGCTCTTTCTTCGACAACGCCGCGTTGCAGGATTTCATCGCCAAGGTGAAGGCTGCGGGCGGGACGGCGCATCTGATGGGGCTGGTCTCGGATGGCGGTGTGCATGGGCATTTGAACCATATCGTAGCGGCGGCCAAAGCGATCACCGATGCGGGCGTTCCGGTGGCGCTGCATGCGGTCACGGATGGGCGCGATGTGGCCCCGAAATCGGCCTTTACCTACATCGCAGAGCTTGAAGATCGGTTGCCCGAGGGGGCCAGGATCGTCACCGTCAGCGGACGCTATTTTGCCATGGACCGCGACAACCGGTGGGATCGCGTGGCCGAGGCCTATAACGCCATGATTAAAGCGCAGGGCAGGGGGGAGAACACCGCCCATTTTGCGGTGGATCATGCCTATAACCAGTCGGAAACGGACGAGTTCATCGCGCCTACGGTACTTGAGGGATACTCGGGCCTGAAAGACGGGGACGGGTTCTTCTGCCTCAACTTCCGCGCCGACCGTGCGCGCGAGATTTTGCGGGCGATTGGCGAGCCGGGTTTTTCGGATTTCGACACCGGACCGCGCCCGAACCTGTCCGCGCTGCTCGGCATGGTCGAATATTCCGACGGCCACAACGCCTACATGACCACGGTGTTCCCCAAACGCGCCATCGTGAATACGCTGGGCGAATGGGTCGCCAAACAAGGCCTGCGCCAGTTCCGACTGGCCGAGACCGAAAAATATCCTCATGTCACCTTCTTTCTGAACGGCGGCAAGGAAACCCCCGAAGAGGGCGAAGACCGGTTCATGCCAAAATCGCCCAAGGTAGCGACCTATGACCTGCAGCCCGAAATGTCCGCCCCCGAGGTCACGGCGAAATTTGTCGAAGCCATCAACGCGGGCTATGACCTGATCGTCACGAACTATGCCAACCCGGATATGGTCGGACACAGCGGCGATCTGCAAGCAGCTATCAAGGCTTGCGAGGCCGTCGATCAGGGTTTGGCGCAGGTTGTCGCCGCGTTGAACGAGGCCGGGGGCGCGATGATCGTCACCGCTGACCACGGCAATTGCGAGATGATGGTCGATCCCGAAACCGGTGGTCCGCATACGGCGCACACATTGAACCCGGTGCCGGTGGCTCTGGTCGGCGGCCCCGACGGCGCGCAGCTGCGGAACGGTCGCTTGTCGGATCTGGCCCCGACGCTGCTGGACCTGATGGGCCTGCCCAAACCGTCTGAGATGACCGGGGAGAGCCTGTTGTCATGAGGTTTGCGGCGCTGGCTGTTTCCCTTCTTCTCGCGGCCCCGGCGCAAGCTGACCCCTCGCAGGCGGCTCTGGAGGCGGCAGCGCTGCTGGAACAGGCCTCGGTTTCCCTGACCGAGGCCGAAGGTGCCCGCGACCGGGTGCGCGCCCTGACCGAGACGATTCAAGCCTACGAGGCCGGTCTCAGCGCAATGCGCGACGGGTTGCGCATGGCCGCCACGCGCGAGGCGCAACTGACCGCTGAACTGCGCGCACGCGAGGATGACGTGGCGCAATTGCTGGGCGTTTTGCAGACCATCGAAACCACCGCCCCGCCGGTCTTGATGCTGCACCCTTCGGGTCCTTTGGGCGCCGCGCGGGCGGGCATGATGCTGTCCGAAGTCACGCCGGGCCTGAACGCCAAGGCCGAAGCGCTGGCAAAAGACCTGCACGAAGTACAGACCCTGCGCCTGTTGCAACAGGACGCGGCGGACACCCTGACCGAAGGTCTGGGCGGCGTTCAGGATGCCCGCACCCGGCTAAGCGAGGCCATAGCCGATCGCTCCGACCTTCCCCGCCGGTTTGTTGAAGACCCTGTGCGCACGGCGATCCTGATCTCGTCCACGGAAACGCTGGACGGGTTTGCAAGTGGTCTGGCTGAAATCTCGGAGGGGGAAATCGCCTCGACCGACGCGACCATCACCGATAGCAAGGGTGACGTGCCCCTACCGGTTCAGGGCATCCTGCTGCATGGCGCGGGTGAGACCGACGCTGTGGGCGTGACTCGGCCCGGTCTTGTGTTGGGAACGCGCCCACGGGCTTTGGTCACGTCGCCCACCGCAGCCACGATTCGCTATCGCGGCCCGCTGCTGAATCTGGGCAATCTGGTGATCCTGGAACCTCAACCCGGCCTTTTATTCGTGTTTTCAGGCCTGCAAGAGGTTTACGGTGAGCCGGGACAGGTGATCCCAGAGGGCACGCCCGTAGGCCTCATGCCCGGCAAAACGCCGGAAATCGGCGCAATATTGTCAACAACCAGTGATGGCACTGGAACTGACCGGTCAGAAACGCTCTATATAGAGGTAAGACAGGACAACAGCCCCGTGGACCCGGAATCGTGGTTTCGGACCAGCAAGGATGGATAAACGAGTATGAAGAAATTTGTTATGGCCGGTTTGGCCGGAACCGTGGCAGGCATCATCGCAACCACTCAGATCGCAGGACCCCTGCTGGCGCAGGAGGCCGCAAGCAAGGCCAGCGTCTATCAGCAACTGGACCTGTTCGGCGACATCTTCGAGCGCATCCGCGCCCAATATGTCGAAGAGGTCGAGCCCGAGGAACTGATCGAAGCTGCCATTGACGGCATGCTGACCTCGCTTGACCCGCATTCCAGCTATCTGTCGCCCGATGATGCAGAACAGATGCGCGTGCAGACGCGTGGCGAGTTCGGCGGGCTGGGTATTGAGGTGACGCAGGAAGAGGGATTTGTGAAAGTTGTCTCTCCCATCGACGACACGCCTGCGGATGCCGCTGGGATCGAAGCCGGGGATTTCATCACCCATGTGGATGGCGAAAGCATTCTGGGCCTGACACTGGACAAGGCGGTTGATCTGATGCGCGGGCCGGTTGGGTCCGAGATCGTGATCACCGTTGTGCGCGAAGGTGAACCGGAACCGTTCGACGTGACTATAATCCGCGACACGATCAAATTGACCGCCGTGCGCGCCCGCACGCAGGGCACCAGCGTTGTTTTGCGCGTTACCACATTTAACGATCAGACCTTCCCGAACCTGCAGGAAGGCCTTGAAGAACAGATCGTCGAGGCTGGCGGGATCGAGAAGGTCAACGGTTTCGTTCTGGACCTGCGCAACAATCCGGGCGGTCTGCTGACCCAGGCCATCAAGGTTTCGGACGCGTTCCTGAACGAAGGTGAAATCGTCTCGACCCGTGGCCGAAACCCCGAAGAAGGCGAGCGCTACAACGCAACGCCCGGCGATCTGGCCGAAGGCAAGCCGATTGTGGTTCTGATCAATGGCGGGTCTGCCTCGGCGTCGGAAATCGTGGCCGGTGCGTTGCAGGATCACCGCCGCGCTATCGTTGTGGGGACAAAGAGCTTTGGTAAGGGCTCGGTTCAGACAGTCATGCCGTTGCGCGGCGACGGCGCGATGCGCCTGACCACCTCGCGCTATTACACTCCATCGGGCCGCTCGATCCAGTCGCTGGGTGTCAGCCCCGACATCATCGTCGAACAACCGCGCCCGGTGCCCGAGGCGGAAGAGGAAGAGTCCAACCGGCCCTCTCGCTCCGAGGCGGACCTGCGCGGCAGTCTGAACAATGACAGCCTGAGCGAGGATGAAATCCGCCAGATCGAAGAAGACCGCGCCAAGGCTGAAGAAACCGCCGAGTTGCGGGAAGAGGATTACCAGTTGGCCTATGCCATCGACATCCTCAAAGGTCTGTCGGCCTTCAACCCGAACGGCCCGTCCCAGTAAAACAACAGGGCCGCGGATGACGCGGCCCTTTCTTTTCTGGTCAGCTTTCGACTTTGTGCAGCTTTTCCTCATCCAGCATGAGGGCCAGCAGGATGCCGACCGAAACCGAGATGGTCGAAAAGACAAAGGCCATGCTCATGCCGCTATCAAAGGCGGCAGCGGTGGCGGTTTTGACCTTCTCGACCTCTTCCGGTCCCAGCTTCTGCAGGACCGCGCGGGCCGAGTCGGTGCTGAGCGTGCCACCATTGATGGCCCTTTGATCAGCCTCTGACAGATTGACACCAGCCGCGCTTAGGTTTTCCTGGAGGTTGGACCGGCTGACCACGTACATGATGGCTGTGGCGAAGGCGACTGAGATCGCGCCATAGACCAGATGAACCATGAAGCTCAGCCCGCCGACCAGCCCTGCGCGTTCGGGTTTGACAGCACAGACAGCCGCAGTGCCGGAAGGACCAACCGTCAGAGTCGCGCCCAGCCCGATCATCGCCATGCCGGGCAGAATTCGGAAATACCCCCACCCGCTGGGCATCACGATCATACTGGCCGACCCGATGGTGGCGATCAGGTAGCCCCAGAACAACAGCCGTTTGGGCCCGAAATCATTGTAGAGCGTGCCGGACACGATGGAACCGACCGCCAGCAGCATCGTCAACGGTGCCAAGCCCAGGGCCGATTCAAAGGTCGACCAGCCCAGAACCTTTTGCATGTATTGCGGGAAATACAGCAACCCGACAAACGCCGCCGAGACGTTGAACATATTCAGGCCCAACGTGATGCGAAACTCCCGGTTCTGCATCATCTGGGGCAGCAGCAAGGGTTCTTTGACCCGTTTCTCGATCCTTGGAAACAGCAGAAACAAAAACGCGCTGACGAAGAACAGCAGCAGCAGGGGGACTGAGGTCCAACCCCAATCCGCGCCCACATCCAGCCCGTAAAGCAGCAGCAGAACGGCAAAGGACAGGACGGCCATGCCAGCAAAATCAATGTGCTCACCCTGTTTGTGATGGGTCTCTCGCTTCATCAGCAACAGGGCGGTGGCCATCGAGATGCTCGAAAACACCACATTCGCCAGGAAGAAATACCGCCATTCACCAAGGTTCACGGCAAGCCCGCTGATCATCGGACCAAAGACGTTACCGGTTGTCACACCGGCCAGAATAAGGCCCATGACCAAAGCGCGGTGTTCCGGTTTTGAAACCTTTGTGGCCCCAAAAGCCAAGGTACAGGGCCAGACACAACCCGCGCCGATCCCTTGCAGTGCCCGCGAAACGATAAGGAAGTCCAGGCTGGGTGAGAAGAAACACATGACCGATGAGAACAGAAAGATCGTCAGTCCAATGATCATCACCTTCCGGTGGCCGTACATGTCGCCAAGACGCCCCCCGGCAACCATGGTCATGGCGAAGAACAGTGCATAGATGTTCAGGACCCATTGGGTGCTGGTGATGTCGGCATCAAAGGAGTTTTCGATGGCCGGAACCAAAATCAGCGCGCCGGTAAAGTCGATGCCAATGCCAAAACCTGTCACCATCAGAGCGATGACTTTGATGATGCTGCTGCGGTCCATTGCTGCACCCAATCTGTTTTGTGGATGCTTCAATGATGCATGAAAATGGCTGAAAAGATAGGGCTTTAGAGCGCGTGCTTCAATTCGCTGCGTTACAGTTCCGCCGGAATGCCCGCTTGAGCATATCCAGTTCGGCGCGCAATAGCGCGACCTCGGCCCGCAGATCGTCGGCGGCGGGGGCACCAGCAATCACGGTGAAATCCGCCAGTTTTTGGGTCGAGGCGGTGTCGACGACAATAAAGCTGTGCACGCCTTCGGACAGGGCGGTAACCGGCACGGGCACGGTCAGGGTCCAGCCGGTATCAGCGGGGGATAGGTCGACGCCTTCCAGCGCCTCGCCCAGATATCGAACCTCGATGCTGGGTTGCGCATCTGCCTGAAGATGGCCTTGCCATTGGCCGTTTTCGAACCGGGTTAGCGTTAGGGTCGGTTGCGTCATGTCAGGCTGTCTCACAAATCGGCGCGGTGGTGGCGGCAAATGGTCAGGTCACGCAGGACGATGCGGTTCATGCGCGGGTTTTCGATGATCAGGTCCAGCCAGATTTTCTCAATCCGCCGCTCGTTCAGAGGCAAGTGGGCCAAATCGAAATCAATCGCGTTGGAAGGCCCGGACATATCCATCTGCCGCAACACCTGCTCCGCGTTCGGGCCGTGCTGGACGTTGAGGCGGGCAAACATCTCAACGGGCTTTTCGCTTTCGATCAGAGCGTCAACGCATATCAAATGCTGACCGGTTAGGTTCTGCGCGGCGTCTTTCGGCAATTCGACGGAGAGCGACAGGAAAGAGCCCTCGAAGCTGAACACCTCGATCGCCAAACGGTATGGGGCAAGGTCCCGCTCCTTGCGGTTTCTGATCTGACGTGCCGCAATCTCGGCCCGGGGACAGTCGTGAAACAGCGTCACTTGACCATCCAGAGCGGCCTTTCGCCCCGGCGATGCCAGTCCGGGTTGGGTCAATGGCCCGCGCCACAGGTCGGGCCGCCAGCTCCAATCCGTTCCGACCGGTTTGGGGAACTGCGCCGATCCGATCAGCGGGTGGCTCAAGCGGCTATCCGCCTCGTGAATCAACCGGTCCAGATGGGAGCGCAGCGCGCGGGCCTGATCGCGCTGCTGGCGCAATATGGGGTGCGCCGCACCCGCCGCTTGCACGGCCGCCCTGCGCCAGCGCCCAAGAAGTTTGCGGTGAAGATAGCGGTCCAGAAGTCTGCCCATGGTCCCATCGTCTGAAGTTGCTTCTGTTTAGTCAAACAGAGGGTAAGGGACAAAGGCGAATTAAGGGTGAGCGGATAAAATTTTGCGAAATCCGGGCGGTCACTACGGGGCCGATCAAGAAACGCGCGCCCATTCTTGCAATGGTCGGGACCAATGCGTACCGTCTGCCATCTGATCCACGCGGAACATCGCAAACGGCGCAGTTCCTTACACTCCGGACAAGGCCCAGGCATGGAACCCACCCTGTTTTCATTCATCTGGAAATACTCGAAGAAACAACAGCTTGTTCTTTTGGTATTGACGGTTTTGTCGTTCCCGTTCCTCTATGCCTCGCTGGAACTGCCCAAGCAGATCATCAACGATGCCATCGGTGCGCCCGCCAACACGGTGACCGTGTTCGGGATCACCGTGACACAGGTGCAATACCTGCTGATCCTGTGTTTTGCCTTTCTGGCAACCGTAATCGTCAGCGGGCTGATGAAAATGCGCATCAACACGATGAAGGGCGTTCTGGCCGAGCGCATGCTGCGCCGTCTGCGCTTCACGCTGATTCACCGCGCGATGCGGTTTCCGAAATCCTACTTCGCCACCACCAGCCAGGGGGAACTGGTGTCGATGATCACGTCAGAGGCCGAACCGATGGGCGGGCTGATGGGAGATGCCATCGCGCAGCCGGTGTTTCAATTCGGGCAGATGATGACGATCGTCACCTTTTTGTTCATGCAAAGCGTCTGGTTCGGGCTGGCGAGTATCGCCCTGATCCCGCTGCAGGCCTGGCTGATCCCCAAGCTGCAGCGCCAGATCAACCTGCTGAACAAGGACCGCATCCAAGAGGTCCGGCAACTGAGTTCCGAGATCGGAGAAAGCGCCGCAGGCATCAGCGACCTGCGCACCAATGGCGGCTGGCGCTACCGGTTGGCGCAGTTCAGCCACCGTCTGGGCACCTTGTTCGAGATCCGGTTCCAGATCTACAACAAGAAATTCTTCATGAAGTTCCTCAACAACCTGATCACTCAGATGACGCCTTTCCTGTTCTATTCGGTCGGCGGTTATCTTGCGATCACGGGCGAGGTCACGGTGGGTGCCTTGGTCGCCGCACTTGGGGCCTACAAGGACCTGAGCGGCCCGTGGAAAGACCTTCTGACCTATTACAATCAGGTGCAGGACATGTCGTTGAGGTGGGAGATCGTGACCGAGCGTTTTGCGCCGTCGGACATGATCCCCGAACAACTGTTCACGGGCGAGCCCGAAACGATCCCCCGTCTGACCGGTGATATCGAACTGCACAACGTGACCGTCCGGGACAATGACGGCAAGACCGTTCTGGAAGACATTGACCTGACCATCCCCGAAGGGGCCCGCGTGGCGATTCAGTCCACTCATGCCTCCGAGCGCAACGCGCTGGCCCAGTTGCTGACTCGCGAGGTGCTGCCGGTTCAGGGTGAGGTGGTTCTGGCCGGGCACAATCTACGCGAGCTGCATCAGTCCGTCATCGCGGCGCGGATCGGCTATGCCTATTCGCGGCCCTATCTGTTTGACGGCACTCTGGGCGACAACCTGATGATGCCCTTGCGCACCCACCCACGGCACGAAGCAGAGGCCATAAGAACCCCCACGCGGCGACAGATCGAAGCGGTGCGCGCCGGAAACCCGCCGGATTCGCTATCGGACGAGTGGATTGACCCCGGTTTAGCCGGGCTGGATGACATCGAAGGCATCCGCGACTGGTGGTTCGAACTGGTCGAGGCGATGGGCATCGACGAGTTTATGTTCCGCCGCACTCTGCGCACGCGGTTCGACCCCGAATTGCACCCAATCCTGGCGCAGGGGATCGTCGATTTGCGCCAGACGGTAAACGAAAGGCTGCGTGCCAAGGGGCTGGACCAGTATGTCTACAGATTCGACCCCGACCGGTTCAACCCTGCTGTTCCTCTGGGCGGCAACCTTCTGTTCGGGGCCCCGGCCCGCGACATCTCACCCGAGATTCTGGCAGGCGACGGGCGGTTCTTGTCCATGCTCAGCGCGCATGACCTTGCCGAGGACGCGATGAGCATTTCAAACGCGGTTCTGGAGACGTTAAACCACGCCTTTGGCCGTGACGGTACGGATCACCCTCTGTTCCTGCGGCTGGGCATGTCCAAAGACATGTATCACCGCCTGCTGGACATCGAAGACCGCCGCAAGGCCAAGGGCGATGCCGAGATCAACGATGACGAGCGCGCAACGCTGCTGACCGTTCCGTTTCTGCTGACGGCGGAACAGATCGGCCCGGATTTTCCGGAAGAATACAAGGATAAGATTCTGGCCATCCGCAAGGCGCGGGCGGAACAGTTGCGCGGCGCGTTGGATGGTATGTTCCTGCCGGTGACGCCCGAAGTTTACATCCCGCGGTTGTCGGTGATGGAAAACGCGATCTATGGGCGGGTCTCGCTGATGGCAGGTGCGCATGCTGAGGACATAGAAAACGTGGTGGCCGAAGCGATGAACGAGGCCGGTCTGCGCCGCCGCGCGGCGGCCATCATCTATGACCTGCCGTCGGGTCTGGGCGGAAACAACCTGCCGACGGTCTTTCAGGAACGCGCCGCGTTTTCTCGGGCCGGGATAAAGCGCCCGGATATCCTCATCCTCGACAAAGCGCTGGCCAGCCACGATTCCGAAAGCCGCCTGCGCACACGTCTGAAACTCCGGGAATTGCTTCCGGATTCGGTCATGATCTTCATGGAGGACCACTTTGCCCACCCCGAAGCCTATGACCTGTTCGTCGAAATCAAAGACGGGCGGATCGACGGCGTCTCGCGCACCAAACCTGTGCACACCGAAGGGGCCTCGGCCGATCTGAGCCGCAAGATCGAAGTCATCGCGTCGACCGAGCTGTTTTCCGGCATTGACGCCCGTAACCAGCGGCTGCTGGCCTTTTCGGCACAGTGGTATGAGGCCGCGGCGGGGCAGGTGATCTTTTCCCGCGGGCAGATACCGGATGCCGCGTATTTGTGCATTGCGGGTCAGGCCAAACTGGAATGGTCTGAACCGGACGGGGCGAAACGAACGGTTTCCATCATCGAGCCAGGACGCCTGATCGGGGATCTGTCGATCATCACCGGTGAGGCGCGGCAACTGGACCTGACCGCCATTGACGACTGCTCGTTCCTGCGGATCGGGGCCGAGGAACTGCGCGCGGTCGTCGAAAGCGATGCCACGGTTGCGGTACAACTGCTGCAGACCGTGGCCGGGTACCTGACCACGCTGGCCAACCGGGTCAATGCGGCCAGCGCCGGGGCGGATATCTTCCCGGACGCGACCCAGCCCGAGGGCCTTGAGGGTGCCGGTGACAATGCGTGACTATGAACCGGCCGCTTACGCCGCCCATGACCGCCTTGTCGCGACCGCCCGCGACCGGCCCGAACTGTGGCGGATTGTGCTCGGGCTCGCTCTGGTCGGCGTCCTTGTCAGCGCACTGAACCTGATCCTGTTCTCGGCGATTGCCGGTATCGCGCCCTATGACTGGACCGCCGTTCTGTTCAAAGGCGGCACACCACTGGCGATGTTCGTCCTTTTGGGCAGCTTCGGGTTCATCACCCTGGGCGTCGCTGTCGCCGCGCGCCTGCTTCAACAGCGCGGTTTCCCATCGATTGTCGGCGCGCGAGGCCCCACACTGGCCCAATTCTGGCGCGTGCTGCGCGCCCTGATGATCCTCGGCGCGATCGTCGCCGTCCTGCCACCCTATGACATGGGCGAACCGCTTCAGGCGAACCTCAGTCTGCGCATCTGGCTGATGCTGTTGCCCATCTCAGCCTTCGCCGTCCTGATTCAGACCAGCGCTGAAGAGGTCCTGTTTCGCGGATACCTGCAGCAGTCTCTGGCCGCTAGATTTCGATCCCCTGTGATCTGGATGGGCGTACCCTCCCTCTTGTTTGCGGCAGGCCACTACGCACCCGCCCTAGCCGGGGACAACGCCCTGCTGGTCGCCGCATGGTCCTGCGCCTTTGGCCTGCTGGCCGCCGACCTGACCGCGCGGGCAGGGACGCTGGGCCCGGCTATCGCCTTGCATTTCTTCAACAATGCGGTTGCGCTGCTCTTTATCTCATTGCCCGACAACCTCAGCGGTCTGGCCCTGTTTCTGCTGCCCTATGACATGTCAGACACCGGCATGCTGCGGCAATGGCTGCTGGTGGATTTCGCGGTCATGATCGTCTGCTGGCTTACCGCGCGCCTTGCCATCAGGCGCTGATTGCATTTCCTTCCGTTGCGTCTTATTTGACGTCAACGCCGCATCAGCCAAGGTTCCGACATGAACTGGATCACAAACTACGTCCGCCCCCGGATCAACTCGATCTTCTCGCGCCGGGAAGTGCCTGAAAACCTTTGGCACAAGTGCGATGAATGCGGAACCATGCTGTTTCACCGCGAGTTGGCGGAAAACCAGCACGTCTGCACCCAGTGCGGCCACCACATGGCGATCACCCCGCGCGAGCGGTTCCGGCATCTGTTCGACGGTGGCATCTTCACCGAGGTCGACGTTCCCGCGCCAAAAGACGATCCGCTGCAATTCCGCGATCAGAAGAAATACCCGGATCGCATGAAGGCCGCCCAGAAAAAGACCGGCGAGAAAGAGGCGATGCTGGTCGCCTCGGGCGAGATCGGCCGAACACCGATTGTGGCCGCCGCGCAGGATTTCTCGTTCATGGGCGGCTCGATGGGCATGTTTGTGGGCAACGCCATCATCGCCGCCGCGCAGGAAGCGGTGAAACTGAAGCGCCCGCTGATCCTGTTTTCGGCTGCGGGTGGCGCACGGATGCAGGAAGGCATCCTCAGCCTGATGCAGATGCCCCGTACCACCGTCGCAGTGGAAATGCTGAAAGAGGCAAACCTGCCCTATATCGTCGTTCTGACCCACCCCACCACCGGCGGCGTAACCGCATCTTACGCGATGCTGGGCGATGTGCATATCTCGGAACCCAACGCGCTGATCTGTTTTGCCGGTCCGCGTGTGATCGAGCAGACCATTCGCGAGAAACTCCCCGAGGGGTTCCAGCGCGCCGAATACTTGCTGGATCACGGTATGCTGGATCGCGTGACCAAACGGACCGAGATGCGCGAAGAGCTGATCACCATCACCCGCATGCTGATGGGTCTGCCCCCTGCGGTCAAAGGCGATCTGCCCGCCCCGACACCCGAAGAAACACCGGTAGAAACCCCTGCCGAGGACGCAGGTAAAGAATGACCGCCCAAACGTCGGACGCCATCCTCGACCGGATGATGGCGCTGCACCCCAAGATCATCGACCTGACTCTGAACCGCGTCTGGAAGCTGCTGGCCGCGTTGGACAATCCACAAGCCAAACTGCCGCCCGTGATCCACATCGCGGGCACCAATGGCAAAGGCTCGACCCAGGCGATGATCCGCGCCGGGCTCGAAGGGGCAAGGCTGTCGGCCCACGCTTATACCTCACCCCATCTGGCGCGTTTCCACGAACGCATTCGACTGGCCGGAGAGCTGATCTCGGAACCCAACCTGACCGCTGTTCTGGATGAATGCTACGAAGCCAATGGCGGCGAAAACATCACCTATTTTGAGATCACAACCTGCGCCGCCCTTCTTGCCTTCGCCCGCGTGCAGGCCGATTACACCTTGCTCGAGGTCGGACTTGGCGGACGTCTGGACGCGACCAATGTGATCCCAAAGCCCGCTGTGACCGTGATCACGCCGATCTCAATTGATCACGAACAGTTTCTGGGCGACACGCTTGCAAAAATCGCCGCCGAAAAAGCCGGAATCATCAAACGGGGCGTGCCCTGCATCGTCGGACCTCAGCCAGATGAGGCGATGGAGGTCATCGAACGCACCGCCGCCAAACTGGGCGCGCCGCTGATCGCCCACGGGCAGCACTGGCATGTCTACGAAGAACGGGGACGGTTGGTCTATCAGGACGAAACCGGGCTGCTGGACCTGCCCCCGCCCAACCTGCTAGGCGCGCATCAGATTCAGAACGCAGGCTCCGCTCTGGCGGTGCTGCGCCATCTGAACCTCGGCGATGCGGCCTATGACGCCTCGGTGACCAAAGCCGAATGGCCCGCGCGTATGCAACACCTGAAAACCGGACCGCTGGTGCAATTGGCCCCGCAAGCGGAACTGTGGCTGGACGGGGGCCACAATGCCGCCGCAGGCATCGCGCTGGCCGATGTTCTGGCCAAGCTGCCCAAGCGCCCGACCCATATGATCTGCGGCATGCTGAACACCAAGGATGTCACGGGCTATCTGGCCCCGCTGGCCACACAGGCCCAAAGCCTAATAGCCGTCTCGATACCGGGCGAGGCCGCAACGCTCAGCGCCGAGGATACCGCAGCCGCAGCCGCCAAAGTCGCCCTTCCCGCCAGCACGGCAAACAGTGTGGGCGACGCCCTGAACGCGATAACACAAAAAGACCCGCAAGCACGTGTCCTGATCTGCGGCTCACTCTATCTCGCAGGCAACATCCTGCGCGAAAACGGCTAGCTTTTCACCTGTCTGAAAATATCCCGGGGGAGACGCGCAAAGCGCGGCGGGGGCAGAGCCCCCTATTTCCCCCAATCCTGATCCTGCATCTCTCGCAGGCGCGAGGCAGTGCGTTCGAACTCAAAGGTTCCCTCACCCTCGACATACAACATCTCGGGCTCAGCAGCGGCAGAACAGATCAGGCGCACTTTACCCTCGTAAAGCGCATCGATCAGGGTCACAAAGCGCTTAGCCTCATTGAAGTTGTTGCGCGAAAGACGGGGAATGTCCTCAAGCACAAGCACTTTGACTTCTTCGGCAATGGCCAGATAGTCCGCCGGTCCCAACATGCGGCCGCACAGATCATAGAATGAAGCGCGCGCAATCCCGTTGCGGAACGCGGGCAGCTCAACCGCACGTCCCTTGACCTGCAGGATCAGCGGGCCCGCCGGACCACCTGCCAGATCGCTCCAGACCGAGCGGAGGCTCTGCCGCGCTTCGGGCCCGATTGGCGTGAAATAGACCGGGGCTCCCTTTAACCTGTTCTGCCGGTAATCGGTGGGTGAAATCAGTTCCCAGACCTGCAACTGTTCCTTGATATGGGCGATGAATGGCAGGAACAACTGCCGGTTCAGCCCGTCCTTATACAGATCATCAGGGTGACGGTTTGACGTCGTCACAACCACCACCCCGCCTTCATGCAGCATGTCGAACAACCGCCCGACGATCATGGCGTCGGTGATGTCGGTGATCTGCATCTCGTCAAAAGCCAGCAGGCGGACAGACTTCACCACCTCCTGCGCCACCGGGGCCAGCGCATCCTCGACCCCGTCCTGACGGGCCTTATGCATGCCTGCATGGATTTCCTGCATGAACGCATGGAAATGAACGCGTCGCGCCGGGGTATCTGCCAGCGTGTCCACGAACATATCCATCAACATGGATTTGCCACGCCCAACACCGCCCCACAGATACAACCCCTTGGGCGCAGGCGGCGCTTTGCGAAACAGCCCGCGTTTGACCGGCTGGGCCAATGCGGCCCGGATACGCTCGAAATGCGGCAGAACGGCCTCTTGCGCATCATCCCGGGTCAGGGTGCCCTCGGCGATGCGGGCCTCGTAAAGCGAAATCAGATCGGTCATAGGTCCGAGGCTTACCTTCCGGCTTGCGCCATGAAAAGCGGGCATTTTTGCCGATACTTCAAAATTCGTTATCCGTGACCGCAAAACTGCTGAATTGACGCCCGGTTCCAAAACATTACCGTCTGGCGGACGAAATCCCCTGAGGTCCCCATGCCGCAATACGACCGCTTGCTGAACCCGATCCTGATCGTCGGATGTGTTATCGTCACGGTCAGCTTCGCTGTGCGCGCCTCGTTCGGCGTGTTCCAGATTCCGATTGCGGACGAATTTGGATGGCTGCGCTCCGATTTCTCGATGGCAATTGCGATCCAGAATCTGGCCTGGGGGATCGGGCAGCCGATCTTTGCCGCGATTGCCGAGAAGGTCGGCGACCGCAAGGCGATCATTCTGGGTGCGCTGACCTATGCAGCCGGTATGGTTCTGACGGCCTGGTCCGTCACCCCGTTCGGGCACCAGATGTACGCCTGGCTCGTCGGCTTCGGTATCGCTGGAACCGGGTTCGGCGTGGTACTGGCCGTGGTCGGTCGCGCGTCGTCTGATCAGAACCGGTCGATGTCGCTGGCTATCGTGACGGCGGCGGGCAGCTTTGGACAGGTGCTGGGCGCGCCCACCGCTGAGTGGCTACTGTCGTTCCTGCCTTGGCAGCTGGTGTTCATCATCTTCGCAATCGCGATCCTGGCGCTGGTGCTGACGCTGCCCTTTATGCGCGCGCCGCAGGCCATATACAAAGCCGAGCTGGAAGAAAGCATGAGCCAAATTCTGGGCAAAGCGTTTCGTGATCCATCCTACGCGCTGATATTTCTGGGCTTTTTCAGTTGCGGCTATCAACTCGGATTTGTAACAGCGCATTTCCCGGCCTTCGTGACCGAGATGTGCGGGCCGATTCAGCCTGGCGGCGTGTTGCATTCCATCGGCATCACCACAACTTCAGCCCTTGGAGCGGTTTCGATCTCTCTCATCGGGCTGGCCAATATCGGCGGCACGCTGCTGGCCGGTTGGGCAGGAAATCACTTTCCCAAGAAGTACCTTCTGGCGGCTGTTTATACTGGGCGAACCTTGGCAGCGGCGCTGTTCATCATGTTCCCAATCACCCCGCTTTCAGTGATCGCCTTTTCGCTGGTGATGGGGTCCCTGTGGCTGGCGACTATCCCGCTGACATCCGGTCTGGTCGCGCATCTCTACGGCCTGCGCTACATGGGAACGCTCTACGGCATCATCTTCCTGAGCCATCAAGTCGGCAGCTTCCTGGGTATCTGGCTGGGCGGGCGCATGTATGACCAGTTTGGCGACTACACGTTCGTCTGGTGGATCGGAGTGGCGATTGGCGCGTTCAGCGCCATTGTTCACCTGCCGATCCGCGAGAACCGAACCGCCGTCGCCGCCTGAGACAGCCCGCGCACTTTGTTCAGCGAAGTTCCGCTTCGGTATTTCCCCCGTCAACGGTTACAACATGGCCAGTTGTACGCTCCATCAACGTCAGCGCCACAAAGGCGTCGGCAACATGGGTGGCCTCGACCTCTCGGCCCAGCAGGTTGCCCGCCATATAGGTTTCCTCGGTGACACCACGCGCCGCGGCGCGTTCCTGAATGAACCCATCGGTCAACAGGCCCGAGCGGATGCGGTCGGCGTTCACCCCGTTCACCCGGATACCGTCCCCTGCAAGTTCGAGCGTCAATTGACGCAGCAGGAACATCGTGGCCGCCTTGGGCGTTCCATATGCGCCCATGTTCCGGCCCGGGTTGATAGCTTGCTTTGAGATGTTGAACAGAATCTGTCCACCGCGCCCCTGCGCCTGCATTACTCGGGTAGCAGCGGAGGCAAAGGCTTTGTGAGCAAAGAAATTCAACTCAAACGCAGCGCGAAACGCAGCGTCGTCAAGGTCCAGTACCGCGCCCGAGGTCGCCGATCCGGCGTTGGACACCAGAATATCCAACCCGCCAAAACGGTGGATTGTCGCATTCATTGCCGCCTCAGCCGCGCCGTCTTCGGTCACGTCACAAGCAAAAGTGGAATGCCAGTTTCCGAGCGCCTTTTGCGCCTCGGACAGCGCCGCTTCGTCCCGATCGACCAGCACGATGTTCGCACCCGACGCGGCAAAGGCCCGCGCAGTCGCTAGACCAATCGCTCCAGCCCCGCCTGTCACCATGACGACCTTGCCCTGCAGGGGCGGCGGTGCGGATTTGCCAAGCTTTGCCTGTTCCAGCGACCAGTATTCGCAATCGAACCGGTCTTTTTCGCTGATGGGGTAAAATCCACCTGCATCCTCACCCACGGCGCGCACCCGCAGGTTTTGTTCGGCCAGATCCGCCGCAGCCGAGGCCGCTTTGGCATTGGCACCGATACCGATCACCCCGACGCCTTCGATCCACGCGTGTTTGGGGTCGGCAGGCAAAAGGGTCTTGGGCTCGTCCGCCTGCGGCGCTTGCCGGTTGAAATAGGCGCGATATGCCTTGGCAAATTCCTCGACCCTGGCTTTCAGTTGTGCCCGCCCGCCGGTCAGGTCGGATGCACGCAGGACAAGCGGGCTGCCCTTGGTGCGCAGCACATGGTCGGGTGAGGCCATGCCGCGACTGGACAAGTCTTCGATATCAGGTCGCCCGAAGAAATTCATGACCTCTGGCCCGTTTCGAAGATCGAACACCGGCATGGGATCGTCCCGGCCCGCCGAGACCTCAGCGATGACGCCCCGTAGCGCGGGCAGCACGTCAAGGTTTGCGGCAGGTTCGCGCTGGCCAATGGGCGTCACTGTGTCCATGCCAAAATAGGCCGCGACTTCGTTGGTATGCGACACGATCTTGTCGTAGCTTTCCTGCGCAGTTTCACCGAAGGTGAAATGCCCGTGCTTCAGCAGCAAAAGCCCCTCGACATTCGGGTTTTCGTCGAACACCTCAGCGGCCTTTTTGGCCAGACCGAAACCGGGCATGATGTAGGGCACGATGCCCAGCCGGTCGCCGAAAATCTCACGGCAGACCTCCTCGGCATTGGGCAGGTTTGCCAGAACCAGAAACGGCGTCGCGTGGGTGTGATCGACGTATTTATGCGGCAGGAAAGCGTGCAGAAGTGTCTCGACCGAAGGGTTGGGCGAGCCCGAATCCAGCAGGTTGGCGCGCTGTACGTTGACCATCTCGAAATCCGTGAGCCGATCCAGCGCGCGCAGTTTCAGTAGCGGGTCCAGCCAGACGCCCGGCAGGCCCGGAGCCTGAATACTGTCCAGATCCCAACCCGACCCCTTGACGTGCAGCACCCGTTGCGGTGCGCCGAACAGATCAGGGCGTTCTAACTTGACCGAGGTATTGCCGCCGCCATGCATCAACAGATCCGGGTTCTGCCCGATCAGCCGCGAGGAATAGACGCGCTCGCCCAGTTCCTGATCGGCGGGATTGTCGCCCGCCTGAGCGCGCCATTGGCGGGCCTCATCTGCCTTGTACCAGTTTTCAATCATCGTGTTTTCTCAGCAAATTCTTCGCCATGGGATGCAGGCATTTTCCGCCAGACCGGACTTTCGTCGCGGCGGGTGAACAAAGGGTTAACCGGCCCGGTCCGGAAACAGAGCAGCCAACCCCTCGGCCGACGCATCACACACGCCGCGCTCGGTGATCAGCCCAGTGACCAGCCGGTTCGGCGTCACATCAAAGGCAGGATTGCCGCCTTCGGTTCCGTCGGGGGTCACGCGGACATCGGCTATGGCACCGTGATCATCAATCCCCATCACGTGCGAGACTTCGGTGTGATCCCGCTCCTCAATCGGGATTTCCGCCACCCCGTCGCGAACCGTCCAGTCGATGGAAGGCGAGGGCAGGGCCACGTAAAACGGAACGCCATTGTCATGCGCGGCCAGCGCCTTGAGGTAGGTGCCGATCTTGTTGCACACATCACCCTGTGCCGTGGTTCTGTCAGTGCCGGTGATGACCGCATCCACCAGCCCGTGCTGCATCAGATGCCCGCCTGCGTTGTCGACGATATAGCGGTGGGGAATGCCGTGTTCCCCCAACTCCCACGAGGTCAGCGCCCCCTGATTGCGGGGCCGGGTTTCGTCCACCCAGACATGGACCGGAATACCGGCCTCATGCGCGTGGTACATCGGGCTTGTGGCGGTTCCCCAATCCACCGTCGCCAGCCAGCCCGCGTTGCAGTGGGTCAGTAGCCGCACAGGTTCGCCTGCGGGTTTGCGGGCGGCGATGCTTTTGATCAGGTCCAGCCCGTGGCGACCGATTGAGGCGTTGATCTCGACATCTTCATCCGCGATCTCCTGCGCCAGTTTCCAAGCCTGATCGCCCCGGTCACCCGGGGCCAGAGGCATCAACGCCGCCCGGCACCGATCCAGCGCCCAGCGAAGGTTGATTGCCGTCGGGCGGGTTGCATTCAGCACCTCATACGCCGCCTCAAACGAGGCATCCGAGGCGTCGCGCGACATCTGCTCGGCGATCCCGAACGCGGCGGTCGCGCCGATCAGTGGTGCGCCCCGGACCCACATGTCGCGGATTGCGGTGGCGAACTCGTCTAACGTTTTCAGCGTTGCGATGCGAAAGTCGTGCGGCAGCCAGCGTTGATCAATGATCCGAACCTCTCCGGCCGCGGTGTCGCACCAGATGGATCGGTAGTGTTTGCCTTCGACATTCATAAAGCACTCTCCGTGTGTCCAGACGCGCGGTCCGATTTCCACCGCAAGGTGCGTTCTAAAACCCCGGATGTAAACGGGGCATTCGTGGACAGCCCTGAGAGTCAGATAGCATCAACCCCGCAGCGCTGCGCGCAACTCCCGTTCCAGCGCATCCAGAAACCGGGACCGGTCTGCCTTGCTGAACGGTTTGCCGCCACCGCCCGCGCCCAGCGGATTGGCGGCACGCAGGTCGGCCATCAGATCGCGCATCGCCAGTTGCTGGCCGATATTGGCTGCTGTGAAAGCCTCGCCATTCGGGCGCAGGACGCGCGCACCGGCCTCGACACATTTCGCCGCCAACGGGATGTCAGAGGTGATCACCACGTCGCCCCGACCGCAGCGCTTGGCTATCCATTTATCCGCCTCATCCGCGCCTTCTGCCACGATGACAACCTGCACCAGCGGGTTGGCCGAGGGTCGTAGCCCGCCATTCGACACCAGCGCCATCGGTACCTTGTGCCGGGTCGCGACCCGTTCGGCCTCGGCCTTGACGGGGCAGGCATCGCCGTCGACATAGAGCGTGGTCACGCCTTCTTGGCCTCTTTTTTCCCGGGTGCCTTGCGCACCTTGAACTCGTCCGGGATGGGCATGCGGTTGAAGGCATCGAGACCGGCGATCTTGTAGGCCTCGGCCAGCGTCGGGTAGTTGAACGTGTTCTGCACGAAGTAGTCCACCGTGCCTTTCAGGTTCAGAACCGCCTGCGCAATATGAATCAGTTCGGTCGCGCCTTCGCCGACGATCTGAACCCCCAACACGCGGCGGGTTTTCAGCGAGAACAGCATTTTCAGCATGCCATGTTCCAGCCCCATGATATGCCCGCGCGAGGTTTCACGGAACCGGGCGACGCCGACCTCGTATGGGATGCCGCGTTCCTGCAATTCCTCTTCGGACATGCCGCAGGTTGAAATCTCTGGCACAGAATAGATGCCATAGGGATACCACGGGCTTTCCGGCAGGGTCGGCGTGTCGAGCGCGTGGCAGGCGGCCACACGGCCCTGCTGTAGCGAGGTCGAGGCCAGCGAAGGGTGGCCGATCACATCCCCGGTCGCATAGATATGGGGCACCGATGTCTGATAGGTCTTGCGATCCACCTTGATCCGGTTGCGATGGTCGGTTTCCAGCCCAACCGAACCCAGATTTAGCGCCGAGGTTGCGCCCATCCGCCCGGCAGCGAACAAAAGCATCTCGGCCCGGACATGGCGGCCGTTTTCGAGGGTGATTTCAACATGCTCGCCCGCATCCTCGATCTTTTCCACCGCCGAGCCCAAGCGCAGATCAACGCCGTTTTCGCGGATCTGGTGGGTGAAGTCGTGGATCAGGCGGCTGTCGATGAAGTCGAGGAACGTATCCCGCGGCTCGATCAGCGTCACCCGCACGTCGAGCGCCGAGAACATTGTGGCGTATTCCACACCAATCACGCCCGCGCCGATAACACAGAGCGACCGGGGAATTTCGGCCATTTCCAGAAAGTCGTCGCCATCCACAACGGTCTCGCCGTTGAACGGCACGTAATCCGGGCGGTACGTCTTGGTGCCCGTGGCAATCAGGAATTTGGCGGCGGTCAGGCGCGTGGTCTCGCCCGCGTCGGTGGCCACCTCGATCTCGTGCGGACCGATGAAGCGGGCCAGCCCGTTTAGAGTTTCCACATGGTTGCGGTTGAACTGATGCTCCAGCACGTCGACCTCATGATCAAGCGTCATGTGCAGACGCGCCTTGAGGTCCTCGGCGCGGATCTGGTCCTTGACCCTATACGAGCGGCCATAAAAGCTGCGCTCGCGCCAGCCCGACAGGTTCAGCACGGTTTCCCGCAGGGTCTTGGACGGGATGGTGCCGGTATGCACCGAGACGCCGCCGAAACGGTCATGCCGGTCGACCACCAATACCCGCCGTTTCAACTTGCCCGCCTGTATCGCCGCCGAGCGCCCCGACGGGCCGGACCCGATGATGATCAGGTCATAGTCGTATTTGCTCATGCCTCAGTCCCCGTAAAGCGCTTCGGCGTGGAAGGTGATGTGGTCTTCCATGAAGGTCGACACAAAGAAATACGAATGATCATAGCCGGGCTGCAAACGGAAGATCGCCTGCTGGCGACGTTCGGCAATCGCCTGCGCCAACGCCTCGGGGCGCAGCAGGTCGATGAACTGGTCGCTAGCACCGGTGTCGATCAGGATTGGGCCGTCGAAACCCTGTTCCTTCATCATCAGCGAGGCGTCGTGTTTGGCCCACAGGGTCTCATCATCCCCGAGATAAGCGCTGAGTTGCTTGCGCCCCCAATCTGCCCCGGTCGGGTTCGAGATCGGCGCAAAGGCCGAGACCGACCGGAACCGACCCGGCAGGTTCATCGCCAGCGTCAGCGCGCCATGGCCGCCCATCGAATGGCCGGTGATCGCCTGACGGTCCATGTCGATGGCAAAGTTTTCACCCAGCAGGGCGGGCAGTTCTTCGGCCACATAATCCCACATGTTGAAATGCGGGGCCCATGGGGTTTGTGTTGCGTTCACGTAGAACCCAGCACCCTGACCCAGATCGTAATCCTCGTGATCGGCCACGCCTTCGCCGCGCGGCGAGGTGTCGGGGAACACAACCGCAATGCCTTGCTCTGCCGCCCAGGCCTGAGCGCCCGCCTTGGTCATTGCGTTTTCATGGGTGCAGGTCAGGCCGGACAGATACCACAAGATGGGAACGGGGCCGTCCTTGGCCTCGGCCGGCAGGAACAGGCCGAAGGTCATGTCGCATTGGCAAGCCGAAGAGGCATGACGGTATACGCCCTGAACACCGCCGAAACAGGCATTTTCTGAAAGAGTTTCCATCTGGCTTTGTCCTTACATTGGGTTTGCGCCATGGCTAACGCCCGGAAAGCCGCACGTAAAGTGTGGCTGCCTTCGGCGAGAGTATTTTTCAAAAAAGGTGAAGATCAGGGGGTTGTAACCCAGGCGATCACCAGTGGGACGGTCAAAATGCTTATCATTGTTGACAGGAGTATCGCCGCAGATGCTCGGTGGGGAGCGACCCCATAGTGGGCGGCCAGCATATAGACATTGCCCGCGACTGGCAGGGCAGCGGCAGCAATTGCGACCGTTGCCGAAAAAGGGTCGATGGGGACCAGCCAGATCAAAGCGATGGCAACACAGGCGGGGTGGACGACCAGTTTGCAAAAGCTCAGCCACGCTGCGACCTGCAGTCGCTCAGCGGATTTTCCGGCCAGCGAGGCGCCAATCGCGAACAAGGCTCCGGGCGTTGCTGCCCCACCCAGAATGGTCAGGAAGTCATTCAGCGGGCCCGGAACCGGTACTTGCAGCGCCGACCAGATCAGCCCTGCGGAGATCGACACGATCATCGGGTTTTTCAACAACCCCAGACCGATCAGCCGAAATGTTGCAGGTGTCAGTTTTCCGTCCCGCCCGCCGTTGATCAGGATCACAATGACGGATGAGAAGACCACCAGATCCACCGCCAGAACCAGCATCACCGGTCCGATGGCCGCTTCGGTGAGCAGCAGTGCGAGCATCGGCAGACCCAGAAAGCCGACATTGCCGATCGCTGCACATTGGGCCTCGACCGCAGCGGTCGGGATGTCGAGCCCGCGCAGCCAGGCGACGCCGGTGGCCAGCGCGTAGACCGCCAGCGTTCCGGCCAGATAGCCCAGGATCAGCCGTCCATTGAAGATATCCGCAAAGGGCAGGGTTGCCGCAAACCGAAACAGCATTGCGGACAGGGCGAAATAGAAGACGAACTTGGTCAGATAGGCCGTCGCCTCGGCGGTGAAGAACCGCGTGCGACCGGCCCAGTAGCCAAGGCCGATGATTGCGAAGAAGGGCAGGGTGCGTAAGAAAATCTCGACCATGCGCACTGTCCTAGCATGGTTTTCGGGCGCGGCAAGCGGTGCGACAAACACGGCCTCTGCGCCATCGGTTGTTTTGAAAGCCCTGCGAATCGTTGTATCTGAACTGAACGGTTTATACCCTTGCCCAACGCAACCCCTCAGGAGACGACATGACCCAAACCGCCACCATCCTGCGCACTGGCCGGAAATTCGATCAGGTCTTGCGCGGAGCCCGAGAGGTTTTCATGGCGGATGGGTTCGAAGGGGCAAGCGTGGACGACATCGCCCGCGCTGCCGGTGTCTCGAAGGCCACACTGTACAGCTACTTTCCCGACAAGCGCCTGTTGTTTGTCGAAGTCGCGCAGACCGAGTGCAATCGCATGGCGGATCAGGTCATCTCGATGGTGGATGAGACCAAACCTGTGCGTGAGGTATTGATGATTACCGCCCGGCAGCTTACGGCGTTTCTGATCTCGGATTTCGCGCAGCAGGTCTTTAGGGTCTGCGTTGCCGAGCGGGATCGCTTTCCCGAGCTTGGGCGCGCGTTTTATGAGGCTGGTCCGCGGAACGGTCAGTGCCACATGGCCAGTTATCTGGAAAAGGTGGTCGCCAGGGGCGAGTTGAAGATCGACGATATCCAGTTTGCGGCCGAACAGTTCTCGGAACTGTGCAAGGTCCGGGTCTGGACCCGGGCCGCTTTTGGCATTCAAAGCGAGTTCAGTCAGGCCGAGATAGACCAGGTCGCACAGCATGCTGTGGATATGTTCATGGCGCGCTACGGGGTCTGAGACCCTTAGTACGTGGTGCGCATCTGATAGCCTTGGTGATAGGTCATTCTGACGAAGGTAACGGGGCGTTCCTGAAACCACGTGGTGCGTTCCATCTGAAACAGCGGAGTTCCCGGCGGGACCGACAGGAATTCCTGCAACTGACCTGCCGCTGGTACGGCAGAAAACGCGATTTCGGCGTTGGAGAAGGGCACTTCCGCCAGCAGCCATTCATTCGGACCGACGGTCAGAAAATCCTCCTCCACTACATGCGGAACTGCGGGCACGTTGATCCAGCGTTCCTCGAACTGGAACGGGCGGTTGTCGGCGTGGTGCATGCACTGCAGATGCAGGATATTTGTGCCCTCCTGCAGGCCCAGTTTGGCCTGCAACCATGCAGGGCAATCCATCAGGGCGCGCCCGACCAGAGCGTAACGGTATTGGGCATTCATCTCCTCGATAGTCTGACGGACGACCGCAATCGGCAGCTTGGCCTGTTTGACCGGAGTTGTGACAACGCGTGTGCCGCCCTTGCGTTTGCGGGTCACGATGCCCTGTTCGGCCAACTCGCGCAGCGCCCGGTTAACCGTTGCACGGGCACAGCCGAATTCAGCCGCAAGCTCCAGTTCGGTCGGCAGCAAACTGCCCTGCGGCCAGATGCGGGTCTGGATGCGGTTCAGAACCTCATCCCGGATATCCTGAAACCCGATGGGTTTTTGGTCGTTCACTGATCGCCCCTATTTGCTTCGGTCATATTTTTATTATGTCTGCGTTTAATTTGATTGCAACTGGGCTGGGTCAAAGCAGCGGTATAAGGTCTGCCATCGCCTGACGGTAATTGGCAACGATCCGGTCCCGAGCAACGTGGCACCCGTTTTGCACTTGATGGCGGCCCGCTGACCAGACATCCGTCACCACACTGTCTTTGGCGGCAAAAACGAGCCCGTCCAGAAGTTGCGGCGCGTTGAGCCCACACAGAGCTGGCGTCTGGCTGTCGATAGCAACCAGATCGGCCAGCATGCCTTCGGCGATCTTCCCGGCCTGACGAGCCAAAGCCTGCGCCCCGCCCTCAGCCGCCCCACGATAGAGGGTCTGGCCGACCGAACCTTCGCCGACCACCAGCACGTTCCGCGACAAGTCGCGGAGGCGTTGGGAGTATTCCAGGGCGCGCAGTTCCTCGGTCAGCGAGATCAGGACGTTGGAGTCCGAGCCCACGCCAAACGCGCCTCCGGCCTCCAGATACACCGCGCCGTTGAAAGGGCCATCGCCCAGATTGGCCTCGGTAATCGGGCAGAGCCCGGCGACAGCACCGCTGGCAGCCATCGCACGGGTTTCCGCCTCGGTCATGTGGGTGGCATGGATCAGGCACCAGCTTGCATCGACTTCAGCGTTGTCCAGCAGCCATTCAACCGGACGCGCGCCCAACCCAGCTTGGACCTCGGCTACTTCCTTGGGCTGTTCGGCGATGTGGATATGGATCGGACCCGCACCCTGCGCGGCCACCACCTGCGCCAAATCACGTGGGCAGGTGGCCCTCAGGGAGTGAGGTGCGATGCCAACGCGGTAATCTCCGGGCAGGTCACCTAACGGGCCGCGCGCCTGCTCGACCAGATCGCAGAAGCGGTCCACGTCATTGCCGAAACGCCGCTGGCCCGCCTCCAGCGGTTGCTCGCCAACCCCCGCATAGGAATAGAGCACCGGCAGGTGTGTCAGGCCAATCCCTGTCTCTGCCGCGGCGGCCATGATCCGGTCGGACATTTCGGACAGGCGGTCATAGGGCTGCCCATTCGGCTGATGATGCAGATAGTGAAATTCTCCGACCGAGGCATACCCGGCCTCTTGCATCTCAAGATAGACCAGCGCGGCGATGGCCTGAACCTGCTCAGGCGTCAGGTGCGCAGTGAATCGATACATCAAGTCGCGCCATGTCCAGAAACTGTCGCGCCCGGCCAGACGGTATTCGGTCATCCCGGCCATCGCGCGCTGAAAGGCATGGCTGTGCAGGTTCGCCAGCGCAGGCAACAGGGTATCCACACGGGCGTCGCCTGCCTGCGGCGCGGCGTTTGGCGAAAGATAGGCAATCCGGCCATCCCTGATCTCAAGCCGCAGGTTTTCTGTCCATCCGGTCTCAAGAAGGGCGCGCTGTGCGAATATGGTGGTCATATGGGACTCCAAAATAATGCATAGACATAATACAGATTGGACTGTACTAGAAAAGAGCGAAATTCGGGAAGAGGGATTCGAATGCAAGCCCGCGATCAAGTGCTACTCAATTTGCAGGCTGCCACGATGGCAGAAGGGCCTGAGAAATACGGGCTGATCGAAGACGCGGCGATTGTAGTCGCAGACGGACGAATAGCATGGGTCGGGAAACGGGCTGAACTGCCCGCCGATTACGCTTCCCTACCCACCACCGATCTGGATGGCCGCCTTGTGACGCCCGCGCTGATCGACTGCCACACCCATGTGGTGCATGGTGGCCACCGCGCGGTAGAGTTTGAGATGCGCTTGAACGGTGCCTCATACGAGGAAGTAGCCCGCGCTGGGGGTGGCATTATTTCGACCGTGAAAGCCACGCGCGAGGCCGGTGTTGCCGACCTGATCGCACAGGCGCTGCCGCGTGTGGACGCCATGCTGGCCGAGGGCGTTTCGGTCATCGAAGTCAAATCCGGCTACGGTCTGGATCGCGAGACCGAATTGAACATGCTGCGCGCGGCGCGCGCGTTGCCGGATCATCGCCCCGTTCGGGTTGTGACCAGTTTCCTGGGCGCGCATGCGATCCCCGACACTTACAAAGACCGCCCCGACGCCTATATCGCCGAGGTGTGCATCCCGACCCTGCGCGCGGCACATGAACTGGGGCTGGTGGACGCGGTCGATGCATTCAGCGAGGGCATCGCCTTTCTGCCTGACCAACTGGTGCCTTTGTTCGATGTGGCGCAAGAGCTTGGTGTGCCAGTCAAACTGCATGCCGAGCAACTTTCGAACCTTCGCGGTGCGAAGATGGCCGCCAGCTATGGCGCGCTATCGGCGGATCACATCGAATATCTGGATGAAGAGGGCGTGCAGGCCATGGCCGCTGCGGGAACCGTCGGCGTCATCCTGCCCGGCGCGTTCTATACCCTGCGCGAGACGCAATCCCCGCCGATCGACCTGCTGCGTCAGCACGGCGTGCCGATGGCGCTGGCGACGGATTGCAATCCGGGCTCTGCGCCCATGACCTCGTTGCTTTTGACTATGAACATGGGCTGCACCCTGTTCCGCATGACGCCGGAAGAGGCGCTGCAGGGTGTCACCACCCATGCGGCCCGCGCATTGGGTCTGAGCGATTGTGGCCAGATCGCCGCCGATCTGCGCGCCGATCTGGCGGTCTGGGATGTGCAGCACCCGGCCGAGCTTGCCTATCGCGTCGGCTTCAACCCGCTTCACACTCGCTTTTTCGGAGGTGCGAATTGACGACCCTGACCCTCACGCCCGGTGCGGTGTCTTTGAAGCAATTGGAACAGGTCTATCGGGAAGAAAGCGCGGTACGTCTGGATCTGGCCTGTCGTCCTGCCATTGAAGCGGCCCATGCGCGGATTGCCGATGCAGCGGCGGGGGATTTGGCGGTTTATGGCGTCAACACCGGCTTCGGCAAGCTGGCGAGCGTCAAGATCGCGGCCGAAGATACCGCGACCTTGCAGCGCAACCTGATCCTCAGCCATTGCTGCGGCGTCGGGCCTGCGATCCCGCGCGCGCATGCCCGTCTGATGATGGCGTTGAAACTACTAAGCCTTGGCCGCGGCGCATCCGGCGTCCGGCTGGAGTTGGTCGACCTACTGGAAGCCATGCTGGCCAAGGGCGTCACGCCGGTGATCCCAGCGCAGGGCTCGGTCGGGGCCTCAGGCGATCTGGCGCCGTTGTCACATATGGCCGCCGTCATGATGGGCGAGGGCGAGGCCGAATTTGGCGGCGATGTGATGCCCGGCGGCAAAGCCCTGGAGGCGGCGGGCCTGCAACCGGTCGAACTGGGCCCGAAAGGGGGGCTGGCGCTGATCAACGGCACCCAGTTTTCCACCGCATTTGCATTGGCGGGCCTGTTCGGCGCGTGGCAAGCGGCGCAAAGCGCACTGGTGACATCGGCGCTGACCACGGACGCCATCATGGGGTCGACCGCGCCTTTACAGCCCGAGATTCACACCCTGCGCGGCCATCGCGGGCAGATCGAGGCCGGGGTCGCCATGCGCGCCCTGCTGGCGGGCTCGGTTATCCGTGAAAGTCACCGTGATGGCGATACCCGCGTGCAGGATCCGTATTGCATACGCTGCCAGCCACAAGTCGTGGGCGCGGCGATGGATGTCCTGCGCCAGGCGGCCACAACGCTTGAGATTGAGGCGAACGCGGCCACCGATAACCCTCTGGTCCTGACCGAAGCCGGTCTGATCGTTTCGGGTGGAAACTTCCACGCAGAACCGGTGGGATTTGCCGCTGACATGATCGCGCTGGCAGTCGCCGAGATCGGGGCTATCGCGCAGCGCCGTATCGCGCTAATCGTCGACCCGGTGCTCAGCTTCGATCTGCCGCCGTTCCTGACCCCCAATCCGGGGTTGAACTCGGGCTTGATGATCGCCGAAGTCACCACGGCAGCCTTGATGAGCGAAAACAAGCATCTGGCCAATCCCTGCGTGACCGACAGCACGCCGACCTCAGCCAATCAGGAGGATCACGTGTCGATGGCCGCCCATGGCGCGCGCCGTCTGGGGCAAATGGTGACAAACCTGGAACGTATTCTGGGCGTGGAACTGCTCTGTGCCACCCAAGGGGTCGAGTTCCGCGCGCCACTACCGACCAGCGAAGCCCTTCAAGGCGTGATGGCCAGGTTGCGCGCGATCGTGCCGCCCTTGGGCGACGACCGCTATACCGCGCCGGATATCGAGGCCGCCTCGACCCTGATTGCCAGCGGTGAAATCGCCCATTGTGCAGGCATCACAATGCCGGAGCTGGGCACGTGATCGCCCCGGTCGAAGTCACACAGGGCGACAGCCCCATTGTGCTGGGCTTACCCCACACCGGCACTTTTGTTCCGCCCGAGATCGAAGCGAAGCTGAACGAGCGCGGCAGAGGTCTGGACGATACCGACTGGCATATCCATACGCTTTACGATGGGTTGCTGCCCGGAACCACGACGGTGCGCGCCACTTTCCATCGCTATGTAATCGACGCCAATCGCGATCCGTCCGGCGTGTCGCTCTATCCCGGTCAGAACACCACAACACTGGTGCCGTTGACCGATTTTGATGGGCAGGGAATCTGGAACCAACCACCATCCGAAGCCGAGATTGCGGACCGCCGCGCGATCTTCCACGCACCGTATCATGCGGCCCTTGAGGCCGAGTTGGACCGGGTCAAAGCGCTGCACGGCTTTGCGGTTCTCTATGATTGCCACTCGATCCGCAGCCATATCCCGTTCCTGTTCGATGGCGTCCTGCCGGACTTCAACATCGGCACCAATCAGGGCACGACATGCGATGCTGACATCACAAAACCTGTACTGGATATCTGCGAGGCGGCAGCGGGTTATGCCACAGTGCTCGACGGTCGGTTCAAAGGCGGCTGGACCACGCGTCACTATGGCCGACCCGCCGAAGGAGTCCACGCGATCCAGATGGAACTGGCGCAATCCACATATCTGAGCGCAGAGGCCACGCCATGGGCCTATGATCAACGCAAGGCCGATCGCCTGCGCTCGCACCTCAAAACCATTCTCGAAACGCTGAGCAAATGGAGGCCGCAATGACCGACCCCCGCAAGAACACCCGCGATATCTATCCGCCCACCGGCCCCAAACTGAACACCAAAAGCTGGATGACCGAAGCCCCCTTGCGGATGCTGATGAACAACCTGCACCCGGATGTGGCCGAAAACCCGCATGAACTTGTGGTCTATGGCGGCATCGGTCGTGCGGCGCGCACATGGAACGATTTCGACACCATCGTCGCCAGCCTCAAGGATCTGGAAGAGGATGAAACGCTTGTGGTGCAATCCGGAAAGCCGGTCGCCATCGTGCGGACGCATACGGATGCGCCCCGGGTGCTGATCGCGAACTCGAACCTTGTGCCGCACTGGGCCAACTGGGATCACTTCAACGAGCTCGATAAGAAGGGTCTGATGATGTACGGCCAGATGACCGCTGGCTCGTGGATTTACATCGGCACGCAGGGCATCGTTCAGGGCACCTATGAGACCTTCGCCGAGGCCGGGCGTCAGCATTATGACGGCGACCTGACCGGCAGGTGGATTCTGACCGGCGGACTGGGCGGCATGGGCGGCGCGCAGCCTCTGGCCGCTGTTTTTGCCGGGGCCTGCTGTCTGGCCGTCGAATGCAACCCCGACAGCATCGACTTCCGCCTGCGCACCAAATACCTGGATGAAAAGGCCGAAACGCTGGACGAGGCGCTGGCGATGATCGACCGCTGGACCAAAGCGGGCGAGGCAAAATCGGTCGGCCTGCTGGGCAACGCCGCCGAGATTTTCCCCGAGATCTACCGCCGCATGCAAGCGGGCGGGATGCGCCCCGATATCGTCACCGACCAGACCAGCGCCCATGATCCGGTGAACGGCTATCTGCCACTGGGCTGGACGATGGCGCAGTGGAAAGACAAGCGCGAAAGCGACCCGAAAGCGGTGGAAAAAGCGGCGCGCGCCTCGATGAAGCAGCATGTGGCCGCGATGGTCGATTTCTGGAACGCGGGCGTGCCGACGCTGGACTACGGCAACAACATCCGGCAGGTGGCGCAGGATGAAGGGCTGGAAAACGCCTTTGCCTTCCCCGGCTTCGTACCTGCCTATATCCGCCCGCTGTTCTGCCGCGGCATCGGCCCGTTCCGCTGGTGCGCCCTGTCGGGCGACCCCGAGGATATCTACAAAACCGACGCCAAGATGAAGGAACTGTTCCCCGAGAACACCCATCTGCACAACTGGCTCGACATGGCGCAGGAGCGCATCGCGTTCCAGGGCCTGCCCGCCCGCATCTGCTGGATCGGGCTGGGGGATCGCCACCGCGCGGGTCTGGCTTTCAACGAAATGGTCCGCACGGGCGAGTTGAAAGCCCCTGTCGTGATCGGGCGTGACCATCTGGACAGCGGCTCGGTCGCCTCACCCAACCGCGAGACCGAGGCGATGAAGGACGGCTCGGACGCGGTATCCGACTGGCCGCTTTTGAACGCGCTGGTCAACACAGCGTCGGGCGCGACATGGGTTTCGCTGCATCATGGCGGCGGGGTCGGGATGGGTTTCAGCCAGCACGCGGGCGTGGTGATCTGCGCCGACGGGACCGATGAAGCGGCCAAACGGCTGGAGCGGGTGTTGTGGAACGATCCCGCCTCGGGCGTATGGCGGCACGCGGATGCGGGCTATGACATCGCCAAGGACTGCGCGCGCGAACACGGGCTGCGACTGCCGGGTATCCTTGGGTAGTCCGGCACGCCCTTTTTCGGTTTTCAGCGGAGTTGCCTGCGTTTCTTAGCGCTAACGCCAAATTTTCCGGTTTTATTAAGGAAATGTATCGGCTAGGCCTTCGTCCTCAAGCAGCCCGCCTGACAAACGATAGCTGAAAAGGTAGCTAGACCGTTGCTCGATCTTTCTAACGTTCGTTCCGCACTTGCGGATCAGTACGACCTTGCGCCCTCGGCCACGCTAGCCAACGAGATGCAGGATGTTTACGCCCGAATGGACCGCGTGGTCAGCCCACCGGACTGGGCGGTCTACGCGCCTTACGTTCGGGCAATCAATGCGCTCAAGAAAGAGCGTAACGCCGTGATCCTTGGGCACAATTACATGACGCCGGAAATCTATCACGGTGTCTCGGATTTTGTCGGCGACAGCCTCCAACTGGCGATGAAAGCCAGCGATGTGGAGGCCGATGTCATTGTTCAGGCCGGCGTGCATTTCATGGCCGAAACGTCGAAAATCCTGAGCCCGCAAAAGACCGTGCTGATGCCTGACATGGCCGCAGGATGTTCGCTGGCGGAATCAATCACCGCCGATGGAATCGACGAGATGCGCGCGAAATACCCGGGCGCGCCGGTTGTGTCCTACGTGAACACCACGGCCGAGGTCAAAGCGGCCTCGGACATCTGCTGCACCTCGTCCAACGCGGTCCAGATCGTCAACGCGATGGACAGCGACACAGTGATCATGACGCCAGACCAGTATCTGGCACAGAACGTGGCGAACAAAAGCGACAAGAACGTGGTTTACTGGCCCGGCTCCTGCATCGTGCACGAACAATACACGGCACAGGACCTGCGCGATTTTCGCGAATGGAACCCGGGCACGCGGCTGATCGCGCATCCCGAATGCACGCCCGAGGTGGTGGCCGAGGCCGACTATGCCGGCTCGACCAGCGGTATCCTTAAGTATGTACAGGACGAAAAGCCTGAAAAGGCGATGCTGATCACCGAATGCTCGATGGCGTCGAACATCGCCGACGCACTGCCCGAGGTCGATTTCGTCGGACCCTGCAACATGTGCCCGTACATGAAAAAGATCACGCTGGAGAAGATCCTCTATGCCCTGCACACGATGGAGGGTCAGGTCGAGGTCGCTGAAGACATTGCCGTAAAGGCGCGCAAATCAGTGCAGGCGATGATTGATCTGTCGCGCAAGCTGGGTCTCTGATCCCGTATGAAAGACCTCGCCACGGATCGTGTTGTCATCGTGGGGGCTGGTATTGGCGCGCTTTATGCGGCGCTGAAACTGGCACCGCGGCCAGTGGTGATCATCTCGCCCGACCCTCTGGGGCAGGGGGCCAGTTCCGCCTGGGCGCAGGGTGGCGTGGCGGCGGCGATGGACAATGCCGACAGCCCGGAAAGCCACGCGGCGGATACCGTGAACGCGGGGGCCGGGACCGTGTCAGCTGAGGTTGCTGATTTGGTGACGGGCGAGGCGCGCGACTACATTCTCGATCTGACCACGTTGGGTACACCGTTCGACCGTACACAGGACGGCGGCTATGTCATGTCCCGCGAAGCCGCGCATAGCTTTGCGCGGGTGGTGCGGGTAAAGGGCGATCAGGCAGGCAGTCAGATCATGGGTGCGCTGATCGAACAGGTGCGCGATGCACCGTCTATTCAGGTTCTGGAGGGCGTTCTTGCCGTCGGTCTGGATGTCTCGGACGGTCGTGTGACGGGCGTTGCGGTACAGGATGCCGAAGGCGGCTCGGACACTGTGATGTTGCGCGCGCCAGCCGTGCTGCTGGCCGGGGGCGGGTCCGGCGGGCTTTATGCACTGACCACCAATCCGCCCCGCATCCGGGGACAGGTCATCGGCATGGCGGCGCGGGCCGGGGCACAGATTGCAGATGCCGAGTTTGTCCAGTTCCATCCCACCGCGATGGATGTTGGCGAAGACCCCGCGCCGCTGGCGACCGAGGCGCTGCGCGGTGAAGGGGCCATCCTGATCAACCGGCAGGGCGAGCGGTTCATGGAGGCCATCCACCCGGATGCCGAACTTGCCCCCCGCGACGTGGTGGCCCGCGCCATCTTTGATCAGGTGCAGGCGGGCAATCAGCCTGCATTGGACACCCGCGCGGCATTGGGCGCACGCATAACCCAAGAGTTCCCGGCGGTTGCCAAGTATTGCGCTCGCAATGGCATTGACCCGGTGACCCAGCCGATCCCGGTCGCCCCCGCCGCACATTACCACATGGGCGGCATTGCAACTGATACCAAGGGCCGCGCGACGCTGGACGGGCTTTGGGTCTGTGGTGAGGCCTCCTCGACCGGGTTGCACGGGTCCAACCGGTTGGCTTCGAACGGTTTGCTAGAGGCTCTAGTTTTTGCCCGTATTTGTGCCGAGGGTATCGCGAACAACATAGTTATGGCTTCAGAGCCCGACCTGTTGGATATTCAGTTCGCCAATACCGAAGCACCGGATACAACGACGGCGGTGCAAGACCTCCGTCAGATCATGACCCGCCATGTCGGCGTCGTGCGGGACCGCGCCGGGCTGACCCAAGCGCTCCAGAAAATCGCGGCGCTGGAAGCGGCGAACAGCGACTGCCCGTCCTTCCAAAACATGTGCGCAACCGCCACCCTGATCGCCGCCAGTGCTTTGCTGCGCGAAGAAAGCCGTGGCGCGCATGAACGCTCCGATTTCCCCGATCGCGCCGAAGGCCCCGGCGAACGCTCGCGGATGTATCTGTCCGAAGCCCTCGCCATACGGGCCCAAGCCTGCAAGGAATTGACATGAGTTTTGCCACCCTGCCTGATTTGGTCCTGGAGCCGATGATCCGCGCCGCGCTGATGGAAGACCTCGGCAGCTATGGCGACGTGACCACCCGCGCCGTGATCCCCGAGGGCACCACATACGAGGCCCGGTTGAACGCCCGCGAAGACGCAGTTGTTTCAGGCATGCAGGTGGCAGCCATTGCCTTCCGTCTGGTCGATCCTGCGCTAGAGGTCGAAACGCATGTCACCGACGGCGCGGCGTGCAAACGGGGCGGCACGCTGATGACCATCCGGGGCTCTGCCGCCTCGATCCTGTCCGGCGAGCGGGTGGCCCTGAACTTTGCCGGTCGGCTGACAGGCATCGCAACCCAGACAGCCGCATTTGTGGCGCAGACGAAAGGCACCACTGCCCGCATCACCTGCACTCGCAAGACCACGCCCGGATTGCGGAGCGTCGAGAAACTCGCGGTTCTGCACGGCGGTGGCTTCAACCATCGGTATTCCCTGTCCGACGCAATCCTGATCAAGGATAACCACATCGCCGCTGCCGGTGGGGTGCGTCAGGTGCTGGACGCGGCGAAAGCACATGCCAGCCACATGATGGCGGTCGAGATCGAAGTGGACCGGCTGGATCAACTTTCGGAAGTTTTAGAGGTTGGCGGTGCCTCGGTCGTGTTGCTGGACAATATGGACAACGGCACGCTGCGCGAGGCCGTTGCCATGGTCGCCGGGCGCATGAAGACCGAGGCCAGTGGTAATGTCACGCTGGACCGGGTGGCCTCGATTGCGGCGACGGGGGTGGACTATATCTCGTCCGGAGCACTGACGCATTCGGTGCGCACTGCGGATCTGGGGCTGGATTTCTAAGAGGCGGAATCAGACCTCAAAGCTTCTGTCGATCAAAACCGGCGGCTGCGCCTATTGCTCGCAATCTGAGCGGAACGGATCGACTCTGACCCCCTCGAACTTGATCGAGGCTTAGCGGGTTCTGGCCGAGGCCAAAAAGGCTAAGGAAGGCGGTGCAACCCGGTTCTGCATGGGGGCCGCATGACGCGAACCCGAAGCCCGCGACATGCACGCGCTGGTGGCAAAATATTGGAAACTCGTGCAATCCGGGCTGGAGAATGCAACCGACACCGAGATCGTCCGCGCCTTGTCCGGGGCCGAGGTTCTGTCCGAAACCTATCGCCTGAGCCTACCACAGCTCGATGGGCCTCTGGTCGTCGAAGGAGTGGGGGGAGACGTGATGGCCCCGCTGAACCGCGAGGCGTTTTGTCTAGACCTTTTTGCCCGCTGACTGAGCGCATCCGGGTTTCGGCCCCAACGGTTGGTCGCCGTTAGTGGCACGTTGCACCCGGCCAGCGCAGAGTATGGGATTGCGCCCGATCTGATCCGCGCAACGCCGGATCAACTTTCGCTACCCAGTTTCGCGAATTTCTGCGGCCGCGCCGGGTTGAAGCGCAATCCGCCAGCGTTGGACATCGAAGCCGCCTGGGCCGAGCTTGATGCTGTCACCCAACACGGACTCGCCCGGGACCGGGGCTTGGACCGGATCTGGATTCCCGATCGCGACCACATCATTCCCTCCGCCGCGCAGGATGCAGCATGGGCATCACAACAGGAAAAGGTCCGACCCATTTCCGGGCCGCAAGTTCCCTTCAAACCGGAGCAAAGCTGGGCGGAGTGGCCGGCGTGACCGTTTAGTTTGCAGACAGAGTCCAGCGCAGTTTTAGCCGAAGCTTCGACACCTATAGCAACAATGCCAGCCAGCAGGCCTGGTTCGCCAATCGGCTGGTCTCAGAGTCGTACCGGCACTGCGCGCCGGACAACTTCGCCCATGCGTTCGAACTGGGCTGCGGCACCGGTCATCTGACCCGGTATTTGTGCGGCGCGTTCAGTTTTGGCACGTTGATCCTGATCGATCTGGCCCCACAGGCCCGCGTAGCTGCGGACGCGGCACGGGCAAGCTTTGTCGACAGAGACGCCCGAGAGATCGCATTGCCGGAGAAAATCGACCTTTTGGCCTCATCCTCGATGATCCAGTGGACAAAGACCCGACCAAACTGCTGACCAAAACGACAAACGCGCTCGCACCCTGCGGATGGCTGGCGATTCCCAGATTCGGACCCGAACAGTACCGCGAACTGACCCGGGTCGGCCCGTGCGCCGAGGCTGTGTTGGCCCGGTGACCTGCCATCCGGTCTGGGTCATTGCCCGCAAGCGATAGCGAACGACGTACACGGGACTATCTTACCACCTTTCAGCACACAGAACTGCGCCGCACCCTATTGCGCTTGGGCGCACAGGTCGCCACGGTGGCGGATAAGATTCTGGTGCCGCATCAGCGCACCGCGGGGGACATCAAGGAGACAGCAACGTGGCGGCAACACTCACTTTCGAACACCTCAAGACCCAGGTTTCTGCCGGTGAGGTGGACACGGTTCTCGTTTGCATCGTCGATATGCAGGGGCGCCTGATGGGGAAACGGTTCCACGCCGCTCATTTCGTTGCCAGCGCCTGGGAAGAGACCCATTGCTGCAACTATCTGCTGGCCACCGACCTCGAAATGGGCACGCCGGACGGTTATGCCTCGACCAGTTGGGAAGGGGGGTATGGCGATTACGTTATGAAACCCGATCTGGACTCGCTGCGCCCAGTGCCGTGGCTGGAGGGCACGGTGATGGTGATGTGCGACGTTCTGGATCACCACACTCACCAAGAGGTGCCCCATGCGCCCCGGTCGATCCTGAAGAAACAGGTCAATCGCCTAAAGGCCATGGGCTATGAGGCGATGACCGCCACGGAGCTGGAGTTCTTCCTGTTTGAGAAAAGCTTTGATCAGATCCGCAAGGAAGGGTTCCGCAATCTGGAGCCGATCTCGGGCTATAATGAGGATTATCACATCCTTCAGACCACCAAGGAAGAGCATGTGATGCGCCCGATCCGCAACCATCTGTGGGAGGCGGGGATACCGGTCGAGAACTCGAAGGGTGAGGCCGAGACCGGTCAGGAAGAGTTGAACATCAAATATGCGCCTGCGATGGACACGGCCGAATATCACACCATCGCCAAGAACGCGGTGAAAGAGATCGCCTGGCAGCACGGGCACGCCGCGACTTTCCTGCCAAAGTGGCATCATGAGAAGGTGGGCAGCTCGTCCCATGTCCATCAGTCGCTGTGGGCAGATGGACAACCCGCGTTTTATGACGAAAGCGATGAGCTGGGCATGTCGGCGCTGATGAAAAGCTATATGGCCGGTCTGCTGAAATACGCCGCCGATTATACCTATTTCATGGCACCTTACATCAACAGTTATAAGCGTTTCCTGAAGGGCACCTTTGCGCCAACCCGGATCATCTGGTCGGTAGACAACCGGACCGCCGGGTTCCGCCTGTGCGGTGACGGTACAAAGGCGGTGCGGGTGGAGTGCCGGATACCGGGCTCGGACATGAACCCCTATCTAACTATTGCTGGGATGCTGGCTGCTGGTATCGCCGGGATTGAAGAAGGGCTTGATCTGCAGCCCGCGGCGATCGGTGACGTGTATCAGGGCGAAACCGGCATGATCCCCGGCAACCTACGTGCGGCGCGGGACGCGCTGCATGGATCGGCCATGCTGCGCGCGGCGATGGGTGATGATGTGGTTGATCACTATTCCCGCGCTGCGGAAGTGGAGATTGAAGAATTCGAGCGCGTGGTTACGGATTGGGAAATTGCCCGGGGGTTTGAGCGAGCTTGATGGGTTGGGTGCGAGGGGCCAGCCCCTCCCGCTCCCCGGGATATTTATTGGCCAGATGAAGCAGGGATCCTGTTTCTTTCGGGAATGGAGAGAAGATGGGGCAGATGTTGCAATGTGTCTCGCCGATTGATGGGTCGGTTTTTGCGGAACGCGAAGTGTTATCGTACGAGGCAGCGTTTGGGATTGCCGCGCGGGCAAGGGCGGCACAGGCGGATTGGGCCGCGCGGCCATTGCAGGAACGGGTTGATCTTGTGATGGCTGGCGTGGCCGCGGTTGGCGCGATGAACGATGAAATCGTGCCGGAACTGGCCCACATGATGGGCCGCCCGGTGCGGTATGGCGGTGAGTTCGGCGGGTTCAATGAGCGCGCCAGCTACATGGCTGAGATTGCTGAGGCGTCTCTGGCCGATCTTGCGGTGGGCGAGGACGAGACGTTCAGGCGTTACATCAAACGCATCCCGCATGGGGTGGTATTTGTCGTGGCACCCTGGAACTATCCTTACATGACGGCGATTAACACCGTCGCCCCGGCGCTGATCGCGGGCAATACGGTGGTACTGAAACACGCCACGCAGACCCTGCTGGTGGGGGAACGGATGGCGCGGGCGTTTCATGCGGCGGGGGTTCCCAAAGATGTGTTCCAAAACGTGTTCCTGAGCCATGATGTGACCAATGATCTGATCGCGGGAAAGGCGTTTGACTTTGTAAACTTCACCGGCTCGGTCGGCGGCGGGCAGGCGATGGAACGTGCGGCGGCGGGGACCTTTACCGGGGTTGGCACCGAACTGGGCGGCAAGGACCCAGGTTATGTCATGGACGATGCCGATCTGGAGGCGGCGGTCGACACGTTGATCGACGGAGCCATGTTCAACTCGGGCCAGTGTTGTTGCGGGATCGAGCGGATTTACGTGCATGAGAGCCTCTATGACGATTTCGTCGCCAAAGCGGTGGAGATCGTGAGGGGGTATAAGCTGGGCAACCCTCTGGACCCGGAAACGACGATCGGTCCGATGGCCAATGTGCGCTTCGCCGATGAGGTCCGCGCGCAGGTCGCCGAAGCGGTCGCCGACGGTGCGGTGGCCCATATCGAAACACTCCCCGAGGATGATGGTGGCGCGTACCTGACGCCTCAAATCCTGACCAATGTCACTCATGACATGCGCGTGATGCGGGATGAGAACTTTGGGCCTGTCGTGGGGATCATGAAAGTGTCCTCGGACGACGAGGCAATCGCGCTGATGAATGACAGCGAGTTCGGCCTGACCGCGAGCCTTTGGACCCGCGATGTGGATCGTGCGGCGCGGATCGGCGATCAGATCGAAACCGGCACTGTGTTCATGAACCGGGCCGATTATCTGGACCCGGGTCTTTGCTGGACGGGCTGCAAGAATACCGGGCGTGGGGGTGGCCTGTCGGTGATCGGCTATCACAACCTGACGCGCCCCAAATCCTACCATTTGAAGAAGGTAACATCATGAGCCTTGTTGGAAACTGGTCCTACCCGACCGCGATTAAGTTCGGCGCTGGCCGGATCAGGGAACTGCCCGAGGCCTGCGCGGCGGCGGGGATGAAGCGTCCTTTGCTGGTGACGGACAAGGGGCTGGCCGATCTTCCGATCACCAGCGCCACGTTGGATTTTATGGAGGCCGCCGGGCTGGGGCGCGGGTTGTTCAGCGATGTAGACCCGAACCCGAATGAAAAGAACCTTGATGCCGGGGTCGCGGCTTACAATGCCGGTGGCCATGACGGGGTGATCGCGTTTGGCGGCGGCTCGGGGTTGGACCTGGGTAAGATGGTCGCCTTTATGGCAGGTCAGACGCGCCCGGTCTGGGATTTTGAAGACATCGGCGACTGGTGGACCCGCGCAGATGCTGACGCGATTGCGCCGATAATCGCGGTGCCGACCACTGCCGGAACGGGGTCCGAGGTGGGGCGCGCGAGCGTGATCACCAACTCCGAAACCCATGCCAAGAAGATCATCTTCCACCCCAAGGTGCTGCCGACCGTCGTGATCTGCGATCCGGAACTGACGGTGGGTATGCCTAAATTCATCACAGCAGGCACCGGGCTGGATGCCTTTGCCCATTGTGTCGAAGCATTCAGCAGTCCGCACTACCACCCGATGAGCCAGGGCATCGCGCTGGAGGGCATGCGGCTGGTGAAAGAGTACCTGCCGCGCGCCTATACGGATGGCAGCGACATCGAGGCGCGCGCCCAGATGATGAGCGCCGCAGCGATGGGGGCGACGGCGTTCCAAAAGGGCCTCGGGGCGATTCACGCGATGAGCCATCCGGTGGGCGCGGTGTTCAATACGCATCACGGCACCACGAATGCGGTTTGCATGCCTGCCGTGCTGGACTTCAACGCGCCTGCGATTGCGGATCGCTTCCAAGCAGCCGCCGCTTATCTGGGGATTGAGGGCGGTTTTGATGGGTTCCGCGCCTTTGTGCAGGAGTTCAACGACAGCCTCGGCATTCCGCGCAGACTGTCCGATCTGGGCGTGTCTGAGACCGCCATCCCTGAGCTGGTTCAAGGGGCCATTATCGACCCGTCCTGCGGCGGCAACCCGATTGAACTGACCGAGGATAATCTGACATTGCTGTTCAAAACTGCGCTGTGAGCGAGTGGGTCCGGCGCATGCCGCCGGACTCGCGAGTTGCCGGATTACTCAGCGGCTATGGCGCGGCTGGCACTGGCGTCGCCCTTCATCGGAACCCAGTGCAGATCGCGCTGGTAGCGCCACGCAAGATCGCCGTTCTCATCCATCGCAATCAGGTGCAGCCAGCGGTTATCGAACAGTTCTTTGACGCCTGCATGGCGTTTCAGGATGTCATTCATCGCTTCGCGCGGGGCCTCGATGATGACCGACAGGCGCAGCGGGTCGTGTTGAAAGCCCTCTCCGTCATGGACAGACTGCCAGGGCAGGCCGGGGCGCAGGGCGCCGCCATTGCCCTCGATGACGCCGATCCCGCCCACAACGTTGTGCAGCAGCTTGTTGCCGCCGCCGAACAGGGCGGGCGCAACGGTCGAGCCGTAATATTGCAGGCTGATCCAACTGGCGACCACGACCGGGGCGGTCATGATCAGTTCCAACACGCCGAAACCGTCATCCGCGCGCCAGTCATAGCTGTGCAGGAAGGGCTGACCCGCGAGGCCTGTGCCGCTTGTCCGGCTGCGTGGCGCAGCGATAAAAGCGCGGCATCCCGCAAGACCCCATTCGGGGCGCAACTCGGCCCAGTCGAGGGCGCGGCGGGCAATGTCACTAGCATCGGTAGCCCTCGGCAAGCGGTCGGCGCGCTCGGCCCGTGCCATTTGCCCGGCCGTTTGCAGCCATGCTTTTAGCTGAGCAATGTCCTTGGCCCATTGACCCACCGGGTGATCCTGATCGAACAGAGTCACCTTGTCCGTCGTGGTGTGGTGCAGGGCTGGCAGAAACAGCGTATCCGACGGGACATCAATACCCTCTTGCCGCAAGCCATCCCGCACCGTCCTGTCATTCAGCAGACCGGCCAAAAGGCGGGCGCTGACGTCACCGGCATACCCTCCGCACGCGCCACATTGCAGTGCGCTTTCGTGGGGGTTGTTGGTTACATCCGCCCCGTGACCCGCCAGCATGACAATCCTTGCGAAGTTACCAGTCAGAGACATGGCGGACAGAATGCTCCGCGCAATGCCGACGCGCGTTTGCAGATCAATCGACGGATCGAGCTGGGGGGCGGGGTCGGTTTTCACCGGCTTCGATTTGATCGCCAGCGCGTCACGCAGCAGCTTTCCGGCATAGACCGGGCCGGTTGCCTCGACAAAGGCAAACGAGGATACGGCGGCCAGCTTGAACCGGCCCCAGGCGCGTTTGGCGCGGGCGGTGTAGCGTCGGTTGAGATCGGCCTGAGTTCCTTCGGCGGCTTTCGATGAGACGTTCGGGCGTAGCAGAGCAGGCCCGCGCAACTCGGTCACGTCCGAACCGGCGGCCTTATGGGCGCTGGCGAGGCCGAAGAACCCTGCGAAACCAATGGTCTCAATCCCTTCGCTCTGCGCTTCGAGCGCACGGCGGAAGACCTCGGACCGGACGTCGATGCAGAATGCGGCCTGCACCTGCGGGCGGCCTGTGGTCTTGCGGGGGTGATGCGTGGCCAGAGTGTGCGCCAGCTTGCGCTGCTGTGCGCGCTCGGTAGCGTCCTGCAGAATTGCGTCGATCACCAGATCGCGGGTCGGTGTCACCGGGGCTTCATGCTGTGCAACGGTCTCGGCCCACCGGTCGGCGATCTGGTCGCGGTAGAGGTTGAACAGGGCCTCTTCGAACACCAGTCGAATGGCCAGAAGCTCGGTAACAGTCGTGTCGCTTTGGCCCTCCAGTTCGGCCTGCCACAGCAAGTAGCGCGCATATTGCGCCCAACCGCCCAGCGTGATCAGCCAGCGGTGAAAGGCGGTGCCTGCAGCCTCGGGCGTCACACCAAGCGTTTCAGACGCACGGCCAATGGCCCGCCATTGCGACCGGTTGGTGCCCGCCACAAACGCGCCAAAGCCCTTGAGCCCGTAAATCTCTAGCGTCAGATCGCGCGAGGCGAACTCGCGCCACGCGCTATAGGCCCCGCCAGCCCGGCTGGGTTGCCACAGGGCCTGACCCTGATCGAAATGGCTGGCCGCCCATGCGCCGATGCGCTCTTCAATCAGGCCGGGCCAGTCGATGCCGGACACCTCGACCGCCAAATCGGCAACGGTCGGCAGGGGCGGCGGGGTGCTTGGCTCGACGGTGAGCGCTGACTTGACCTCCTCCAAGCTGGGCAGATCAAAAAGGCTTTCTGCATTGGCCAGCGCGTCGGCCAAATCCTCATCCAGAATATCGCCTGCGTTCAGCTTGTCGGCAAAGGCCGCGCGGTCTGGCGTGATGCGCGCGCCCGCGACACGGGCGAGGCGAGCGGCTGTCACAGCCAGCGGCGCGTCCGTTTGGCCCAGAAACGGGTTCACTGCAACGTTCGAGGCCAGAGGGAACAGCGGCGGGATCTGACGCACCGCGTCATTGGCAATCGCAACCAGTTCCAGCAGCGCGGCGGGATAGCTTTCGTGTTTCATATACATGTGAGGTCCCCGTTTAAGCGGTTTGCCGTCTGGACCATCCGTCCAGCAGCCGATCAAAGAGTGCGTTTGCGTAAAGCCCGTTCGACAGATGCACGCGGATACCCGCCGCCGCAGGGTGCGAGGCCCATAGCGGGAAGGTTGATTGCGCAAGCGCGACCGCGCCAAAGCTGATAAGGGCCAGCACGATCAGCGCCCATTCCAACGGTCCCGGGGCCGGGGTTGCGGGCAGCGTGCCCGCCGTCAGATGCTGGGCCGCAACCTGCAGGACGAAATAGCTGACCGAGGTCAAACCGGCATAGATCACCGTGCGTCGGGTCAATGCGCCCGGTGCCGCATCGGCGAAACCCTGTGCCAGCAGATAGGCGACGCCGAAGATCAGGATCACTCCTAACGCGATGGCCTGCATGGATTTTCCGTCAATTCCGAAGATGGCGGCCACCGCGCCGTAGATCAGGATGCCGGTCGTAAAAGCCAGCAGCACATTCCGCGCGCTTGGCACCGCGACAGGTCCGGGCCGCCGGATCGCGGCCACGTTGTGCACGGCCTCACCTGCGCTGAGGAAGGCGTGCGCCTTATACAGCGAATGGGCAACGATATGCAGCAGCGCCAGCGGGAACAGCGCCAGACCGCATTGCATGATCATGAATGCCATCTGGGCAATGGTGGACCAGGCCAGCGAGGTTTTAACTGCAGGCTGTGTCAGCATCACTAGCCCGCCGAACAAGGCGGTGAACCCGCCCAGCATCACCAGCAGTGCCATGATGCCCGGAGCCACCAGCATCACGTCGGCGAAGCGGATCAACAGGAACCCTCCGGCGTTGATGACCCCTGCGTGCAACAGGGCCGAGACAGGGGTCGGGGCCTCCATCACTTCGGTCAGCCAGCCATGGATCGGGAACTGGGCAGAGGCGGTGATGGCAGCCACAGCAATCAGCAGCGCGGCAATGATGGTCATCGCATCGGGTTGCGAGGCGGACAGGATCGCCGAGATATCGGTGGTCCCGTACCCCAAGATCAGAAGCAGGACGGCCAGCGTCAGTGCGCCTTCGCTGATCCGAGCGACGACGGCCTTTTTGCGGGCGGCGCGCTGTGCGGTTGTGCGGCCGGGGTAGAACAGCAGCAGTTGATGCAGGGACAAGCTGGTGGCAATCCACGCCGCCAGCAGCTGTATCAGGTTACCGGACATGACCAGCAACAGGACCGAGGCCAATGTCACCGACATCCAGCCTGTAAACGCCCCCTGCCGCGCCTCGCCATCCATGTATGTTGCCGAATAGCGCAGAACGACCCAGCCGATGAAGCTGACCAGCACCAACATCGTGGCGCTGACGGCATCCAGCCGAACCGACAGGCCGACGCCCCAGACACCAATCAGCGCCGACGTACCCGCGCCATGTGTTATCAGGAGCAGGGCAGACAGCATCGACATGCCGAAAGCCGCCAATGCGGCCCATTCGGCGCGTTTGGGCAGCTTGCCCGGGCGCAAACCCGGATGGCGCGCAGCATAGTATGCCGCGACTAGAAGAATCAGCGGGCCAAGCAAGGGAATTAGCAGATTGTTCACAGGGTACACTCCTTGATCTTTCAGGCTGAGCCAGCCCGTCGGTCATGACATATTCCACCGCTCAACATCATAAAAATTCATTGTTCTCCAAATAACGTTCTATTAATTAGAATATTATGCCATTGAACTATCACCACCTCCGCTACTTTTGGGCCGTGGCCCATGACGGGAACCTGACGCGGACGGCCGAGCGTCTGAATCTGTCTCAATCCGCGCTGTCCGTTCAAATCAAGGAGCTGGAACAGCGGCTGGGCCATCAACTGTTCGAACGACGTGGGCGCAAGCTGCATCTGACCGAGGCCGGGCGCATCGCGTTGGACCACGCAGATGCAATTTTCGCGACGGGGCAAGAGCTTGTGGCGACCCTGCAGGACGCAGGGAAAAGCAGGCAAGCGCTGCGTGTAGGGGCGCAGGCAACGCTGTCACGGAACTTTCAGATCGGGTTTCTGCGGCCCATTTTGGCACGGTCCGATGTCGAGGTCATCCTGCGATCCGGCAACCCCAGCGAGTTGCTCGAAGGGTTGGAGACGCTTAATTTCGACCTTGTCCTGATGAACCACGAACCCGCCAGCGACAGCCTGACCCGGTTTGAAACACATCATCTGGCCGAACAGCCGGTCAGCATTGTCGGCACCCCGTCCAGACTGGACCCCAGCCGCCCGATCCGGAGTTTGCTGGAGGAACAGCCGTTCATTCTGCCGACCACAAGTAACTCGGTCCGCACCGCGTTTGACGCAATGGCCAGCCGCATGTCGGTGCGTCCACAAATCGCGGCTGAGGTGGACGACATGGCCATGATGCGTCTGCTGGCCCGCGAGGATATCGGGCTGGCCCTTGTGGCCCCAATCGTGGTTCAGGACGAACTGTCCTCGGGTCGCTTGGTCGAAGCGCAAGAGCATCCCCGCATCAGAGAGAACTTCCACGCCATCACATTGAAACGACGTTTCCCCAATCCGCTGGTGCGGGAATTGCTGTCAACAGACCCGGGTTGATGGCGGTTCAACCGACGGTGCACCACACACAATCATGATCCGATAGCGGCGTCCCGTCTGCCGAGATTGAGGTCAGAACACCTTTGCCCTGACAGTTCAGGTCTCGTCCGGCCAGCCAGTCCAGCTTCATCACGCGCGTGGGGTGCGGCGTGATCAGGCTGGGGCGGGTCGTCATGCCATCTGCGGTGAAGTCCCAGGAATAACCACGCGTTTTTGCAAGATCGAACAGGGTTTCCCGTTGCCAATTGAAATCGGGAGGCAAATGGTTGCCGGTATTCAGGTCTCCACCAATCAGGATCGGCATATCTGGTGCAAAGGCGTCGATTGCATCCAGCAGGATCTCGAATTGCCCATGACGGTGCGGCGCGCCTGCGTTGCTTTCCAGATGGGTCGAGACAACACACACAGGGCCGTTTTCGGTCGGCACGACTGCAGCAATAGCCATACGGCCCCCAACGCGCGGCTGGTCCGGGTCAACCGTACCATCATCGCTGCAAAACCAATGTCCGTGATCGTCCAGGCGGATCAAAGCGGTGCGCTGGAAAGGAACCGAGGACAGGATCGCGTTGCCGTGCCAGCCCAGGGTGTTGAAGTCGTCCTTACAGAAATGCCGCTCGGTCGGGCCGCCCAGGTCAAGCTCGTGGAACTCGACGCCAAAGGCATAGGCCATGCCCAGTTCAGCGGCCATCACCTCGGTGGTGTGACGCTGCGCGGTGCGGGCCATGCCGTGATCGACCTCGGACAGCAGGACAATTTCAGGTGCGATCTGTCTCAGGTGCGCCGCCGTCGCCTCGGGGAACAGGCAGCGTTCCACATTCCAGGCGGCCACGTTGAACTCAGCAGGCAAGCGAGCCCGGCTTGCCTCACCACCCAGTTGCAGGGCGTTCATTGCCTGTATACTGCCTAGCAGATCGCGATGGGCTTGCGTTGTGCGGGGGGCGGACAGGATGCTCGCCCGCTGATCCGGAGTCACGGCGGGCAGATCATCCAAAACGTCTGTGATCAAAGAACTTTCCCCGTCTCCGCATCAAACAGCCGGACCGCATCGGGCCGAAGCGAGACCTGTGTCTCACCGATCTGCGCCTTGTGATCCTTGCTGACCATCACGGTGAAAGGCTGACCGCCGAGCGCGCCGTGCAGCAGGCGGTGAGCGCCAAGCTCTTCAAGGATGTCGACCCGAAACGGGACAGTGCCCTGATCATCCAACTCGATATCCTCGGGCCGGATGCCCAGCGTGACCGGGCCATTCGCGGACTCGGGCGCGGGCATCAGACCCTCATACCCGTTGATCCGGACCTGCCCCTGATCCACCTGCGCTTCGATCAGGTTCATCGGCGGTGCACCCATGAATGAGGCGACAAAAGTCGAGGCCGGGTTGTGGTAGATCTCGGACGGCGTGCCGATCTGTTCGATCCGGCCCGAATTCAGGACAATGATGCGGTCGGCCATTGTCATGGCTTCGACCTGATCGTGGGTCACATAAACAGCGGTGGTGCCGAGGCGGCGTTGCAGGGCCTTGATCTCAATCCGCATCTGGTTGCGCAGCTTGGCATCGAGGTTCGACAGCGGTTCATCAAACAAAAACAGCGCCGGGTCGCGCACCACGGCGCGCCCCATGGCAACCCGCTGCCGCTGACCACCGGACAACTGCGCCGGTTTGCGGTCAACATACTCGGTCAGGTTCAGCATGGTGGCGGCTTCCTGAACCTTGGCATCGATTTCAGCCGCTGGCATGCCCCGGTTCTTGAGCCCGTAGCCGATATTCTTGCGAACGGTCATATGCGGGTATAGAGCGTAGTTCTGAAACACCATCGCAATGTCCCGATCCGCCGGGTCCACATTGTTGACTACCCGGTCGCCGATTTTGAGCGTGCCTTCTGTAATGTCCTCCAACCCCGCGATCATCCGCAGCAGGGTGGACTTGCCGCAGCCCGAGGGGCCGACCAGCACGACGAACTCACCGTCCTGAATTGTGAAGCTGGTGGTCTCGACCGCCTGAAAGCCGTTGGGATAGACCTTGCGGATGCCCTCTAATGAAACCTGAGCCATGCGCGTATTCCTTATTTGTCGGATTCTGTAAGGCCCTTGACGAACCAGTTTTGGAAGAAGATGACGATGGCCACGGGCGGGATCATCGCCACGATGGCCAGCGCCAATGCCTGCCCGTGCTCGGGAATCTGACTGTCGGTGTAGGTCAGAACGATCTGCTTGATCCCGCGCACCAGCGTAAAGAAGCTTTCGTCGGTGGTGATCAGCGTCGGCCACAGATACTGGTTCCAGCCAAAGACGAACATGATGATAAAGATCGCCGCGATCATCGTCCGGCTCAGCGGAACAAGGATGTCGATGAAGAACTTCCACGGGCCTGCGCCATCAATACGGGCGGCCTCGGCCAGTTCTTCCGGCACCGACATAAAGTACTGGCGGAAGAAAAACGTACCGGTGGCCGACGCGATCAAAGGCACGATCAGACCGGTATAGGTGTTGGTCAGGCCCAGCTTCTGGATCGCTTCGTATGAAGGCAGAATCCGCACCTCAAGCGGCAGCAGCAGGGTGGTGAAGATGACCCAGAAGGCCAGCGTGGCAAAGCGCAGCCGGAAATAGACGATGGCATAGGCCGCCATCATCGAGATGATGATTTTCCCCACCGCAAAGCCGATGCCCAGAATGAACGAGTTCATCAGCATCAGCATGCCGTCCACTGTCTGGGTAAAACCGCCTTTTTCGAACATTGCGGCGTGAAAGTTCTTACCCAGATCGTCGCCAATCCCCAGTTGCAGGCCCTGACGATGGATCGTCACCGCGTCATGGCTGGCTGTGGTCAACGCCAGCAGCGGCGGCAACATCATCAGCAGAGAGCCGAGGATCAGAACAAAGTGGTCTCCGATCGTCTCCCAGCGGATTTTCCGGGTGCGTTTGGCAACGGCAGGGGTGTCGAGTGTTGTATCAGCCATGTCCAGCCCCCTTACGTATAGTGAATCCGGCGTTCAACCAGCCGGAATTGGAAAACGGTCAGGATCAGAACCAGAACCATCAGAACAACCGATTGCGCCGAGGACCCGCCCAGATCGTTGCCCCGGAACCCATCCAGGTAGACCTTGTAGACCAGGGTCATCGGATTGTTGCCGGGCTCACCCTTCATCAGCGCGTCGATGACACCGAACGTGTCGAACATGGCGTAGGTGATGTTGATGATCAGTAGGAAGAAGGCGGTCGGGGCCAGCAGCGGGAAGGTAACTTGCCAGAACCGGCCCGTGGCCGACCGGTTGTCGATCATTGCGGCCTCACGCACCGAGCGCGGAATGGATTGCAGGCCGGACAGGAAGAAGATGAAGTTGACCGGGATCTGCTTCCAAACGGACACGATGATCATCGCCGTCGCGGTGGCGTTGTAGTCGACGCCCAGTCGGAAATCCCATCCGAAGGACTGAAAGAACTTGGTCATCGGGCCAGTGCTCTGGTCAAAAAACAGAATGCCCAGGAACCCGGCAATGGGCGGGGCGATGGCGTAGACCCACATCAGCAGCGTGCGATAGGTCTTGGCCCCGCGGATCACTTTGTCGGCCTTGACGGCCAGCAACAGGGCAATGGCCAGCGAGAAGAACGTGACCAGAACCGAGAAAACGACAGTAAACCAAGCGATACGCTTGTACTGGTTGTTGCCCAGCAGCGAGGTGTAGTTGTCACCGCCCACAAAGGTCGATCCAAACCCGAACGGGTCTTGCAGAAAGAACGAGGATTGCAGCGCCCAGCCTGCGGGCCAGTAGAAGAAGATCGCAATGATCATAAGTTGCGGCAGCAGCAGCGCCACCGGTAGCCAGATATTGTCAAAGCCCGCGCGTTTCATGGTCCGTCCAGTAGAAAAGAGGGATGGCCGCGCCCAGAAAGCGCGACCATCTTGGGGGTGATCCGGGGCTTAGCCCTGGGTCTTGGCGAAGCGGGCCAGCAGTTCGTTGGCTTCCTCTTCGATTGTCTTGAACGCTGTGTCCACGTCGGTTTCACCGGTCAGGATACGTCCATATTCGCGGTTCATGATGTCGCGGATCTGGACGTAGAAACCCATACGGTAGCCCTTGGTGTTGTCGCCCGCTTTTTCCTGCAGCTGGTTCACACCAACTTGGGCAGCCGGATAACGGTCATAGTGGCCGTCTTTCTTGGCAACCTCATAGGCCGCTTCGGTGATCGGCACGTATCCGGTTTCCTGATGCCAGAAATACTGGGTGTCGGGCGCGGTCAGGAAGCGGAAGAACTCGGCAGTGGCTTTGTTCTCTTCATCCGACTTGCCAGCCATGGCAAACAGGGCCGCACCACCGATGAAGGTCTGTGTCGGCTCGGCGGTCACGGCTTCCCAATAGGGCAGTTGAACGGCGCTGAATTCAAACGGCAGGTCTTTCTGCAGCAGGCCACCGAACGAGCCCGACGACCCTAGCCACATGGCCACTTTTCCTTCTTCGAACGGCTTCGCGTTGTCACCCCAACCGGTCCCGTACCATTCGAAAAGACCGTTTTCCCTCCAATCGTTCACCGCGGTGAAATGCGCTTTGATGGCGTCATTGTTGACCAGAATTTGGGTGTCAGTGCCGTCATAGCCGTTGTTGTTGGTCGCAAACGGCAGGTTGTGGCGCGACATGAAGTTTTCGGTGAAAATCCAGGGCAGGTGCGACTGGCTGAGCGCGATGTAGCCTGCGTCTTTCAGGGCCGGAGCGGTTGTCGACTGGAACTCTTCCCAGGTTTTCGGCGGGGTGACGCCTGCGGCTTCCAGCGCGTCCACGTTGTAATACAGAATCGGGGTCGACGAGTTGAACGGCATGCCGATCATCTTGCCGTCGCTGTCGGCGTAGAAGTAGCGCACACCAGCGATGTAGTCATTGATATCGAAGTCGACGCCATTGTCGGCCAGCAGGTCCTGAACCGGAACGGTTGCGCCCTTGGCAGCGATCACGGTCGCGGCACCAGCGTCGAACACCTGCATGATGTTTGGCTGTTCGCCTGCACGGAAAGCGGCGATGCCTGCAGTCAGCGTCTCTTCGTAGCTTCCCTTGTAGATCGGAGTGATCTTGTATTCGTCTTGCGCGGCGTTGAATTTCTCAGCCACCTTGTTGACGGTTTCCCCCAGCTGACCGCCATGGGCGTGCCACCAGGTGATTTCGGTTTCGGCAAAGGCCGCAGTCGCGGTGAACGCGAAAGCCGCAGCAGTTGCGCAGAACTTGAGATTGGTCATGTTGATTCTCCGGTCCAGTAATGGCGCAGGCGATGCCGCAATTCACGTCATCACGCCAGATTACGGGAGGTCTGCCCCCCAGAAGTGAATTCATTTGCGCGCGCCGGGAGATTCGAAAATCAGACCCGATGTGCACACGTGGTCACATACGCGCATCATATGACGGTTTTTTGAAACTTGCCTAGCAATATTGACAAATTCGACCAAAAAAGGGGAAGCCTTGGACGTGAGCGACGACGTGATCAATCCAGCCGAAAGGCCGCGCCGGGTAACGGCGCAAGCTGTTGCAGATGCTGCAGGCGTGTCGCGTTCGTCGGTCTCGCGGGCGTTCACGCCCGGGGCCTATCTTGATGCAAACAAACGGAAAAAGATCCATGAGGTCGCAACCCGCATGGGCTATCAGCCCAACGCTTTGGCAGCGGGTCTGAAAGGTGGTCGGTCGCATCTGGTGGCGGTTTTCGTGGGCAACATGCGCAATACCTACGATTCAGAATTCGTCAACCGGCTGGTGGGCGAACTGAACATTCTAAACAAGTGGCCGATCCTGATTGATGGCGGCGACACGCGGGCCGAAGCCGCGATTGATCAGGTTCTGCGCTACCCGCTGGATGCCCTGATTCTGAGGGGCGGCAGCATGCCGGAAGCGCTGGTCGCACAGTGCAGTAAATTTGGTGTGCCCATGATTTCGTCCGGACGAATCGTTCACGCACCGGGCGTCGATAATGTGTGCTGCAAGAACGCCGAAGGCACACGGCTCGCCGCGCAGACTCTGATCAAGCGGGGCCGCAGGAAATTCGGATACATCGCCGGGGCGTCTTGTTTCGCCTCCTCGGCCGAGCGCAGATCGGGGGTGATCACCGCCCTCGAACAAGCCAGCCTGCCGCTGATCGCGGAAAAGGCCGGAGAATTTACCGTTGAGGCGGGCTACCGCGCGGCGATGAGGATGCTGCAAGATCACGATCTGGACGCGCTTGTCTGCGCCAATGACGCCAGCGCCATTGGAGCCCTGACGGCAGCGCGCGAGTTGGGCGTGGATGTACCGGGGTCGCTGTCGATTGTAGGGTTTGACGACATCGAGATGGCTGGCTGGCCGATGTTCAACTTAAGCACCGTGAACAACCCCATAGACCAGTCGGTCGAGCACGTCATCCGATTGCTTGAACGCCGGCTGGAAGACCCCGCCAGCCAGAGTGAAACGCTGTTGATTGACCCGTATTTCGTGCCGCGCGGGACGCATTAACAACGTCAGTCACTCCGTGCCGATTTGAACAGGTACAAAAACACGAACAGCGACCCGATGGAGGTGGTCACGATCCCCACGGGCAGTTCCTGCGGCGCGAGAAGAAGCCGAGACAGGATGTCGGACAGGGTCAACAGAATCGCTCCGACAATTGCTGAGGCCACCAGCAAGTTGCGGTGCAGGGTTCCGGCAATGCCCCGGGCGATGTGGGGGACCATCAGGCCGACAAACCCGATCACACCCGCGACCGAAACAAAGCTGGCTGTTGCAAGCGCGGCGACAAAGAACATGCTGAACCGCAGGCCCTGTACCGGAATGCCCAACGTGGCAGCCGTAAAATCCCCGGTCAGCAGCGCGTCCAACCATCGACTGCGGTAGAGCGCATAGCTCAGGATCAGACCGAGGCCGATCAGAACCAGCGGGAAGGTCTCCCACCGGGCCAGACCCAGCCCGCCCAGCATCCAGAAGATCACGGAATGGGCGGCGCGGCTGTCTCCGGCGAAGATCAGGTAGTTGGTGATGGCCGAGAACAGGAAAGACACCGCCAGCCCGGCGAGAATTAATTTCTCCGGCGCACTGGTGCGCAGGCTGTGGACCAGCGCAAGGACAATGCCCGATGCAATCAGGCCGCCGCAGAACGCCGCCAGCGGCAGGGTCCAGATACCCAGAACATCCCCGGTGACGGTGATCACCAGAACCGCACCCGCCGCAGCACCCGAGGACAGGCCAAACAGAAACGGGTCCGCCAGATCGTTGCGCGTGGTAGTTTGCAGAACTACGCCAACAACACCAAGCCCGGCCCCGATGACAGCGGCGAACAGGGCCCGGGGCAGGCGCAGATCGAACACGATCCGGTGCATGGGCGACATCTCACCATCGGTCAGACCAGTGCCAAGGCCAATCGCCGAGATAACGTCCCGAACCGGGATCGGCGTTGTTCCGTAGACCACGGACAACAGCAAAAGGGCGATCAGAACGACCGCCCCCAGCAGTATCAAACGGCCCGTTTGGGCCATATCAGTTGCCCACCGGGTGCATGGCCCTTGTCATTTTCTCGATGGCGTCGATGTTGGCCGGTCCGGGGGTCAGCTCTTCGTAACGCAGGCCGATCCAGCGTTTGTTTATCACCGCATCGGTTTGCGACATCACCGGGTGCTCCTGCAGGAATTTGAACGTGTCTTCCGCCCCGTTGCCGGTCTGATAGTCCAGCAGCACCAGGAATTCCGGGTTCGCGGCGGCAACGGCCTCCCACGAGGTACGGCCCCAGCTTGTGTCCAGATCATGGGTCACGTTCACACCGCCAGCAGCCGTGATCATCGCGTCGGGGATGGCGAATTTACCCGCTGTAAAGGGCGCATCAGCGGGCCCGTCCAGCAGGAAGACACGCGGCTTGGTCACATCTGCGGTTTTGCTTTTGATCGCGGCAAGCTGCTCTTTCCAGCCGGACACCAGCGCCTCGGCCCTGTCTTCGACATGCATCACTTTGCCCAGACGCAGAACATCGTCAAACAGCAGGTCCATGCTGGCCTCGGGACGGTCCTTGTCCAGATGCACGCAGCTCTCAGACAGGATCATGGTCTTGATGCCGAATGGGGCCAACGTATCCGGCGTGACGTCTCCGCCCGGTTTCATGCCGTAATACCAGCCCGCGAAGAACAGGTCGGGTTCCACCGCAACGAGGTTCTCGATCGTCGGGTATTTCGGCGCAAGCTCGGGGATGTCGCCGCGCTGCGCGTCGAAATCGGGGCTGGTCTTGTACCAGCCGGTGATGCCGGTCAGGCCAACGATCTTGTCCTGCAGACCAAGCGCAAAGGCCATGTCGGTCATGTTCATGTCGTGGACGACCAGCCGCTCGGGCTGGGTGTCAAACACCAGCGGCTCACCGCAGTTATCGACCGTGACTTCATGCGCCGCTGCGCCGCTTGCAAGACCGGTGATCAGCGCCACGGGCCAGAGTTTCTGCTTCATCCTAAATCCTCACAAGGTGACAGTTTACGTTTTCGGATATCGAGCGCGGGGATCACGCGGCCTTCATGCTGAAAGCACAGGTAATCCACGCCAAAGGTTTCGCGGACGCGGTCCGGGGTCAGCACCTCGCTCACCGGTCCAAAGCCGGTCAGGCGCGTAGCCTTCATCAGGGCTACATGGGTCGCAAATTCGGGGATCATGACCAGATCGTGCACGATCATGACGACGGTCACGCCCAGTTCCGCCACCAGCGACAGCATGTGTCCCTTGGCGTCAGGGTCCAGATGGTTGGTGGGTTCGTCCAGGAACAGCAAATCCGGATTTTGGGCCAAAGCCCGCGCGATATGGGCGCGCTGCCTTTCCCCACCGGACAGCCTGCCCAGCGGCTTTTCTGCCAGATGCGACAGCCCGGTGACATCCAGAACCCGCTTCAGATCGGTTGCATGATCCTTGGCCGATCTTTCCGCTTTGATGGGAATTTGGCCCAACGCCACATATTCCCGCAACCGCAGCCGACTGTCCGGAAACTCCTGCTGGCCCACCACGGCAATCGTCCGCGCCCGCTGCGTGGCAGAGAGTTTGCGCAGGCTTTGACCGCGAATACGAACATCCCCGAACGCGAGGCGTTCGGCCCCGCAGAGAAGTTTCAGCAACGTGGTCTTGCCCGCACCATTCGGGCCAGCAATCGCCAGGATCGAACCCTCTTCGACACTAAAGGACGTGTCCTGCAACAGAACATCCCCGTTCAGCGCGTAGTATTCCAAACCCTCGGCCACCAGAAAGCTCATGCCTCATCCTCCGATGGCAGGCGGGGCAGGCGCGATAGGGTTTTGGTCAGCAGGGCAGGGGGACGGTCCGAGGCACTGGTCCAGCCGTCTGGCGTGTCGCGATACTGGCAGGCGAACTCGACCAGCGCGGTCAGGTCCTTTTCGGTCTGAATATCGCCGAACAGATACTGGGCCTTGCCCGGTGCCTGCAGGCCCACGGTCATGGGCCGTTCACACCCTGCCATGCAGGCGATCAGGCGGGTTTTGAAACCTTCAGGAAGCTGGCGGTCCAGAACGTCTTTCGCAACGTCCGCCGAAACAGGCCCCTGACAGGTCTCACAAATCAGCACGTAGTGATCAGTATCGTTCGGCATTCTTCGCCCCGAAAAATGCCAAATGCAGACAGATGCTGCCGGTATCTTGAACACGCACGCGTGCCATCAAAGCCTCCTTCCAGGACGCCCCGCCCCGGGTTGGTTGAACATATGATGGCAGGTCTCCTGACTTGCGGGTCGTTGCTCGACCAACCTTCCCGGCCCTCGGGCCAGTGGCGATTTGGCGTCGCTCTCCGCCTACAGTTGCGGGGGCAGTCACGGCATTGGCCCACAAAGGCCGCACCGTATTCCCATTTTCATCCCTCGGGCACGCCGTCGGGAACCATCCCGTGCAGCTAGTCCGGGGACGGAATATTTGTCAAGAGCGTGGGTTCGACTGCGCCACGCTGACGCCGGTCAATAATCCGCGACAAGAAGGAAATCGGGTTCGGCGTCTTCCTCGATCGTGGCGAAGCGCGGGATCGGGTCTTCGAACACATTGTCGGTGCGGTCGTCATTAACGGTCGAGACCTCGCCAATCAGACAGTCGCCGCGTTCCGCCCAGAAGGCGTGCCAGATGCCGGGCATGAGCGTGACGCTTTGCCCCGGCGCGAGCCGCAAAAGCTCACCGGGCTGGATGGTCACGGGGCAACCGTCGCTGGGCACGACAACGGGAGTGTCCCGGTCGATCCCTCCGTCTGCGTCCGAGGCGTAAATCTCCATCACCAGATCACCGCCACCCCGGTTGATGATATCCTCGGCCTTCACGATATGGCGATGCATCGGGGACAGTTGCTTGTCGCGCGAGATCAGCAGTTTCTCCGCGTATAGCATCCCGCGCCCGAGACTCAGGTCATTTGCGTCGCCATTGCGCAGGGTGAACAGAAACAGGCCCAGCTCATCAAACCTGCCCTGACCGTAGTCGGTAATGTCCCAGCCCAGACTGCGATCCCGGATGCCAGCCGCCTTTTCGCTGCGCATCTGGTCGGGGGACCAGTCGGCAAAAGGGGGCAGCACAGCGCCGAAAGAATGGATAAAGGCCTGCGCCTCGGCCTTGATGCGGTTGATATCGGATCGTTTCATGGGATTGCCCTTATTAGGGGTTAAAGCTCGTGCGCCCAGGGCGGGTTCGCCCCGGCGCGGGATACTGTGACGGCGGCAACAGCCGCGCCAGAGGACAAGGCGGCGCGAAGATTGTCGACACCCAGCGCCTGAAGACTGTCTTTGGTCAGGTTTCCGGCTTTGTGCAACTCGGCCAGAACACCGGCGTTGAACGTGTCGCCCGCACCGACCGTATCGACAACATCGACCGGCTGACCTGGCACCGACACTTCGGTTCCGTCCGCCAGATAGCCCGTGGCCCCTTCGCTGCCTCGGGTGACAATAACCACCGAAGGCCCCGCCTGCAGCAAAAGCGGCACTTTCTCGGCCAGAGGTTCCGGGCCCGGCACGATCCAGTCCAGATCCTCGTCCGAGACCTTGACGATATCCGCCTGCGCGATCATCCGGTTAAGCCGCGTGCGATACCGGGTCGGGTCCTGAATGAAACCCGGGCGGATATTGGGATCCAGCATGACCGCACGACCCGCGCCGTGGCGGTCCAGAAGGTCGGCATAGGCGTCGGCGCAAGGCTCGCAAGCCAGGCTGATACCGCCAAAATACAGCGCTGACACGGCTGGCAACTGGTCCGGCATATCCTCGGCCCGCAACATCCGGCCTGCGGTGTTTTCGTCAACGAAAGTGTACGAGGCGTGCCCGTCCTTCAATTGCACGAAAGCCAGCGTTGTCGGTCTGTCCGAGCGGATCACATGCGCGGTGTCCACGTGGCTGTCTTTCAGCGCCTGCGCCAGTTGATCGCCAAACATATCCGAGGACAGACCCGTCAGCATGGCCGCTGGCGCACCCAAACGGCCAAGGGCAATCGCCGTATTGAAAATAGCCCCGCCCGAATGCGGCACGAACCCGCTTGCACCCGAGATCGTGGGCTCGGCGATCATGTCGATCAGGGCTTCACCGCAGCACAGGATCATCCCGCATTCCTTCCGCGAAATTCAGTTCATGCGGCCAGTTTACCGCGCGAGCGCATTTTTGCAGAAATTGTTAGCGCCAACAATGCCAAATTCGGCCTGTTCGGACACATAAAGATTCATCGAACAGCGCAGATCGCTGAACCTCCCACCCGCGTTGAAAGCCTTGCAGAATGTATCACCAAAAAGCCAGCGGTTCTTTTCAGCGACTCCACCGACCAGAAACACCCCGCCGGTCGGCATCAGAGTCACTGCCATATCGCCCATCAAAGCCCCCAGATGTGTTGTGAACATCTGTGCCGTTTTGACAGCGATGGGGTCAGAGCCATCGCGGGCATCCTGCAGGATGTCCTTTGCCGTTCGCACCAGAGTGTCGGCTTCGCCGCTTACCATGCCGACGGCCTGATAGAGGATCGGCAGGCCCGTGCCGCTCAGGAACATCTCTGCCTCCAGCGTCAGACTTTCATCAAAGAAGCTCTCGGGCGAGATGCGGCGGGCGGCGTCGAACACGTCCACCTCATCCCGATGGCGCGGCGACAGACCCACATGGCCACCTTCACCCGAGGCGGTGTGATAGTGGCCTTCGGAATACAGCAGCGCACCAACGCCCAGTCCGGTGCCGGGGCCCACAACAAGACGGGTTCCGGGTGGCGGAGTATCCTGCCCCTGCAGAATTGCCACATCGGCGCGTGTCACCTCGGCCACGGACCAGGCGGCGGCTGTGAAATCATTGATGACAAACGTATTCTTCGCGCCTGTGGCCTGCGCAAGTTCGACCTCGGACAAGTCAAGATGGGCGTTGGTCAGGCGGATAACCCCGTCTCGCACCGGCCCGGCCCCGGCGGCCACAACCGCCTGGGGATTGGTTCCGATGTCGTCGCGCAGGCTGTGGAACGCCTCAAGCAGATCAGGCAAAGTACCGGTCGGATGTTTCCGCAGATCGACCAGCTCTCCGTTCGAAACAACGCCGAGGCGGGTGTTTGTTCCGCCGATATCCGCAACCAGATTCCAATGTTCATGCACTGCCCCTGCCGGTTGCGCCAACGGCAGAGAAACCTTGCCCGCGCCTAGCATTGATTTCACGGCGTGGAACGAGGCTTTGGGGGTCCGTTCCAGCGTCTCGAAATCCACATCCACCAACCCGAAGCGTTTTTCGTACCCGAAGGCCCATTCGTAGTTGTCCAGCAGCGACCAGATGAAATAGCCGTCGACCGGAACGCCCTGATCCAACGCGTCCTGAACGGCAGCCAGATGGCTGTTCAGATAGTCGATCCGGTCCTCATCTTGCTGTCTCTCGGGGCTCGCCATGCCGTTTTCGGTCACGAAGAGGGGCAGGTCGCCGGTGTACTCCTGACACGTCCGCGCAAGGAAACGGGTCAGGGCGGCGGGGTCGATCTCCCATCCCATCTGGGTTTTGGGCAGCGGTCCGGGCACCTCGGTCAGTCCAGGCCACGCGGTGTCAGCCGGAGCGATCAGCTTGCGGGTATAGTAGTTCAACCCGCACCAATCGACCGGCGTTCCGATGGTGTCGAAATCATCCTGCCAGCCGGACGGCAGGTGAGGCTCCAGCCCCTTCAACACGTTCTCAGGGTACGCTTTCTTGAACACGCCCCCCAGAAAGAACCGGTTGTAAATACCGTCATACAGGTCGGCAGCCTGCCGCGCCTCGGGGCTGTCATCGGCGGGTTCGGCCCATTCCAGATTGAACACACCGCCCAGATTGGACATGCCCAGCCCGCGCATCGCCTGAATGGCGCGGCCATGGGCCAGCAGAACGTGATGCATGGCGCGGGCGGTGGCGCGGATATCGCGCAGGCCCGGCGCATGGTGGCCCTCGAAATGGCTGAGCCAGCTGACACACCAGGGCTCATTGATCGGCGCGACGGAATACATCCGGTCGCCGATGCGCCCCATGATCACCTCGGCGAAATCGGCAAACCAACCGGCGATGTCCCGGTTCCGCCAGCCGCCCAGATCGGCCAGCGGCGAGGGGAGTTCCCAGTGGTAGAGCGTAGCACAAGGGCGAATGCCGCGCTCCAGCAGGGCGTCGGCCAAACGGTCGTAATAGTCCAGACCGGCCTGATTGACCGGCCCGCGCCCCTGGGGCAGAACACGCGCCCAACTGGTCGAAAAGCGATAGCAATCGAAACCGGCCTCACTCACCAGATCGAAATCCTGCTCGAACCGGTTCAGGTGATCGCAGGCCAGATCCCCGTTTTCCCCGCGCACCACATTACCGGGCGAGGCCGCAAACGTATCCCAATGGGTCTGCCCTGCGCCGCCCTGCGCGTGGCCTTCGATCTGATAGGCAGAGGTCGCCACGCCAAAGAGGAAATCTTTGGGGAAATCACTACGGGTATATTTCATGTTCAGGACCTGTTAGGCGCGGGACCGGTTGATCGGCCAACTACCAGTTCCGCCTCGAGCAATCTAGTTTTGATCGGATCGTCCGGCGACTTTATCCGTTCGATCAACATGTCAGCCGCCAATTCGCCCGCCTGCCGGACCGAGGATCGGGTGGCGGTGAAAATGGGCACGTCCTGACCGTTTTTGAGGTAAGACAGATCATCGTCATGGGCAATGACCGACACATCGCGCCCCATCTGAAGCCCGGCTTCGTCCAGCGCCCGGCGCACCCCGATGGCCGAGATCATGGACGCGCACAATATGGCTGTCGGCGGGTTGTCTAACTGCAGCATGTCGCGGGTTTCGTGATGGCCATAGACCTCGGTCATCTCGGCGCTGCGCATCAGGTCCGGGTCGGGGTCCACGCCACTTTGCTGCAAGGCCTCAAGGTATCCATCGCGCCTCCGCTGCGCGAAATCCATATCCTCGAGCCCGTTGATCAGTGCGATGCGGCGATGTCCGAGGTCGATCAGAAACCGGGTGGCCCGGAAGAACGAGCTTTTGTTGTTCACGTCGATCCAGTCATAGGGAACGGTGATGCCGGTCGACCGCCCATGCACGATGAACGGAACGGACATGCGGTTCAGAACCTCAATCCGATGCTCGTTCACTTTCGGTCCCTGCAAAACGACGCCATCTACAGCACCGCGTTGAAACAGGCTGCGATACGCCTCTTCTATCGAGGTGTCATCGGCGCTGGTGAACATCATGTCGTAACCATGCTCGGCATATTTGCGCGCAGCACCGGCCACGAAATCCCCGAAGATCGGGTTTACCATTTCGTGCCGGGAGGAACTGGGAATCACATGCCCGATCACCATGGACTTCCCCGTCGCCAGCCCCTTGGCGCGGCTGTTCGGCCGATAGCCATGTTTGGCGGCTGCGGCTTGAACGCGAACCCGCGTATCCTCACTCACCTCGGGATAGCCGTTCAGCGCGCGGCTGACGGTTGTCTGCGACAAGCCAAGGATTTCCGAGAGTTGTTTCAGGTTCATATCGGTTTCAAAGCGCCTTCAAACGCGTGCTCTTTTCTGTATTGTGGGCAATTTCTTGTTCCGTCAACCCGTTTTGCTCATAATGTTAATTCTATGAGCGTCCCGAAACAGAATATTGACAGGGCGTGAATGTTAGCGGATAACACCGTTTATCCAAAGCGCTTTGAAAAAACCAAATGCGCAAGATATCGTCGGGAGGACTATTCATGAAACACGCGCTTTACGCAGGTGCGGCGACGCTCGCCCTGATGGCAGGGGCGGCACAGGCACAGGGTGAATTGATCCACCCCGCGGGTGAGGGCAGCTTTGACTGGGACGGCTATCAGGCTTTTGCCGATGCAACCGACCTGTCTGGCGAGAGCCTTACAATCTTTGGCCCGTGGCTGGCGGGTGAGGGGAAGTCGTTCGAAAATCTGGTCGCCTATTTCGACGCGGCGACGGGGGCGAATTCCAGCTATGTGGGCTCGGATTCGCTTGAGCAGCAGATCCTGATCGACGCTGCTGCTGGCTCTGCACCCAATCTTACGGTCTTCCCGCAGCCCGGGCTTGCCGCGAATATGGCCAAGAACGGCTACCTGACACCGCTGCCCGAAGGGTCGGCGGACTGGATCAAGGAAAACTTCGCCGCCGGTCAGTCCTGGGTCGATCTGGGAACATTTGAAAACGCCGAAGGCGCGGACGGCTTCTACGGTTTTTTCTTCAACGTGAACGTCAAATCTCTGGTCTGGTACATCCCCGAAAACTTCGAGGATTTCGGCTATGACGTCCCCGAGACGATGGAAGACTTCAAAGCGCTGATGGATCAGATGGTCGAAGACGGCGAGACGCCGCTTTGCGTCGGTCTGGCGTCTGGTGGCGCGACCGGCTGGCCGGCGACGGATTGGGTCGAGGACCTGATGCTGCGCACCCAGCCACCCGAGGTTTATGACGACTGGGTGTCGAATGACATGAAGTTCGACGACCCGCGCGTTATCGCCGCGATCGAGGAATATGGCAGCTTTACCCGCAACGACGACTACGTGGTCGGCGGCGCGGACGACACCGCGGCCATCGACTTCCGCGACAGCCCCAAAGGCCTGTTCGATAGCCCTCCAGCCTGCATGATGCACCGCCAGGCCTCGTTCATTCCGGCCTATTTCCCGGAAGGGACCGAGTTGGGCGTGGATGCGGATTTCTTCTACTTCCCGGCCTATGCCGAAAAGGATCTGGGCACACCGGTTCTGGGCGCAGGAACGCTGTTCACGATCACCAATCCCAACCCGGCGGCCGAGGCGTTCATGGAATTCCTCAAGACCCCATTCGCGCATGAGATCATGATGTCGCAGGACGGGTTCCTGACCCCGCATCTTGGCGCAAACCCCGAAAATTACTCGAACGACACCCAGCGCGGGCAGGGCGAGATTCTGACCAACGCAACCACGTTCCGGTTTGACGGGTCGGACCTGATGCCCGGAGCCGTCGGTGCAGGAACGTTCTGGACCGGTATGGTCGATTATTCCTCGGGCGCGAAGGACGCGGCGACTGTTGCCAGCGAAATCCAGTCTTCGTGGGACGCAGCAAAGTAACCAAAAGATTGGGGCGGTCTTCGCGCCGCCCCGCCTTTCAACGGACGAGGGCGTCATGACTCCGGCACTTCAAGGCCTGCTGACCATCGCCATCGGCGTGTCGGGCTGCGTGGGCTATTTCTACCTCTCGAACCAGTTTCTGGACAAAGTCCTGTTCCCGCCGCGCGGGCCCAATGCAGGCCGCAACATCAACCGGGCGAACATGATCCGGCCCTGGCTGTTTCTGTTCCCGGCGCTTGCCGCGCTTGGCCTGTATCTGGCCTATCCGGTTGTAGAAACCTTGCGCCTGTCACTCACGGAACGCGTGCCCGGCGGCGGGTACAGATGGGTCGGTCTGGACAATTACACCCAGATGGCGGCTGAGCCGAAATTCTGGGAAGCCATGCGCAACAACATGTTCTGGCTGATCGTCGTTCCTGCCATGTCCACCGCCTTTGGCCTGCTGGTGGCGCAGCTGACCGACCGCATCCGCTGGGGGAATTTCGCCAAGTCGCTGATCTTCATGCCGATGGCGATTTCCTTCGTGGGGGCTTCGGTCATCTGGAAGCTGGTCTATGACGCCCGGCCAGCCGAACAAGATCAGATCGGCATCCTGAATGCGCTGTACATCTTCTTTGGCGGGACCGAGCCGCAGACATGGCTGACGGTTCCGTTCTGGAACAGCTTTTTCCTGATGATCGTCCTGATCTGGATTCAAACCGGCTTTGCCATGGTGATCCTGTCGGCAGCCCTGCGCGGCATCCCGGAAGAAACCATCGAAGCCGCAATTCTGGACGGCGCCAATCCGTTCCAGATTTTCTTCCGTATCAAGGTGCCGCAGATCAAGACCACCATTCTGGTCGTGTGGACCACGATCACCATCACCGTGCTCAAGGTTTTCGACATCGTGTTCGCGATGACCAACGGCCAGTGGGAGACGCAGGTGCTGGCCAATTACATGTACGACAAATTGTTCCGTGCCAATGACTGGGGCGTGGGATCCGCCTCGGCCATGGTGATCATGCTTCTGGTGGCTCCGATTCTGGTCTGGAACGTGCGCAATGCGCGCAAGGAAATGGAGTAGGGGCGATGAGCGATATTGCAGGAACCAAACCGGCGCTGCGCTGGGTCGTCCATGCCTCGGTCGTTTTTCTGGTCGTATTGTGGATCATTCCGACGCTGGGGCTTTTGATCTCGTCCTTCCGGACGGCGGATCAGATTTCGGGCAGTGGTTGGTGGCGGTCTCTGTTCCCGTCCGAGCAGAACCTGACCCTGCGTAGTGCTGCGCCCGAAACGCAGGTGCTGGAAAACGGCGTCTACGTGATCGAAGGGCAGCTGTTCGACGGTGACCAGCAGGCCGTGATCTCGCGTTGGGGTATCAGCTCGCGCGACGTTGACGCTCATGTACCCGGAGACATTGCCGAGCTCCGCCGGGGCGGCACGATCACCGTGGATGCCGAAGGCAACTACCGCATGGAGAACACCGAAGAGTTCAGCGGCAATCGCGGCGCGCGTATCTTTGTGACCGCCGAACTGCCGCCAGAGTTCACCTTTGGAAACTACCAAAAGGTTCTACTGGACCAGAGCAGTACCGACAGCATGGGTAAGGCCTTTTTCAACACGCTGACCGTGACGATTCCCGCGACGATCATTCCGATCCTCGTTGCCGCGTTCGCCGCTTATGCGTTGGCGTGGATGGATTTTCCGGGCCGCGCTCTGCTGATCGCTGCGGTGGTCGGCTTGCTGGTGGTGCCACTGCAACTGGCGCTGATCCCGCTGCTGAAGTTCCACCTGAATATCGGCATCGGCAAAGGTTATCTGGGGGTCTGGCTGGCCCATACCGGGTTCGGGATGCCGCTGGCGATCTACCTGCTGCGCAACTACATGGCCGGACTGCCGCGTGATCTGATCGAAAACGCACGGGTGGATGGCGCGACCGAGTTCCAGATCTTCACCAAACTGATCCTGCCGCTGAGCTTTCCGGCGCTGGCGTCCTTTGCAATCTTCCAGTTCCTCTGGACATGGAATGACCTGCTGGTTGCCAAGGTGTTCCTGATCGATGCGACAGGCCAGACCACGGTTATGACCAACCGGATCGTCGAACTGCTGGGTACGCGTGGCGGCAACTGGGAAATCCTTGCCACCGCGGCCTTCGTGTCGATTGCAGTGCCGCTGGTCGTATTCTTCGCAATGCAAAAATATCTTGTCCGCGGCCTGCTTGCCGGGTCCGTCAAATAGAGGCGTCTGATGAACGTGCAGAACACCGTAGAGCTTTCCCACGCAACCAAAGCCGCCTCGGACTGGTGGCGCGGCGGGGTGATCTATCAGATCTACCCGCGCAGCTTTCAGGACAGCAATGGCGACGGGATCGGGGACCTGAGGGGGATCACTCAGCGTCTCGGCTACATCGCCTCATTGGGCGTCGATGCGATTTGGATTTCGCCGTTCTTCAAATCTCCGATGAAGGATTTCGGCTATGACGTCAGCGATTACCGCGACGTTGATCCAATGTTTGGTACTTTGAGCGATTTCCGGGAATTACTGGATCAGGCGCATGCTCTGGGTCTGAAGGTGATGATTGACCTCGTGCTGTCGCACACGTCCGACCAGCACCCGTGGTTCGGCCAAAGCCGCGCCAGCCGGGACAATGCGAAATCCGACTGGTATGTCTGGGCCGATCCGAAACCGGATGGCACGCCGCCCAACAACTGGCTGTCGATCTTTGGCGGTCCGGCGTGGCAGTGGGACTCGCGCCGCCAGCAATATTACCTGCACAATTTCCTGACCTCACAACCGGACCTGAATTTCCATTGCCAGGATGTGCAGGACGCACTACTGGACGTGGCACGGTTTTGGCTGGATATGGGCGTAGATGGCTTCCGCCTGGACACGATCAACTTCTATTTCCACGACAAGCAATTGCGCGACAATCCCGCGCTGCCGCTGAACCAGCGCAACGCCTCGATTGCGCCGCAGGTGAACCCCTATAACCACCAGGATCACCTGTATTCCAAAAGCCAGCCCGAAAACCTCGCGTTCCTGGAACGGCTACGCACCCTGACCGACAAATACGAAGGCCGCGCCTGTTTGGGTGAGATTGGCGACGCGCAACGCGGGCTTGAGATCATGGGCGAATACACCACCGGCGATAAGCGGATGCATATGTGCTACGCGTTCGAATTCCTCGAAAAGCGCGCACTGACGGCGACTTACACCAAGCATGTCTTCGATCAGCTTGAAGGCAAGGCCGGCGATGCATGGCCCTGCTGGGCGTTTTCGAACCATGACGTGCAGCGCCATAGCTCGCGCTGGAATTTGGATGAGGCCGCCATTCGTCAGCACGCAGTCCTGATGATGTGCCTGCGCGGGTCGGCCTGCCTGTATCAGGGTGAAGAACTGGGTCTGCCCGAGGCAGACGTGCCCTTTGAGCAGTTGCAGGACCCCTATGGCATCGAATTCTGGCCCGAGTACAAAGGCCGCGATGGCTGCCGAACCCCGATGGTTTGGGCCGCGCAGGACGAGCAATCCGGGTTCAGCACGGGTGCTCCATGGCTGCCGGTCAGTTCGCCGCAGGCAGAACGGGCCGTTGACCGGATGGAGCATGATCCGCAGTCAATGCTGCATCACTATCGCCGGGCCATTGCGCTGCGCCACGCGCACCCCGCGTTGGCCTCTGGTACGCAGACGGAAATGACCCAGTCAGGCCCCATGCTGACGTTCCTGCGCGCAGATGCGGCTGAACAGATTTTCTGCGCCTTTAACCTCGGGTCAGAGGCTGCCGACGTGATATTGCCCACCGGCAATTGGCGAGTCATCGGTCAGGAACTGGGCGGCATTGAGGGTCAAGGCAAGGTGACGCTGGACCCAGCGCGATTTTGCTTGATGGTCAAAGACGAGGGATAAGCCATGTCGGAACTCAAACTTACGGATGTGGCCAAGTCTTATGGGCCGGTTGATGTCCTGAAACATATCGATCTGGACATCAAGCAGGGTGAACTGATCGTCTTTGTCGGCCCCTCGGGCTGTGGTAAATCCACGTTGTTGCGGATGATTGCAGGGCTTGAAAAGATCACCGGCGGCACGCTTGAGATCGAAGGGCAGGTCATGAATGACGTGCCACCCGCTCAACGCGGCATTGCGATGGTGTTTCAATCATACGCGCTGTATCCACACATGACGGTGCGCGAGAATATGGCCTTTGCGCTGAAAATCGCCAAATTGCCTACCGCTGAAATTGACGCCGCCGTCGACCGCGCCGCGCGTATCCTGCAGCTTGATCCGTTCCTAGACCGTCTGCCGAAAGCCCTCTCAGGCGGGCAGCGCCAGCGTGTCGCCATCGGGCGCGCCATCGTGCGGGACCCCAAAGTCTATCTGTTTGACGAACCACTCTCGAACCTCGATGCAGCCCTGCGCGTCGCCACCCGGATCGAGATCGCGCGGCTGAAAGAGGCGATGCCCGACAGCACGATGATCTACGTCACCCATGATCAGGTCGAGGCGATGACGCTGGCCAGCCGCATCGTGGTTCTGGCCAACAAAGGCATCGCGCAGGTCGGAACGCCACTGGAACTGTACGAGACGCCCGATAACGAATTCGTCGCTCAATTCATCGGCTCGCCTGCGATGAACCTGCTGCCCGGCAAGATTACCGGAACGGGGACAACAACAACCGTCGCGCTGGACGCGGGGGGTGTCGCCGATTCAACTATCCCAACGACCGCTGCGGATGAGGGCAAACAGGTCAATATCGGCGTTCGGCCCGAAGATTTCGTGATGACCGACAGCAACGCAATTCTGACAGGCGAGGTAGATTTCACCGAAGCACTGGGCGAAGTCACTCTGTTGTATTTCGCCAAGACAGGCGGCGCAGATCAGGTCATCGCGAAATTGCCCGGCGTGCAGCGAAACCTGCGCGGGCAGAGCGTTTCGGTCACCGCCCCCCCCGAGAAAGTACATTTGTTCCATAACGGAATGTCCATGCGCTAGTGCCAGATTGTGGCGCTTGACAACGCAGGCCTGCCTGTTTCACCATAATTGAAACGTTTCAATGGTGAGAAATGCGGGTTTCGGCGCAGCTTTATACCGTCCGGCACTGCGGTGATCTAAGCGATCAGTTGCAGCTGGCGGTGGCCTGCGGCTTTACCGATGTCGAAACAACAGGCTTGCACGAACTTTCTGCGCCAGAGATGGCAGGTATCGTAAGGCAATCCGGCCTGCGCGTTCGCTCGGCCCATTTTGACTGGGAAGAGTTCGAAGATCGGTTTCCCGAAGTATTGGAAGTTCTGCGCCTTCTGGAATGCCCAGTGGCCGTCATGCCTTGGCTGGCGCCCGAGGCGCGGCCCGATACTGCAAAGGGATGGATAGCAGTGTCGGGCCAGTTATCCGAATGGGCGAACCGCCTGTCCCGGCAGGGGGTGAAACTGGCCTATCACAATCACGATTTCGATGTGTTGGGCGACACAAGTGAAACGCCACTAGACCTGATCCTGTCGCAACCCATAATCTACTGGCAGCCTGACATCGGCTGGCTGGTCGCCGCCGGGCTGGACCCTGCGCGCCATATCCGGCGCTACGGCGACCGCATCCTGTCCGTCCACGCTAAAGACGTGAACCCGGCAGACCATGGAGACGCGCGTTGGCGCGATCCAGGGGATGGGGTTATGGACTGGACTGGCGTTCTCAGGTCGCTGCGCGGCACCCTTTGCACTGACCTTTTTGTGGAACATGATGACTCGCCGGACCCTAAACAAACGCTGGAAAAGGGTCGGCAGTTCCTGATGGAACAGTTGGAAGGGGTCGCTTGATGGCGCGGCCTACTATCAAATCGATTGCCAAACTAACAGGCTATTCCGTCGGCACGGTTTCGAACGCCTTGCGCGGCTCGGAAACGGTCAAAGTTGAGACACGCGAGGACATTCAAAAGGTGGCGACCCGTCTGGGCTATCGGGTAAATCTCGACGGGCTCAAACTGCGCACCAACAAATCCTACCGGATTGCCGTGCTGGTTGGTGTCTCGGCGGGCGCGTCCGAGGAATGGGAGGGGGTGGAATTCACTCAAATTCTGGCCGGGATTGCCGCCGCCCTGCAGGGCTCGCGGTATGATCTGAGCGTTTTCAGCGTGGCCAGTCTTCAAAATGCGATGGAGAGCCTGCGCAGCATTGTTCAGGAAGGACTTGCCGACGGCGTCATATTTTCGGGCACGCGGCACAACGATCCTCGCATTTCCTACCTGCAGGAACAGGACTTTCCCTTTGTAACCTATGGCATGAGCGACAGCGACATCCCGCACGCGTTCGTCGATTTCGACAGTCAGGCCGCCGCACAGGAGGCCACGGCCCGGTTGCTGCGGCTTGGCCATCGACGCATTGCTATGGTCAATCCTCCGATCGATCTGGTTTATGCCGCGCAACGGCAGCAGGGATATTCTGATGCGCTGGCCGCTAGCGGAGTGGCATTCGACCCGGCCCTGGTCTTCAACGGCCCAACCACGGCGCAGAGCGGAAAGCGGGCATTCGACGCCCTGATGCAATTGCCCTCCCGTCCCACCGCCATCATCTGCGCCAACGAGGCGATGACGCTGGGCACCCTGTCGGCTGCGGCCAAGTCCGGCATTCAGGTCGGGCGCGATGTGGTCGTGATATCCACTGACGACCTACGGCTCAGCCAGTATTTCGTCCCTCCACCCAGCACCTATTACGTACCGATTGGCGAAACCAGTCGCCTGCTGGGTGAATTCATGCTGAAATCTCTGGACGGGGCTGACCCGTCCGAGACCCAGAAAAAGATCAGGGCCACCTTTATCGAGCGGCAACCTGACAAACCCGCGCCGACACTGGCGTGAACCAAGTGATCCAACACAGGAGTAACCGGACATGTTCAAGAAACTGCTAGCCGCCGCAACTCTGGCGGCACTCACCGCCCCGGCCGCCTTTGCCGCCGATCTGGAGGGGCGCGTGCTCAAGATCGGAACCGATGCCACCTATCCGCCGATGGAAACGGTCGATGAGGCGACGGGTAAGATTGTCGGTTTTGATGTCGACGTGATGAATGCGATCTGCGCCAAGGTCAATTGCGTGCCGAACTTCGTCAACACCGCATGGGACGGTATTTTTGCAGCGCTGCAACAGGGCGAGTTTGACCTTGTGATTTCAGGCGTGTCGATCACGCCCGAGCGAGAAGAGACGATGGATTTTTCCGAACCCTATATCGTCGTCAGCCAGGCCATCCTGCTGCAGGTCGACAATGCCGATATGACCTTGGAGGACTTCAAGGCTGGCGGTCAGAAGCTGGCGGCTCAGACTGGCACCACCAATGCGCAACTGGCCGAGGATCTGGTCGGGCGCGAGAACGTCAGCCTGTATGACAACTTCTCAGCCGCGATTCTGGCACTGCAGAACGCGGATGTGCAGGGTGTGATCATCGATGGCACCTCGGCTTCGGCCTATGAACAGGAGTTTGCAGGCGAGCTGACCGTTGGCATCACCGGCCTGCAATCTGACCCGCTGGGTATCGTCTTCCAGGAAGGCGACGCGACTGTTGATGCCATCAACGAAGGACTGGCAGCGATAAAAGAAGACGGCACGCTGGACGCGCTGGTCGGCAAATACTGGAGCACTGAGTGACCCTTTAGCATCCTCTCAGGCCCGGCGGTTCGCACCGCCGGAGCCACAGCCCAGCGGAGAACTCCATGTCTCGCCTACGTTCGATCCGCCCGAGCAACCTCGTGTTGCTCGCAGCCGCCCCGTTCATCATCTATCTGTTCGCCACCTCGTCGAAATACCTGCGATCGCTGGTGGCCATTCTGGGGATCGGCAACAATGCAGGGCCGATCTTTGTGGGCTTCCTGCTGGTCCTGATCGTGGCCGTTCTGGGCTACCTCTGCGCCCGGCACGCCCGGTTTGCAGTGCAGGCACCCCTCTGGCTGCGCCTTTCGGCACTGGTGGCATTTCCGGCGGCAATCGCGCTGACTGTTCTGGGGTTCCTCGCACCGCAGATATTGATGCCATTCGCCGAGTCAGTCTTCTTTCACGCGCTCAGCGAAAACACTTCGACCCTGATCGACCGATCCAGCCAGACCTGGGTTCTGTTCCCCGAGGTGGTGACGCAGGTTCAGCAGGGGCTTCAAATTTTGCTGCTTGCCTATGCTGGCCTGGTTGGCCTGTCTTTGCTGTCGGGACGGCTGCCCGCAAAGCCACGAAACTATGCGCGATTGGCGTTTGAAATCCTGACCGGAGCGGTTCTGTTCTACCTGATGTTCATGGCCCATTGGCAGTTCGCCACGGGGGTCGCGATCACCTTTCGGGCAGCGATTTTCGCTTACATTTTCGCAGCTATTCTCGGACTGATCTGGGTGGGTCTGCAATCGTTCAAGCCCAAGGCGCGGACAACGGTCGTCTATGGCTCTATCAGCCTGGCCTTGTTGGCGGTTTCCACCTTCTTCTTCATGCAACCTCAGGTGAATTACGTTCTGGTCGGTAGTACAGAGGCGCGGATTGCCATCGTTCGCGGCACGCCGCAAGCGCAGGCGGACATCATCCGGTTCGGCGAGTTTGAGGGCGGCGAAGGTCAACAATACCGCATCCGCAGCGCCACGGATGCCGCCAGCGCGCTGGAACAGATTGAAACGGTCGATAGCGTCTCGGGCGCGTTTGTCCCGGTCGAAGCACACACACAGGGCTATCCCATTCTTTGGCAGACAAGCTTTCTGCCCGACAGCTATCGCAACCCGGCGCTTGCCTTCGCGGTCTTTGGTTTTCTGCTGATGACCCTGACCATCGGCGGGGCACAGCACAAGCTGCACCCGCTGGCTGTTGGCGCCGAGTTCTTTGTGGACACGATTCGGGGCATCCCGATGCTGGTCATCATCCTGTATATCGGCCTGCCTCTGGCCGGGGCGGTCAAGGATGCCACTGGCGGGGGCATCGACATGACCAATATGACCCGCGGGATCATCGCGATCTCAGTGGGCTATTCCGCCTATATGGCCGAGATTTTCCGATCCGGCATCGAAGCCATCCCCAAGGGACAACTGGAGGCCGGAAGCTCGCTAGGCCTGTCACGCTGGCAGACTGCGCGGCTGATCGTATTGCCACAAGCATTGCGCATTGTGACACCGCCGCTGGGCAATGAGTTCATCGCGATGATCAAGGATACCTCGCTGCTGTCGATCCTGTCAGTACGCGACATGACCCAGCGCATGCGCGAGTTTCAGGCCGCGAGCTTCCTGCCCTTTGCGCCGTTCAATACGGCGGCCATCCTGTATGTCGTCATCACGTTGGGTTGTGCCAGCTTCCTGAAATGGATCGAACGCCGCACCACAAAGGACCACCGATGAACAGGCTGGAACTGGGCGTCTGTTACTACCCCGAACAATGGGACCCGTCCCAATGGTGCGAGGATGCCGCGCGGATGGTCGGGATGGGGCTGGACTGGGTGCGTATTGCCGAATTCACCTGGGGGCTGATCGAACCTGAACGGGGCACGTTCCGCTGGGACTGGCTTGACGAGGTAATCGACATTCTGGGGCAGGCCGGGTTGCGCATCATGATGTCGACCCCCACTGCCGCACCACCCAAATGGCTGATTGATGCGCACCCCGACATTTTACCGGTCGGCCCCGACGGGCGCGTGCGCGGCTTCGGGTCCCGCAGGCATTACTGCTTTTCCAGCGAGACCTATCTGGCCGAGGCCCGCCGGATCGCCACTGAATATGCCCGCCGCTATGGCCAGAATCCGCATGTTCATGCGTGGCAGATCGACAATGAATACAATGACCACGATACCGTCCTCAGTTACTCCGAGGCGGCCCGGCAGGGGTTCAGGCGCTGGCTTGCGGATCGGTACGGATCGATCGAAGACCTGAACCGGACTTGGGGGACCGCATTCTGGGGTGCGGTGTATACCGACTTTGATCAGATCGAGTTGCCAAACGGGCTCGTTGCCGCGCCAAACCCAACCCACGCGCTTGATTTCATGCGCTATTCCTCGGATCGGGTTCGGCTGTTCAACCAAGCACAGGCAGCGATCCTGCGCGAATATGCGCCGGGGCGCGACATCACCCACAACTTCATGGCCGGAAGTTTCGAATTCGACCACCACGCCGTAGCGGAAAATCTGGATATCGTCGGGTTTGACAGTTATCCGCTGGGTAATCTGTTGGGTTCAAGGCTGCCCGAGCGCCAAAAACGCCGATATCTACGCACGGGCGCACCGGACTACCAAGGGTTTCACTGCGACCTCTATCGCGCGCAGGGGAAAGGCCGGATGTGGGTTCTTGAACAGCAGCCGGGACCGGTGGACTGGGCACAAAAGAACCCGTCGCCTGCCGACGGTATGGTGCGTCTGTGGACGTGGGCCGCCTACGCGCACGGGGCGCAGGCGGTGATGTTCTTTCGCTGGCGGCAGGCGAAAAGCGCTCAGGAACAGTATCATACGGCCTTGTTCAGATCAGATGACAGCCCGGATCAAGCGGCGGAGGAACTGGCACAGATCATGAAAGACCGCAGGGTTTTGCCACCGGCAACGCGAGGGCGGGCCAAAGTGGCTATGTTGATCGATTACCCCTCAATCTGGGCGGCCCATATCTTGCCGCATGACGATGATTTCCCGAATGCTCAAATCTTGCGGGACTGGTATGCCACCTTTTCACAAATGGGGGTTGATCTAGATTTCATCGGCCCCGATGACGAATTGAGCGCTTATTCTCTGATCGCACTGCCTCAAAGCATGATTGTGACCGACGCGCTTGCAGCCCGGTTGCGCAACAGCAAAGCCAAGCTACTGATCGGAGCCCGATCCGGCAGCAAGACGCCAGATATGCACACGCCCTCCAATCTGGCACCGGGGCCGTTGGCGGACCTGACCGGAGTTCGGGTTCTACGTGTGGAATCTTTGCCTGATCTGGCGCAGGAGGACGTACTACTGACTGGCGGCGCTCGCCTGAACTTCACCGGCTGGAGAGAGGTTCTAGAAACCGATGAGGACGTTATCGGCCAATTCGTCAGCCCGTACAGAAACGGGAGTCCGGCTGTGATCCGATCACAGCGCGCGACCTATCTGGCGATGGTGCCACAAGGCGCGTTACTGTCCGAAATTGTTAAGGACGTGCTAAATTGGTGCGGCCTGGAACGGGCGGATCATGGACCCGACCTGCGGATAACCCGGCGCGGCAGCCTGAGCTTTGCTTTCAACTTTGGAAACACCGCAGTGTCATTGCCCACACAGCAAAAACTGCTTGTTGGTGAAAACCCGCTCCCCCCGCATGACGTCGCTATTTGGCACGCAGACGCAGTATCTGACTAAGCCTGTTTAAAAGGACCCGCTGCAAACTGGACTTATGAATTTCGCCAACTGTCACTTTTTGGCTGACCAACGCGCGCAGAAAGTCCTATCAATAAGAAATAACAAAAAGACTCAGTCCAATATCGGGAGGAAAAATAATGGCTGACACCAAAACTCTATCCAGACGCACGGTGCTGAAGGGCGCGGGGGCTGCTGCTCTGGCGGCGCCGCTCTACAGCAAAAGCGCACTGGCCTCATCGGGTGAGATCAACATCCTGATGTGGTCGGACTATCTGCCGCCCACTTTCCTGCAAGAGTTCGAAACCCTCACCGGGATCAAGGTGAACTACACCGGCATCGGCTCGAACGAAGAAATCATCAACAAGATGAAGGCCACCAAGGGCCAGGGCTTTGACATCGTCTCGCCCACCAACAACCGGTCCCTGCAATGGGAGCCGCTAGAGCTTTTGCAGCCCTTCGACATGAACAAAGTGCCGATTGATCTGGTGAACCCGGCGATGGCCAAGATCGGCACCGACGCCTGGGATTTCGGGGGCAGTGGTTCGCACTGGCTGCCGCATATCTGGGGCACCGAAGGCATCGCCTATCGCACCGACCTGTGGTTGCCGGAAGGCGACGCGCCATCTTACGGCGACGTCTGGTCGGAAGCGAACGCGGGCAAGACCATGGGCCGCGCCCATTCCATGATGCTGGGTGCCGGTCTTTACATGGAGCGCGCAGGCGAGATGGACCCGGGTTCGGTCTGGGCCGCTTACGGTGATGAAGAGACGATGCGCAAGGTCTGGGGCCAGATCACCGATTGGTGTATTGCCCGCAAAGACCGGATCAAACTGATCTGGAACGACGCCGACACCCAGAAAAACGGCCTGCTGAACGAAGGTGTGATCGTTGGTCAAACCTGGGATGGCCCGCCGCTGGCGCTGAAATCCGCAGGGGAGCCGGTGCACTATCAGGCTCCGGTCGAAGGCGCGATGGCATGGGTGGACGGCATCTCGATGCCCACCGGTGCGGCGAATATTGATCAGGTCTACGCCTTTATCGACTTCGCCTATCAGGCGAAACCGGCTGGTGTTGCGATTGACAGCCATGGCTACAACTCGCCTGTTTTGGGGGCCGACCAGTATTCGGGCGACACCTACAAAAAGAACTTTGCCGAGGCCTATCCGGGCGACTCGCTGGCCAACCTCAACCCATGGCCAGCCGAAGCGCCGTGGTATGCAGAAACCCGGACCGAGTTCGTCAACAAGTTCAAAAGCGCCTGATCGCTTTGCAATCTGGCCCCTCGCAGTGATGCGGGGGGTTCCAACCCCGCGCGTCCAGGGACGGGTCGGGACCAAATGTGGTGCGGTGAAGGCCGGCCAATACGGAGATATCAGCCATGAGTGCAGGGGTCGGAGTAGATCTGGAAAACCTGTGGATCCGTTTCGGCGATTTCGTCGCCGTCCGCGATGCCAACGTCAACATCAACGGGGGCGATTTCTTTTCGTTTCTGGGCCCCTCGGGCTGCGGCAAGACCACGATCCTGCGGGCGGTCTCGGGCTTTCTGGAACCCAGCGAGGGCAACGTCCTGATCGGCGGTAACAACATGCGGGGGATTGGACCCAACAAACGCCCGACCGCGCTGATTTTCCAGAACCTCGCGCTGTTCCCACTGATGAAGGTGTGGGAAAACATCACCTTCTCGATGGAGATCAAAGGCGCCAGCGCTGCGGAACGCCGCAAGCGCGGGGACGAGCTTTTGGACATGATCGCGCTGCCGGGGCAGGGGGACAAGCTTCCCAGCGAATTGTCCGGGGGTCAGCGCCAGCGCGTGGCCATTGCCCGTGCGCTTTGCGCCGAACCGGATGTACTGCTGCTGGACGAACCTCTGTCAGCGCTGGACCTGAAGCTGCGTCAGCACATGCGCACCGAGCTGCGCGAAATTCAACAGCGCGTCGGCATCACCTTCATCTACATCACCCACGATCAGGGTGAAGCGCTGACCATGTCGGACAATATCGCCGTCATGCGTGCAGGCGTGATCGATCAGATTGCCGACGGTAAAACCATCTACAACGATCCCTCGACGGCCTTCGCGGCGTCGTTTGTGGGGGAAAACAACGTTTTCCGGGGCAAGGTCAAACGCGTCATGGGGAATGAAGCGGTGATCCAGACCAACCGCTCGGGCGATCTTGTAGCTCGGATTTCCACAGCAAATCAGGGCAAGATGAAAGAGGGTGACGACGCGATGATGTTCATCCGCCCCGAGGCCCTTGCCATCGCCCCGGACGGCGCAACCGGCGACCATTTTGTTACCGCGCGCGTGAACCATGAGGAGTTCGAGGGCAACGTCTTCAACATCTTCACCGAAGGGGAAGGCGGCAAAGAGATCAAGGTGTCTCTGCCGAACCTCGGGCAATCGTTCGAAGATCACACCGGCCAGAACATCACGCTGGAATACGAGACCCGCAATGCGGTTCTGGTTCCGGCGGGTGAACTGGCAGCGGAATAGGGGGTCGGTTGCATGCCCCAGTTCCTGAAAGATTTCTTCAACCGAAACGGCACCGGCATGGGGATTGCGATCCTTGGTCTGGTCCTGTTCTGGACCATTGGCCTGATCATTCTGCCGCAGCTGTCGATGCTAGACTTTTCCTTCCGTCCCAACCTCCCGCCGCCTGAAATTGGCGGGCCGAAAGACGTCTACACGCTGGAGAACTACAAATACCTGATCTACGGCCCCGAAGGCGGCAGTCAGGACTATAATACGGTCGATCTGAGGGTCTTTTTCCGCACCCTGCTGGCTGCGATCTGCGTGACGATCTTCAATCTGATTATCTGCTACCCCATCGCCTATTATCTGGGCCAGTCCAAGGGCAGCCATATCCGCATCTTCGCGATCATGCTGATCATCCCCTACTGGATCAACGAAATCCTCCGCGCCTTTGCGCTGCGGATCATCTTTGGCGAGACCGGGGTGCTAAACACGCTGTTCATGGGTCTGGGCATCTGGGACACGCCGTTTGACTTTATCCGCAACGACATCGCGCTCTATGCCGGGCTGGGCTATGCCTACATCCTGCTGATGATCTTCCCGATGTATAACGTGATCGAAAGCCTGGACGGAAACCAGATCGAGGCCGCACGTGATTTGGGCGCGCCCTGGTGGCGAATTCACTGGCGGGTGGTCATTCCCTACGCCAAGCCTGGGATCAGCTCGGGCTGCACAATGGTCTTCATGCTAAGCGCGGGTGCGCTGGCCGCACCGCAGATTCTGGGCGGGCCGTCCAGCCTGTGGTTCACGCAACTGATCTATCAGCAGTTCAACGACAACAATGACTGGCCGCAGGGGGCCGCCTACGCCATCGTGCTGCTTGTGACCTGCATCCTGTTCGTGCTGGCGGTGATGCGCCTGTTCAAGGTGAACATGGGGGATATCGGGAAATGAACCTGTCGTTCCTTCGTGTAAGCATCTGGGTCTATCTGGCCATTTTCTTCCTGTACCTGCTGGGCCCGCTGGTGATCATGTCGGTCACGGCATTCAACTCATCCTCATTCCCGCGAATGACGCCGTGGGAATGCCTGACCTTCCAGTGGTTTGGAGAGCTGTTTCAGGATCAGCGTATTCTGAACGGCATCAAGAACTCGCTGATCATTGGGGCCGGAACGGTCGTTCTGTCGGTTGCAATGGGTCTGGCGGGGGCACTGATGCTGACGCAGATCTGGCCCAAGCTGCGGGCGACCTATTACACCATCATCATCGCTCCGATCCTGATCCCCGGCGTTGTGCTTGGTATCTCGACGTTGGTGTTCTGGGACCGGATCAATCGAATGCTGGGGCTGGGCGCGGACAGCGTTCTGTCGAACGGGATTTTCCTTACGGTGATCGGCCAATCCACCTTTATCGCCAGCTATTGCATGCTGGTTCTGGTGGCGCGATTGCAGCGGTATGACATCGCGTTGACCGAGGCCGCGCTGGACCTTGGCGCATCCCACGCGCAAGCGTTCCGCAAGATCCTACTGCCGTTCATGCGCCCGGCGATTGCGTCTGCGGCGGTGCTGGCCTTTCTCGCCTCGTTCGAGAATTACAACACCACCACCTTCACCTTTGGTGAATACCCGACGCTGACCATCGAACTGGCGCAGAAGGTGCGCTATGGCATCACGCCGTCGATTTCGGCTTTGGCCTTTATCATCGTGGCGCTGACCGTGTTCTTTGCCCTGCTGAACGAAGCCAAGCTGAAACGTCAGGAACTGGTCGCGGCTGCCCGCAAGGAGGCTACGGTCGAGGAACTGGCGGGAAAGATCAAACTGCCCAGTTTCTTCGCCGGAAACATGGCGGCGGTTCTGGTTGTTGTTTTCGCTGTGGCCACGATCACCGTGGTTGGCACGGCAACGGCCTATGATCCGGGTCAATGTATCGCCGACGTCCGCGAACAAAAGCAGCTTGAGGCCGAACAGCGTATTCAGGAGTTGCGTCAGCAGCGCGAAGAGCAGCGCAGACAGCGCGAGGAAGAGCGCAAGCAACGTTTTGAGGGTGTGTTCGAGCCTGATGAACTGCAACCTGGCGCAACACAAGAGGACGCGCAGCCGGAGGCCGAGGGCAACAACTCTGGCTTCGGCAACGTGTTCTCTCCGAACGCGCTGAGCGGCGATGATGAGGAAGAAACCCAGGAAACCGAAGACCCGCCTTCAAACAATGGCGGTTTCGGCGGGGCCTTTGATCCCAACTCTCTGCAAAGCGACTGATTGCGACGCAGAAGGCGCCCGGATTGACCTCAGGCCTGTCCGGGCGCGTTGGGTTTCAGGATAGCCACGTCGCAGCCCTGGATTGTGTGACCATTCCACGTGACCGGATCGGCATTGTAGTTGATCAGGAATTCATGATCTGCTGTTTCCCTGCGCCGAAGCCCCTCTGGCATATGGTGCAGATCCAACCCGGTTTCCTGCGCTGCCATCGCAACAACACGGTTCCACAGGGCTTCGTCCGGGAAACCTGCCAGATACCAGACGCCCTCTACGCCTTTGAGTGCAGTCGTCCCATCAGTGAAAGACAATAAGTCCGGCGCGTCGCCCGACACCCGGTCAATCCAATGCTGTGCAGCACCGCCGCCCTCGACTGGGCGCAGCACGTTTGGCGGCAGGGATTCGACCAGATCGACGTCGCAGTCCAAGTCACTCAGACCGGGGCGGCCCTGTTGCGGGATTTGGAAACCATGCGTGATCGCACCTGTTCTGGGGCCGAGGATCGCGAGGTCACACCCATCAATCAACCGCTGCGCCAGATCGTCTTCCAGCGTTGCCAGCCCGGGCGCGAGGATCAGTTTGTACCCACCTGCCGGGATGTCCGTCGGGGGGACGAAATCCACTGACAAACCAGCGCGCCGCAATGCGCGGTAGGCTGAGAAAACCAGCCGGAAATAGTCAAACCCGGCCCCTTGCGGCTGCGTCGCCCAGGCCCAGTCAGACGCATAGTCGAACAGGATCGCAACATCGGCATTCTTCGGGTTTACCGACCCCAAGCCCGCCAGATCATCCGCGGTTTGTCGCGCTTCGGAAAGGCCCGGCGCTGCGCGGTTGTTCGGCGTCAGCAGCCCCGCATGCATCTGTTCCTGCGCGAACGGGGCCTGCCGCCAGCGGAAATAGCTGACCACCTCGGCCCCATGCGCCACGGCTTCAAGCGACCACAGGCGCACCATGCCGGGCAGGGGGGCGGGGTTGTAGGGGGCCCAGTTCACCGGGCCGGGCTGCTGCTCCATCACCCACCAGCGGCCACGTCCGACTGCTCGGTACAGATCGTGGTGAAAGGCCTGCATGTCGGGGTCGCCTTGCTGCAGAAAGGCGGTCTTGTGCGTCTCGTCCGCCTCGAGCCGGTCGGACAGGAAGCCGATGGGATAGCTGTCCCATGTGGCGATATCCAGATCGTCGCCCACGGCGAAATGGTCAAATTCCAGCACCCGGCCCATATAGTTGTGCAGCAGCGACGCGTCGGTCAGTGGGCGCAGCACGTCCACCTGCGCCTTGTTGAACGCCACCACCTGATCCGAGCTGAACCGGCGGAAGGCCAGCACATGCGCCGGGTTGGCCTCGGTCACGGTCTGGTTGGGCAACTCGATCTGGTCAAAGCTGTTATACTCCATCGACCAGAACACATTGCCCCACGCCGCATTCAGGTCTTCGACCGTGCCATACTGCACCGCCAACCACGCCCGAAACGCCAGCAGCGCCGGGCGGCTATAGCTGACGGTGGTCTCGTGGCAAGCATATTCGTTGTCGATCTGCCACGCAGCGACATGGGGGTTGCGGCCATAGCGTTCGCCCATCAGCCGCGCGATGCGGGCGCATTCCTCGATATAACCGGCGTGGCTAAAGCAATAATGCCGGCGCGAGCCGAACTTGCGCGCGGCCCCCTGCGCATCCACCGCCAGCATATCGGGGTGCCGGTCCAGCATCCAACGCGGAGGCGTGGCGGTCGGCGTGCCCAGCACCACTTTCAGCCCCGCCGCGCCCAGCGTCTCAATGGCGCGATCCAGCCAGCCGAACTGCAGGTCTCCGGGGGTGGGCTCCATCCGGCTCCAGCCGAACTCGCCGATGCGCACCCATGTCAGGCCGGTTTCGACCATGCGGGCGGCATCCTGTGCCCATATCTCTTCGGGCCAGTGTTCGGGGTAATAGCAAACGCCAAGTTCCGGTTTCATAATATCACCCGATGTTCTGCCTGACCTTGCCCCGCACCGGGTGCCGAGAAGGTCATGCCGTTGCTGGGCTGCTGCGACAGCGCCTCGGCGTCCAGCCCCTGACGGGCGGTGGTGCAGAAAAGCGTGGTCAGATCATCCCCGCCAAAGCCGGGGCACGAGGTATGGGCGGCCTCGAACGAAACCGCCCGCAGGAACTGCCCTGTTGGGTCATAAGCCGCGACCCGCGCCGCGCCCCATTGCGCCACCCAAAGGTTACCCGCCGCGTCGACAACCGCTCCGTCGGGGTTCAGCCCCTCGGCGCGCAGGTCCAGATGCACGGAGGCTTGGCCCTCGGGCCAGCCGGTTTCCGGGTTCAGCTGTTGGCGCATCACCTGTTGCGTCACCGTGTCGGCATAGTAGGCGCAGGACCGGTCCGGCGCGAAACAGATCGCGTTCGAGATGGTCACATCCGGCACCAACTGCCGCAGTTCTCCGCGCCAGAGGCGATAGATCGCGCCCGCGCCCGGTTCGGCCTGCTTGCCCATCGTCCCGATCCAGAACCCGCCCCACGGGTCGGCCCGCCCGTCATTCGAACGAGTCACGGGGTTGTCGGCCTCAAGCGGGGCAACCAGCGTTTGGTCGCCATTCGTCAGCCCAAACCGCCACAGCCCGGTTTCCGAGGCGATCAGCAAGGTGTCCCGATCCACCCATCCGGCAGCCGAGACATGCTCGTCGAATTGCCAGACCCGGGCGGCATCGCCCTCGCGGGTCATCAGGCGTTTGGCGATGATGTCAAACCAGAACAGTTGTTTGCGTTCGGGATGCCACAGCGGCCCCTCGCCCAGTTCACAGGGGCGGTCGTCAAAGACCTGAGTCATGCGGCGGCCTCGTCATAGGCAGAGACGATGCGGCGCGCGCGGTCGGCGACCTCGTCCACCGTCAGGCCCGGTTTATAAAGCGCCGAGCCGATGCCGAACCCATCTGCGCTGGCTGCGCGCCATTCGCCGAAATTCTCGGGCCCCGCGCCGCCGACGGCAAAGACCTGTGTGCCCGCTGGCAGTACCGCGCGCAGGGCCGACAGGCCCGCGGGACCAGCCATCGAGCCAGGGAACAGTTTCAGGCCGGTGGCCCCGGCGGCCAGCGCGGCAAAGGCTTCGGTCGGGGTGAAGATGCCGGGCCAGCTTTGCAGCCCCAGCGCGGCTGTGCGGCGGATCACGTCGGTATCGGCGTTGGGTGACACGATCAGCTTGCCGCCCACATCGGCCACGGCCTGAACCTGATCGGGGGTCAGAACGGTGCCCGCACCGATCAGCGCCCGGTCGCCGCATTCGCGCGCCAGAATGCCGATGCTGTCCAGCGGATCGGGCGAATTCAGCGGCACCTCGATCCGGTCGATGCCTGCGTCGATCAGGGCGTGGCCCATCGCGGCGGCCTCGGTCGGGCGCAGGCCGCGCAGGATGGCGATGATGGGACGGCTCATGCGGTTTGCCTCGTCAGGGTTCGGGCTTGCGACAGGCCTGCCAGAGTGGCCTGCGTTGCGGTGATGGTCTCGGACGGCGCGCCTTGTTGCTGCAGGGCCTGCGCATAGACGGCAGACAGCCCATCGGCCCCGATGACGGCCAGTTGCTGCCCCAGCCAATAGGGCCGGGCTGCTGCCAGTTCGGCCCCGATCAGCAGGCCCGACAGGCGGGCGCGGGCGGTGTCGCCCTCCTGCCCGTGAAGCAAATCCGCCGCCCGCAGACCGAACAATCGCGCGGCAAGCTGTTCCGGTTTGGACATCGCGTCGCTTACGGCCTCGGCAAAGGCATCATCGTCCCAACCGGTGCCGATGGAGTGCCGCAGCACCGATTGGCCACGCAGCAGGTCGAACATCTCACCGGTCATGAAGGTGCGAAAGCTGATGACCTCTCCGGCGCTGATCTGAGCCCATTTCGTATGTGTCCCGGGCAGGCAGATCACGCCATCCCAATGGGGACGCGTGGCCAGATAGCCCGCGATCTGCGTTTCCTCGCCACGCATCACGTCCGCCGGATCGGGCTGTTTCAGGCCCGGCACCACAAAGGCGCGTATGCGCGAGTCGGTGTCCGGCACGCGGATCGGAGCCCCGGGCACTGGCGCGGTGGGCACGGCGGTATAGGGGGCCTCGACCCAGCCCTGCCGCGCGCCGACCATGCCGCAGGCGATCACATCAATCGGGGCAGGGCCCAGCCAGCCTTCGACCAGATCCAGCAGCGCGGCCTGAAAGTCGCCCTTGGCGAGCCCACCCATCCCCTTGTCGGACTGCGCGCTGTCCAGAACGGTGTCGCCCTGCATCGCCCAGACGCGCAGGCACGAGGTTCCCCAATCGACGGCGATCCATTCCACGTTCATTGCATCACCCCGTCACCACAACGCCGCCATCGACCGCCATGCACTGACCGGTCATCGCGCGGCTGGCCTCGGACGCCAGAAACAGCGTCGGTGCGATCATGTCCTCGGGCGTCAGATGTTCCTTCAGGCACTGGCGGTCCAGATGTGCGGCCAGATCCTCGGGCGTGGCCCACATATCCAGTTGTTTCTGCGTCAGAACCCATCCCGGGGCCAGCGCGTTGACGCGGATGTTCTGTGGCCCCAACTCGCGCGCCAACGAGCGGGTCATGCCGGTGATCCCGGCATTCGACGTGGTATAGATCGGATAGCCAGCGTTCCCCATCATATAGCTGATCGAGCTGAAATTGATAATCGATCCACCGTCTTTCATCTGCCGCGCGGCCTCTTGGCAGGCAAAGAAATAGGCCTTGAGGTTGACCTCGATCATCCAGTCCCAGAATTCGGGCGTGGTGTCGTCCAGCGCGTGGCGTTTGTCATTGGCGGCGTTGTTGACCAGCACCTTGATCGGGCCATGCGCCTCGGCGGCTTTGGCCATGGTGGTGTGCAGCAATTCGGTGTCGGTCATGTCGCCCTGCAGGAAAAGCGGCGCACGCCCGTGTTTGTCGCGCATCTGTTCGACAAAGGCGCTGGCATCCGAGCGGCCGATAAAGGCGACATTGGCACCTTGGGCCATGAACCCATCCGTGAGTGCGGCACCAACGCCCGAGCCGCCGCCGGTGATATAGACAGACGCTCCGTCGAGGTCGTGGAAGGTGGCGGGGTTGTCCATCAGTGGCTCTCTCTGGTCACAAGGCGGGTGTCTTTGCCGACGAGGAAGTCGAGGTCGGCCCCCTGATCGGCTTGTAGAACGTGGTCGATATAAAGCTTGGCATAGCCGCGGGTGTAATGCGGTGCATCCGGTTGCCACGCGGCGCGGCGGGTTGCAAGCTCGGCCTCGTCCACCAGAAGTTCCAGCTCGCCCTTGCTGGCTGAAACGCGGATGCGGTCGCCGGTTTTCACCAGCGCCAGCGTGCCACCGGCCTGCGCCTCGGGGCTGACATGCAGGATGACGGTGCCGAAGGCGGTGCCTGACATGCGCGCGTCCGAGATGCGGATCATGTCGCGCACACCTTTCTTCACCAGCTTGCCGGGGATCGGCATGTTGCCGACCTCGGGCATCCCAGGATAGCCCTTGGGGCCGCAGCCCTTGAGCACCAGAATAGTGTCGGCGGTGACAGGCAGATCATCGCGGTCGATATTGGCTTTGAGGTCTTCGATGCTTTCAAAAACATACGCCTCGCCTTCGGTTTCCAGCAGTTCATCCGTCGCCGCCGAAGGCTTCACGATGGCACCGTTGGGCGCAAGATTGCCGCGTAGAACGCGCAGGCCCGCGGCGGGTTTGACCGGATCGGCGAAGGGGCGGATGACGTCGGAGTTATAGCACTCGGCTTCTTCGTAATGCGCCGAGATGTCTTTGTTGAGAACCGACTTGGCCGGGCGCAGGAACGGTTTGAGTTCGTTCAGAACAACCGGCACGCCGCCGGCGTAGCAGAAGTCTTCCATCAGGTATGTGCCCGAGGGCATGCAGTTGACCAGCAGCGGGATTTCGGACCCGATTTCAAAATCTTTCAGCGTCAGATCCACCCCGACGCGACCCGCCAGCGCCAGAAGATGCACCACCGCATTGGTCGATCCGCCGACAGCTGCGTTTGCCAGAATGGCGTTCTCGAACGCTTCCTTGGTCAGGATGTCCGAGGGTTTAAGGTCTTCGTCCACCATCTCGACAATGCGTTTGCCGGTCAGATGCGCCAGCGCCATCCGGCGGGCGTCAACTGCCGGGAGGGCGGCGTTGGTGGGCAGGGACATGCCCATCGCCTCGACCAGCGAGGCCATTGTGGACGCCGTGCCCATCGTCATGCAGACCCCCGCGCTGCGGGACATGCCGGATTCGGCGTTCATGAAGTCCTGCAGGGTCATCTCGCCCGCGCGGACCTCTTCCGAGAACTTCCAGACATCCGTGCCCGAGCCGATATCCTTGCCCTTGAACTTGCCGTTCAGCATCGGGCCGGAACTGACCACGATGGATGGCAGATCGACCGAGGCAGCACCCATCAACTGCCCCGGCGTGGTCTTGTCGCAGCCCCCCAACAGCACGACGCCGTCGATGCCATAGGCGCGGATAGATTCCTCGACATCCATCGCCAGCAGATTGCGGAACAGCATGGCGGTGGGCTTCATCTGGGTCTCGCCCAGCGACATGACGGGGAATTCGACGGGGAAACCTCCGGCCTCCCACACGCCGCGTTTGACGCCCTCGGCCAGATCGCGCAAGCCTGAATTGCAGGGGGTCAGCTCCGACCATGTGTTGCAGATTCCGATGATGGGGCGGCCGTCAAAGGCATGGTCGGGAAAGCCTTGGTTCTTCATCCACGAGCGGTGAATGAACCCGTCCTTGTCGAGTTTTCCGTACCAGTGCTGTGAGCGGCGTTTTGTCATGTCGGGCGGTGCTTTTCGTGGCTGGGGTTGGATTTGAGTATTTGTGAAAAGATGAAGATCAGGCAGCACGCGCCGGGCGGCACCAGTCAGGCAGCCAGTCGGCATGGGCGGTCAGCAGGTCGGTCACGAGGCTGCGGATCTGGCGCAGGTCCAGCTCGGCGGCGGTGTGCGGGTCCATCATAGCGGCGTGGTAGATGTGGTCGGGGTTTTCCTCGGTCAGGGCGCGGACGGTCAGTTCCTGCACGTTGATCTGCGTACGCATCAGCGCCACCAGTTGCGGTGGGATGTCGTTGACGACCGAGGGGTGCACGCCGTTTGCATCGACCAAGCAGGGGGTCTCAACCGCCGCACCCAGCGGCAGTTGCGGGATTTGGCCGGTGTTGGGCAGGTTGCCATAGGCCGTGTAGGGGGTATCGGTGGTGATGGCGTTCATCAGGTCAGCGGCAAATTCGTGGCTGCGGGTCACGTCGATATCGCGACCATCGGTCAGGGTTTTGGCTTGCTCCTTCCAGCCCGCGACCTGTTCGACGCAGCGGGTGGGGTATTCATCGAGCGGGATCGAGAACTGCTGAATCAGGTCCTCGCGCCCATTCTTGATGAACCAAGGCACGTATTCGGCCAGATGTTCCGAGCTTTCGGTGCAGAAGTAACCGAGATGATCCATGACCTCGTACCGCACCTTGTTGGGGCAGCGGGGCATCAGCAGGGGAGGTTTGGGCAGCGCGCCGCTGGCGTAACCCTGACGCAACGCGGGGTAGAGATCGCGGCCCTGATGTTCCAGCCTCAGGAAGAAGGCCACGTGATTGACGCCCGCGACTCTGTAGCGGAAGTCCTCTTTGGGCAGGTCGAGGTCATGGGCCAGTTCTTCCACCGTGTTCTGCACCGAATGGCAAAGGCCGACTTGTTTCAGCATCGGGAACCGTTCAGCCAGCGCCCACGTGTTGATCGCCATTGGGTTGACGTATTGCAACAGCGTGGCGTCGGGGCAAAGCTGCATCATGTCCTGCGCCACATCCCAAAGGACGGGAACGGTGCGCAGGCCGCGCATGATGCCGCCAACGCCCAGCGTGTCGGCGATGGTCTGGCGCAGACCGTATTGCTTGGGGATTTCGAAATCGGTCACCGTGCAGGGATCATACCCGCCGATCTGAAAGGCGGTGATGACGAAATCGGCCCCGTCAAGCGCCGCGCGACGGTCGGTATGGGTGGAGACCGAGGCCCCGGTGCCGACCGAGCGGATCATGGCGCGCGCCACGGTTTCGCTCTCAGTCAGGCGCTGTGGGTCGATATCCATCAGCGCAAAGTGACTGTCGGCCAGCGCCGGGGTCAGCAAGGCGTCGCCCACGATGTTCTGCATGAAGATCGTGGAGCCTGCGCCGATAAAGGTGATCTTGGTCATCGGACAAACCTTTGGTTTGGCGTTATTTTACGGCACCGAGGGTCAGGCCCGCGATAAAGTGTTTCTGCATCAGGAAGAACATGGCCACTGGCGGCAGGGCCGCGACGATGGAACCGGCGCTCATCAACTGATAGGCGGCGCGGAATTGCGCGTTGAAGCTGGTGATCCCGGCGGTGACGGGTTGGCTTTCGGCGCCTTGGGTCAGCACCACGGCCCAGAAATAGTCGTTCCAGATGAAGGTGAAGATCAGCACGCTGAGGGCGGCAATCGCGGGCTTCATCAGGGGCAGGACCACGTACCAGAAGATGCGAACCTCGCTGATGCCCTCGACCCGGGCGGCTTCGATCAGTTCAAACGGCAGGGCGCGGATGAAGTTGCGCATGAAGAGGGTGCAGAAGCCTGTCTGGAACGCGATGTGGAACAGGACGAGGCCGGTCTTGGTGTTGTAGAGCCCCAATTCCAACGTCAGGTCGCGCACAGGGACCATCAGGATCTGGAAGGGCACGAAGTTGCCCGCAACGAACATGAAAAAGATCCAGAGGTTCGATTTGAACTTGTAGATGCCAAGCGCAAAGCCGGTCATGCAGCTGAGGGCCACGGCTCCGATCACAGTCGGAACGGTGATCATGAACGAGTTCAGCAGATAGCGTGGCATGTCCGAGTTGAAGAACACCTGCCCGTAGTTGAAGGCCCCCTCAAAGCTGGAGGGCAGCCCCCAATAGTTGGCATTGGTGAAATCCGCCGCCGGTTTGACCGAGAACAGGGCAACCGCCAGCAGCGGACCGAGCCACAGCAACAGGGCAATGGGCAACATGGCCTGATAGGTGATCTGCGCCGCGCGGGGTTGTTTTTCGATGGGTTTGGGAAACATCTCAGTGCCCCTTTTCTTCGCGATACATCGACCACAGGAAATAGGCGATGAAGCACAGCATGATCAGGAACAGGATCACCGCGATCGCGGCTCCGTATCCCATGCGGAAGCCGTATTCGGAGAGCGCGACCTCGAACATATAATAGGCCAGCACGCGGGACGAGCCGAACGGGCCGCCTTGGGTCATGATCGAGATCAGGTCGAAGCTGCGCAACGCGCCGATGATAGTCACGACAAAGGCGATGAACGTGGCGGGGCGCAGTTGCGGCAGGATGATGTGCCACAGCATCCGCCATCCTTTCGCACCGTCCAGACGCCCGGCCTCGATCTGTTCGGGGTCCACGGCGTTCAGGCCGGTCAGATACAGGATCATACAATAGGCGGTCTGCGGCCAGAGCCCTGCGAAGATGATGCCGTAGGTGACGAAGCGTTCGTCGCCCAGCACGTTCAGCGGGCCGAGACCAAAAAAGCCCAAGAATTCGTTCAGCAACCCGAAAGTGGGGTCGTAAAACCAGGTAAACACAAGGCCGACGACGACTTGCGAAATCACAAACGGAAAGAAAAACAAAGACTTATAAAGCCGGATACCCCAGACGGTCTGGTTCAGGAACAACGCGATGAACAGCCCGGCGGGGATCGCAGCCAGATACAGGATCAGCCAGATCAGGTTGTTCTTGAGCGAGATGTAGAACGCATCCCGATCGACCCATTCCCAATAGAGGTCCTCATAATTGCGGAAGCCCACATATTCTGCCGCGCCCAACCCGTCCCATTCATAGAGCGACAGGTTGAAGGACTGGAATACCGGTATGATCACATAGACCATGAAGAACAGCAGGCCGGGGGCGAGAAACAGCCACGGTGCAATGCGCTGTTGATTTCTGTGGAACCAGCTTTCCTGTTCCGGGACGTCGACGGCAACGGTCATAGGGACACTCGGATTGGTGTGGTGGGGGTAAGGCGGGCTCGGGCCCGCCCTACGGTGTTGCGCTTAGGCCGGACGTCAGCCCAGCCTGTGCGGTTCAGTTGTCGTAGATGCGCCCGCGCGCCCGTTCCAGCTTGGCCAGAATCTTGTCGGCATTGTCAGGCTTGACCATGAACTCCTGGAAGCCTTCCATGGACACTTTGGCCATTTCCGCAGGCGCGTCACGATCCCAGAACTGAGCGACGCCGCCGGGGCTGTTCGACGACAGCATCTCAAAGCCCTGCAGCAGGAATTTGTCGTCATCAACAGACGATTTGGCATTCACCGGCAACTGGCCAAGGTTCGCGCCATTGTTGATTTCGCTCTGTACATCGGGCGAGACGACGAAACGCAGGAACTCGCGCGCGGCTTCCTTGTTCGAGGCATTCGCTGGGATGTGGAACGTATCGGTGGGCGCATCTTCGGCCAGTTCAACGTCAGGATTGATGGCGACGAACTGATAGAAATCCAACTGATCGTCGGTCAGGCCCGCTTCGCGCAGCGGTGCCACCGCGAAGTTGCCCATCAGATAGGCCGCCGCCTCACCGTTGACCATGAAAGGCAGGGCTTCCTGCCAGCTATAGGTCTGGTGGTTGTCGATGAACGCACCCATGTCGATCAGCTGCTTCCAGTTGGCGAAGGTCTGCTTGACCCGCTCGTCTTCCCAGCTCACTTCGCCATTGGCCAGTTGCTGGTGGAAGTCGAAGCCGTTGGTGCGCATGTTCAGGTAGTCGAACCAGCCGCCGGCAGTCCACAGGAACTTGGTGCCAATGGTATAGCAGGCGCGGCCTGAATCCACGATTTTCTGGCAGTTGGCCAGCTCTTCTTCCCAGGTGGTCGGCTCGGTCAGGCCCAGTTCGTCAAAGATATCTTTGCGATAGTAAACGCCCCACTGATAGTAGGTATAGGGCACGCCCCACTGTTTGCCGTCGATGGTCATCGCGCCTTTGGTCGAGGCCAGATTCTCGGCAATCGCCGGTTCGGCCCACAGGTCGGACACGTCTTCGAACAATCCGGCCTCTACATAGGGCTTCATCCGGTTGGCCGCATACCATGTTGCCACGTCCGGCGTGTCCGCTGTCAGGAAGTTGCGGATCTGAGTTTTGTACGCTTCCCGATCGATGACGGTTGTCTCGATGGCAAGGTCCGGATGCTGTTGCTGGAACTGCTCGATCATCGCTTCCATCGTCGCGCGCGGCGCCGGGTTCGATGTATCAAGGAAAATTCTCAACTCGCCGGTCAATTCGGCAGCAACAGGCGCAGCAAGTGCGACACTGGCAGCCAGCGCCGCTGCAGTGCGCTTGAACATGGAATGCATGGTTTCCTCCCTTAAGCTTCCATTTATTGGTTCCAAATAATGAAACCGTGTTTTACATATTGAAAACTACACATCGAATCGGTTAGCGTTGTCAAGACCCTCGTGGCCCAGCCACAGGGTAAGTGGAGGAGACTAGGCACCCGTGGCAGGTGACGGAACAATAGGCAAAGCATGTGATGTGCTGGACCAGGTGGCGGCGTTCGAACGACCGGTTCGCTTTGCGGAATTGCTGGACTGCAGCAGCTTCCCCAAGGCGACGCTCTACCGGTTTCTGCAGTCCCTGACCAATCAGGGCATGCTGTCTTACGACGCAGATCGGCAAACCTACGCGCCCGGTATGCGCTTGGTGCGACTGGCGCATGCGGCGTGGACGCAAAGCTCTCTGGCACCGATCGCGCGACCGTTTCTGGATGCGCTCAGCCGCGAGACCGGCGAGACGGTTCATCTGGCGCAGCTCGATTCCAGTCAGGTCCTCTATGTGGACAAACGCAATGCCGCCCAACCGGTCGAGATGTATTCGCAGGCGGGCAAGGTCGGCCCGGCGTATTGCACGGGCGTGGGCAAGGCGATGATGGCCTATCTGGACGACGAGGCGTTGAACAAGGCGGTCCTGCAGCAAAGCTTCCATCGGTTCACTGACAAGACCCTGACCTCGGAACAGGCGCTGCGGGACGATCTCAACCTAATTCGCCATCGGGGATATGCCGTCGATGATGAAGAACATGAGCCCGGAATTATCTGCATCGCCTGCCCGATCCTGACATCGGGCGGCAGGGTGTTGGGTGGGATTTCGGTGACCGGATCCACCGAGCGCATAGATCTGAAACAACTAGAAGCATGGATCCCCCTTGTTCGCCGCGTGGCCGAACAGATTGGGGCCGAGGCACAAACATGGCGGTTCCCCGAGTCCCGCCCGAACGCCAGAAACAACAGGATGCAAGCGACATGACAGGTGTAACACTGAATCAGGCGATCAAACGGTACGGCCAGACGCAGGTCATCCACGGTATCGACCTGCAGATCGAAGATGGCGAGTTCTGCGTCTTCGTTGGCCCCTCGGGATGTGGCAAATCCACGTTGCTGCGCATGATCGCGGGTCTGGAGGAGACCTCGGAGGGTGAGATTCGCATCGGTGCCCGGGACGTGACCCATATGGACCCCGCAAAGCGCGGCGTAGCGATGGTGTTCCAGACCTATGCCCTGTATCCGCACATGACGGTTGCCGAGAATATGGGCTTTGGCCTGCGCATGAACGGCGTGGCGAAGCCCGAGATCGAATCCAAGGTGCAGGAAGCGTCGAATATCCTAAAGCTGGACCAGTACCTGAAACGCAAACCCAAGGCCTTGTCCGGTGGGCAGCGGCAGCGCGTAGCCATTGGTCGGGCCATCGTGCGCGGCCCCGAGGTATTCCTGTTCGACGAACCGCTGTCCAACCTCGATGCCGAATTGCGCGTCGAAATGCGGGTCGAGATCGCACGGCTGCACCAGGAGATCGGCGCGACCATGATCTACGTGACCCACGATCAGGTCGAAGCGATGACCATGGCAGACAAGATCGTCGTGCTGCGCGACGGTCGGATCGAGCAGGTCGGCGCGCCCATGGACCTGTACCGCGACCCAGACAACCGCTTTGTCGCGGGGTTCATCGGCTCACCTGCGATGAACTTTCTGGAATGTGAATATGCCGACGGCCATGTGACCCACCCGGCGCTCGGCCAGCCTCTGCCCATTTCAGCCACCGTCCCGCCCGGTCTGAGCAAAGTGACGCTGGGTATGCGCCCCGAACACATCCAGATCGACCGCGCGGCCGACACCTGCACGGTTGACCTGACCGAGGCGCTCGGCGGTGTGTCTTATTCGTATCTTCTGACCCCTAATGGCGACAAACTGATCGTCGAAGAACGCGACGATCAGCGCAGTAAGAACGGCGAGCGGATCGGCATCTCGGTTCAGCCAGAACGTGCAATGGTGTTCGATCCCGAGACAGGTCAGCGGTTCCGGTAAGCCACTGTAACCTTTCTGCATCTCTGCGGAGCGATCGGGGCGGCAGCCTCTTGTGTGTTTGCGGACGGGCACCACTTTAAGGTGTGTATTGCCGACACATAGGAGATTGGATGCACGTCCGTATTGCTGCCCTGATTATCATCATCGCCACACTTGTTCTGTCGTTTAATTCGCCGTCCAGATCGGCAACGCAGCACAAAGAACTGACCGCGAAGTGCCTTGGCAATAAGGGGCGCATGTCCGACGTGGTAGCAGCCTGCAATACGATTATGGATTCGGATGAGATCAGCGAAACGCAACACCAAAACCTTCTGAAAAGCCGAGGCTGGGCGTTTTATTGCGGCAAAGAGTATGAACTGGCGATTGCTGACTACACCAGCGCTTTGACTGTTCAGCCTAATGACGCAACCGCGTTTGTTAGGCGGGCCTTTGCACATGATGCGCTGGATGATCAAGAGGCTGCAGCATCGGACTATGCAAATGCGCTTCGCACAGACCCTAGCAACACATATGCGTTATTTCACAAGGCCAAGTTCGAACAGAACATTGGTAGAAAAGAAGCTGCTTTGGATGGATATAGACGGATAATTGAACTTGATCCCACCCACGAAAAAGCGGGAAAGCGCCTCGCCGGTCTCTTACTTGAACGCAAAGATTATCAAGCGGCGTTGGAATTGTTTGAAGGTCCTGCTGACCGCTGGGCGGACAGGTCTTGGGTATTGGGACATCTTGGCGCGCTTCATATTATTCACACACAAAACTTAACTGCGGCTTTGGAAACGGTCGAAGAGTATCAAGAGATACAACCCGACGTTACGGAAGAGTTTCTTCGGTATGCCTTGGTTCACCTTACTATTGGGGATGAGAACGAGGGCAAAGCGTATGTCGAACAGTACATTCAACATGTCTTGCAGAAAACTTCTGCAAAGAGGAGTTTGAAGGATCGCATTGACTGGCTGTGGCTCGGACCCGCAGATTGGGAGTTGGTAGCCAGTTCAGTGAGAAGGGCACAAACATATGAGGTTTTTGGCAGACGTGATCTGGCGCGCGCGGCTTTCCACACGTATTTTCAAACTGCTCAGATTGATGGCACCGAAGAAATGAAACGACTTCTAAGAAACACCGGTGCCGACCCAGAAGCGGGTTCTCATCAAAGTGTGAACGATCTGATCGACTATTATCTGGACCACAACGACCTGAAACTTTCTTGGTTGCCCGATCCAAAGCGTTAAGACTGCTTACCAACCAACCCGTGTCAAATTGCGCGCTCGGTTACGATTGATTTCAACCCAAACCTGATTTAAGGGAGGCCCTGTCAAAACAGAGTCACCCAGGGGCGGTATCCTTAGCACGTCCCTCCCGCGCCGCGATGTTGTGGCCCTAACTCTTGGATCGTTCGCCCATAAAAGGCTTAAAAAAGGTAAAAGAATATGGCAGATAAATCGAACTTCGACGTATTGTATACCATTGTAGACGAAGCGCCCGAACTGGCCAGCGCCTCGTTCCTGCCCATCATTCGCAAGTTTGCCTCGGCAGCAGGGGTGAGCGTTGGAACCAAGGACATCTCGCTTGCGGGCCGCATCCTCGCGACCTTTCCTGAGAACCTGACCGACGCGCAGCGCATCACCGACGATCTGGCCGCTTTGGGCGAGTTGGTTAAGACACCGGATGCCAACGTGATCAAGCTGCCAAACATCTCGGCCTCGGTCCCGCAGCTGGTGGCGGCCATCGAAGAACTGCAGTCGCAGGGTTATGATATCCCGAACTACCCCGAAGAGCCTTCGACCGATGAGGAAAGGGCGATCCGTGCGCGTTATGACGCGATCAAAGGCTCGGCGGTGAACCCGGTTCTGCGCGAGGGTAACAGCGATCGCCGCGCGGCGCGGGCGGTGAAAAACTATGCCCAGAAGAACCCGCATTCGATGGGTGCGTGGGCGGCGGACAGCAAGACCAAAGTGTCCTCGATGTCGGGCAATGATTTCTATGCCAACGAGAAATCGGCCACCATCACTGCCGCGCAGGCCGGTGACGCGAAGATCGAATTCGTGGGCAAGGATGGCAGCGCGACCGTTCTGAAAGACGGCTGGCCGCTGGACGAAGGCACCGTGGCCGATGCGACCTTCATGTCGGTCAAGGCGTTGTCGGCGTTTCTGGCCGAGGCCATCGAAGACACCAAGGCAGACGGCACCATGTTCTCGCTGCATATGAAAGCCACGATGATGAAGGTCAGCGACCCGATCATCTTTGGCTATGCGGTCAAGGCGTGGCTGGCCCCTGTGTTCGACAAGTTGGGCGCGGAATTGGACGCGCTGGGTGTGAATCCGAACTCGGGTCTGGGCGATCTGCTGGAACGGGTTCAGGGCAACGCCGACATCATGGCAGCGATCGGCGCGATTAAAGGCGACCGTCCGTCCATGTATATGGTCGACAGCGACAAGGGCATCACCAACCTGCACGTGCCCTCGGACGTGATCATCGACGCCTCGATGCCTGCGGTGATCCGCGCGGGCGGCAAGGGCTGGGATGAGGCCGGTGCCAAGGGTGACACCAACTGTGTGATCCCCGACCGCTGCTATGCGCCGGTCTATGACGAAACCATCAAGTTTTTCAAAGCCAATGGTGCGCTGAACCCGGCCACCGCCGGGGCCGTGGCCAATGTTGGCCTGATGGCGCAAAAGGCCGAGGAATATGGCTCTCACCCGACCACGTTCCAGGCTCCGGCTGATGGCGCCATCCGCATCGTTCTGGCCAATGGTGAGACGCTGCATTCCCATGAGGTTGAGCAGGGCGATATCTGGCGCTCCTGCACCGTCAAGAAGGCCCCCATCGAGAACTGGATTCAGCTGGCGATGGACCGTCAGCGCCTGACCGGGTCCGAGGCGATCTTCTGGCTGGACGCGAACCGTGCCCATGACGCGGAACTGATCAAATACGTCAAACCGGCGCTTGAGGCGGCTGGCGTGGCTGACAAGTTCCTGATCATGGCCCCGCGCGAGGCGACCCGCCAGTCGCTTGAGACCATCACGGCGGGCAAGGACTCGATCGCCATCACGGGCAACGTGCTGCGCGACTATCTGACCGATCTGTTCCCGATCCTGGAACTGGGCACCTCGGCCAAGATGCTGTCGATCGTCAAGCTGATGAATGGCGGCGGTCTGTTCGAGACGGGCGCGGGTGGTTCAGCCCCGAAACACGTGCAGCAGTTGGTCGAGGAAAACCACCTGCGCTGGGACTCGATGGGTGAGTTCTGTGCGCTGGGTGAATCGCTGAACTTCCTGGCCGACAGCAAAGGCAACGCCAAGGCCGGTGTTCTGGGTGCCGCTGCCGAGGCCGCGACGCAGGGCATTCTGGATAACAACAAATCGCCCAGCCGCAAGGTCGGCCAGCCCGACAACCGCGACAGCCACTATTGGTTCGCGCGCTACTGGGCTGAAGCCCTGGCCGCGCAGACAGATGACGCGGAACTGGCTGCCGAGTTCGCTCCGCTTGCGCAGGAACTGGCGACTAAGGAAGAGCAAATCCTGTCAGAACTGGCTGCCGCGCAGGGTGGGGCCGCTGATCTGGGCGGTTACTATCACACCGATCCGGTCAAGACCGCAGCGGTCATGCGCCCCAGCGCGACACTGAACGCGATCATCGACTAAATCCATAGGCCCGCGCCAATAGGGCGCGGGCCAATTCAACTTCAACAAAGTCCCAGATATCCGCTGGCGGCGAGAATTGGCCGGGCTGTGATTTGCCTGAACATAAAGCATGTTACCATCAATTATTGTTCAACCAATCGGCCCAGAACAAACACATACTCGTCCGCCCAACTAAAAAACCGTAAAACTTACGGGATTCCCCCAATACCCGCCGCTGACTCGTCTTGGTAAATTGGAGCCAACCAGAGATAACTACCGGTGGCGCCTTGGGGCACTACCACTCACTCAGAAGAAATGGCCAGCATTTTGGGTGCTGGCCATTTACTTTTCCGGAATTGTCAAATGCCAGCCCGGGTCTGGAAAATCAGGTTTTGGTTTTCAGATCCAGCGCCTGTGCCACGCCGGGATATTGCAGGTAGGACAGCCGCCTGGCCTCTCTGCGGCCTCGCGCCAGCGAATCCAGAATAAGCGCGCACACCACCGAGAGCATTGTCGCGACAAATCCGGATGCCGCCACGATGAGAGACGGAAAGCGCGCCACCAGACCCGTCTCAAAAAACTCGGTCAGCACCGAGATAAAGACCAGCAGCGACGGGGCAAAAACGAACAGGGCCAGAGACAGGAAAAACGACATCGGCTTTTCCTCTTTGATCAACAGGCTGATCATCTTGAGAATGCGCCAACCATCCTTAAAGGTCGAAAGTTTCGAATTCGAATCCGGCAGGCGCGAGACATAGTTTGTTTCGACTTCGCTGATCGGCATTCGCATTTGCATCGCGTGGACCGTCAGTTCGGTTTCGATCTCGAACCCGTTCGACGCGGCGGGAAAGCTTTTAACAAACCGTCGGCTGAAGACCCGATAGCCGGACAACAGATCGTCGATATTGTTGCTGAAGAACAGCTTCACCAACCCAGAGAACAGCGCGTTGCCGAATTTATGTCCCGGTCGATAGGCCTGTGTTTCCTTATTCACCCGCGCGCCGTTCACCATATCGAGATTCTGCGAGACCAGCGTCTTGATCAGGTCCGGCGCGGCAGCGCTGTCATAGGTCGCGTCACCATCGGCCATGACATAAACATCCGCATCAACATCCGCGAACATCCGGCGCACAACATTCCCTTTGCCCTGCAACGCCTCGGTACGGACAACCGCACCTGCAGCGCGCGCAGCTTGGATCGAGCCATCGGTCGAATTGTTGTCAAACACATAAACCGTCGCATTGGGCAGCGCCGCCTGGAATTGCGAAACGGTTTCGCCGATGGCAACAGCCTCATTGTAGCAGGGCAGGATGACAGCGATATCAAGCGCCTGTAGCTCAGGCGTCACCAAGGCGTCGCTGATGAAATCTCCTGTGCTCTGGTTCATGAGCGTCCTGTGTCCTTCAGGTCATGCTACTTGCTGTGACGGTACCTTATTCACAGGCAATTGAGTACGCGGTTCGTCGAGATGGCGGTCAAAAACAAACATCTGTTGCCAAAAAAGGGCCGATCTTGCGACCGGCCCAAGTGTTGGTCTGTTCGACCGAGGGATCAGTTGGATGCCGCGTTCAGCTTTTCGTTCTGCTCGCGCAGCGTGTCCGAGATGATCGCGTACCATTCGCCGGATTCACGCATTTCATTCAGACCCTTGTTCATCATCGCGATATATTCGCGCGCGAATGGGTTGGTTCGATGGGCCAGGAAGCTCATCGAAGAGAGCGTCGAAACATACGGGTTCTCAACGATGTCGGACGAAGTCAGGCCCATGTCTTTCATGGTCGATGCGTACAGCTCAACCTCAAACGCCGCGACGTCCGCTGTGCCAGTCAAGACCGCGTCCAGGCATTCGCGGGCCGAGTTCGGCTGAACCACGGTTGTATTCGTGCGATTAAGGCCAACTTCTTCCAAAACAACCATGCTCCAGCCTGCCATGCGGCAAACGGTTGCGCCTTCAAAATCGGCGAATTCCGTTGCGCCTGCGTAGTCGCTTTCCGGCAGGGTGAAGAAACCGCCGACGACGTCATAAACCGGAACGGAGGCGACAAACTGAGTGCAACGGGCCTCAGTTTCCTTCGACCACTCATAGGTACGGTTGGTGCAATCCGGAACCGTCCAGGCGATCGAGATATCAAATGCGCCAAGTGGCAACAGCGTATCCAAGTGCGAGCTCCAATCATCGACAAAGCTGACCGAGTAGTCGCGGCTGTTGCCCGCCCGCTGCAGGCTGGTGGTGGCCAGACGGGTCATGATGCCGCCGCCACCGAGTGCCTCGGTCGTGAACGGCTCCCAGCCATTACCGGCGACCATTTTGATCGGCGGGGCGTAAACGTTCGAGCGTTTCACACTTGCCGCGCGCTGTTCTTCCGCTGCGATGATTTCCTGCGCGGACTGACCGTTGGGCAAGCTGCCGTCGGTACAGGGCAGGGCCAGAACAAGGCCGGGTTCCAGCGCGTTTGGGTTGGTGATCACGTTGCGGTTCGCGTTGAAGATCGGCTGATAGTTCGAGGTGCCGTAAGCCGCGATGGCGATTGTGGCCATCGTGTCGCCATCCGAGACGGTGTAGTTTGTACAGGCTTCCTGCGCGGCGGCGGCTCCGGCGCTCAAGGCAGTGACGGCGCTTGCCGACATCACGACTTTCTTAAGGTTGAATTCAAACATGTTCACGTCCTCCAGACTGTAGGTTTTCAGGCCGTTCGGGGCCTTAGCCATTTTCCATTTGATGACGAAGAGCGGTTGAGACGATGTCGCGCCACTCGCCGGATTGCTGCATGATTGCCAGACCCTGATTCAGCGTCTCAAGGATCGCTTCACCGTCGGGATTATCTTTGTGGGTCATGATGTTAAGCGGTTTGATGGCCGCCAGGTTGGGGTTTTCGATGATGCGGTGTTTGTAGCCCAGCCGCCCAATCGCCTCGACGGCCAGATGAGCTTCAACGGCGACGATATCGGCGGTGCCTTCCATGACTGCATGAAAGCAATCATCCGGGGACACGGGGCGCATCAGCGTGATGGCAGGCTCATAAAGACCGACCGCATCCATATGCGAAAGCGACCATCCCTCGGGCCGGCAGATCGTCGTGCCTGCGAAATCGGCATAGGTCAGCGTTTCTTCATAGCCAGAACCGTCGCGGGCGAAGAACGTATCCACCACTTCGTAGAACGGGTTCGAGAAGTTATAGGTCTCACAGCGCGAGCGGTCTTTTTCGGACAACGCTGCCGCCTCGTCGCAATTTGGGCGGGACCATGGGAAGGTTCCGTCAAAAGCCAGGGTTGGCATCAACAGATCCAGATGCGACGACCAATCGTTCACGAACTGGATCTTGTAGGACTGTTCCGGTGCCGCGCGCAAAAGGGCCGTTTCGACCAGATGCGTGTAGAGCCCGCGATGCGGCAAGGCCTCATCCGTGAAAGGCGCATAGTTTCCGCCTGTGATGAGCAGAAGCTGGCGATCCCGAATCTCGGGGCGTTCTCCGGCGTCGGCGTCGCGGATCAGCGCGGCCCCTTCGGCGCGTGCCGCCTCGATTTCTTCTTTGGCCGCCGCTTTGGCCGCAATCACCGCATCCTCACTGGCTTTCTTGGCCTCGGCCTGCGCTTCCGCGACGCGGGTTTCGGCCTCGGCGATGGCCTTTGCGGCGCGCTCTTCCGCGGCCCGGACCAGCTCAGCCGCCATTTCAGAAGCCAGACGTTCGGCTTCGGTTTCAGGTTCGACCGGCGCGCGCCCGACTTCTTCAAGGCAGGGCAGGGTCAACACGTCACCGACGCGGATGATGTTCGGGTTGGACCCGATCACATCGCGGTTTGCGTCAAAGATGATGCGGAAATCTTCGGTTGCATAAACCTGGATCGTCAGTTCCCGCAGGCTGTCGCCGCGCTGAATCTCGTAGGTTGAACATGCCTCTTGTGCCGTAGCTGCGCCTGCTGCAGCGGCTAGGGCCAGGCTGGATATGATCAGTTGTGCTCTCATGGGTCCTGTTGCTTTGCCTTCTTAGGGTCTTGTCAGTTTCACGACGGCGATGGACAGGTTGTCCTGATCCGGATCGTTCTTGGCCTGCACCGCCTGCAGCAACGCATCTGCAATCTCTTGCGCCAGTGCCTGTTTGTGGTTCTGCAGGATTGACTGGATTTCGATATCGCTGAGGTATTGCAGCCCGTCGCTGCCCAGAACGAGGATATCGGCGGGCGTCAATGTCAGAGGGGCTTCGGGGCAATCCACCTTTGGAATGGCCCCGCCCATGACGACAGAGGTCAACTGGTTGCGGTCCGGGTGCGCTTTTGCCTCGGCCTCAGTCAATTCACCTTGCGCGACCTTGGCGTCGATCACCGGGGCCATCGAGTGGTCTTCGTTGATCTGGGCCAGTTTACCGTCTCGGAACAGGTAAAGCGGGCTGTCTCCGATAGAAATCCAGTAGAGCCGCGACCCCAGCAACAGGGTGCCCAACAGCGTGGACCCCATGTTGAACCCGGCACCTTTTGCCTCGTTATGATTGGCGATGGCGGCGTTGGCCTGCATTGCGGCCAGAGGCAGCGCATCAATGGCCGAGAACTCGGTCAACTCATCGCCGTCGAGTTCCGCATCCAGCGCGTCGCGCCAGGTCGAGACCACAATGTCCGAGGCGACTTCGCCCGCATCATGCCCGCCCATTCCGTCGGCCACTACGACGTAGCCTGCATTCACCGCGTCATACATATGCGCGGCAATCGCATCTTCCTGCGTGTCGCGCCGACCCTGATCCAGGATCAGCGCAATATCATATGCCGGGGTCGCCAGCATCTATCAGGAGTCCCGCCAATCAAAACCTTCATCACAGAAGGCGGTGAACCGGATCGAGGTTTCGCTGATGCGGATCAGGTCTCCGCTGGCCAAGGCAACAGTGCTGAGAACGGGCTTGCCGTTCAACCGTACAAGATTGGCCTTGCCGCCGTGACCCAGATAGCATTTGCGATCCTCGGGGTCATAGGCGATCACCGCATGGTTCGAGCGCGAAATTCCTGTGTCACCAAAGTCAAGCTGAATGGCCTGATCGTCATTGCGCCCGATCTGCATCAACCCTTCGGACAGGGTGATGCTCGAACCACGGCCCGGACCGCCGGTTACAACCAACCATCCCACCGGATAGGTTTCCTGCGCGGCTTCGGTCTTGGCGACCGGTTCAGCCGTTTCCATCAGGTCCTGAACATGGGTGTCCGCGCGTTCAAAGCCGAGGAAGGTGGTTTTCACACGAGAACGGCGATCCTCAGCCGGGGCGGGCGCAGGTTGTTCCGGTTCGGGGGTTACGACGACCTCCGGCTCAGGGGTTAAAAGAACTTCCGGTTCCGGGGTTACGAATACGTCCGGTTCGGGTTGCGGTTCCGGTGTCTCTGACTGAACCTCTGCGGTCGCTTCGGCCGTCTCTTCGGGTTCAGCAATCACGACGTCTTCCGGCACGACCTGTACGTCGACCTCGGGCGTTTGAAGCAAGGTCACAACCGGCTCGGATTCACCTTCCGGTTCCTCTGCAAGGATCAACACCTCAGCTTCGGCCTCATCGGCTTCCACCGGATCTTCGGCAAAGAGCGATTCCTCAACCGGTTCTTCCTCTGCGCTGACTTCGGCTTCGTCTTCCGCGAAGTCGGGCATCTTGTCTTCCGGCATCAACTCGTCCGTTTCCTCATAGGGCTCGGACGTCATGTTCCCACCCGCCAGCGCCTCGCGCAGGGCGTTGAAATCGGCGATGGGCTCCTGTTTTTCTTCCGCAACGGCGGGGGTTTCTTCTGCGGTATCTTCTTCTTTGGCTTTGCCGGCACCTTCTAGAAGCCGGCTCAGAGGGCTTTTGTATTTGAACATGGTGTCGACACCTTTTTAACTGACGGCACGAAAACCTGTGCCTGGGGCTGCTACAAACCGCTGCACTCTTTGCAGTGGCACTTACGAAACTGAAAACAAAAGATAACTTTTACGACTGCGACGGTCCGGCTCCCGTCAGGATGTTGTAATCCTCAGCAAACACGCGCTGGCAGATTGTTGTGAACCGGTCTGATTACTCCTGCGCCAATTGCATGACCGCATCTGTTTCGGTCCCGTTCCGCAGGACGGTCAGACGCGCTTCGGGATGGTTTTCGGCAACAAGTCCGGACAGTACGGCATCCAGACTTTCCGGCCCGTCAAACGCGGTTCCGGTCTGGGCTTCGCTGAGCAGGACATCGCCGGGCTGCAGAGTGCCAACAGCTTCTGATGGAACATCGGTAACAATGGTTTTCCATCCCATTTCGCCGGTACCCCGGATGGTGAAGGCATACCCCGTCTCAAGCCCAACCGACCGGATTGCGGGCAGCGCGAGCAACCCGTTCTGCGCGCGCGTTGCGCCCAGTGGGCGATAGCGGGCGGTCACGCGGGTATAGCCGTCCGGATCAACCATGAGGTTTTCCAGAACCTGCGCCGCCAGCGACGCATCGGCCCGAACCGGCTCACCGTTCAGGGTAAAAATCGCGACACCGCGCTGCACCCAGTCTCCGATGATCGTCATATCGGTTTCGGCCTCAAGGCCCGTCACCGCAATGATGTTACCGGTCGAAGCGCGACGGAGAGATGTTGCAAACGGAATTTCCACGTCCCAATGGGCAAAGGCGACCTGATTTTCCAGCAGGTCAACTGGGGTCGCAGGGGCAGCGGGCACTTCGGGCTCCGCTGCGGCCTCTGCGGGTTCGGCGATCACCGGTTCTGCGGGGGCCACTTCTGTGGTGGCGGGTTCCGCAGGTTCGGCCTGAGCCTGCTCGACAGGTTTCGCCGGAGAAATTTCTGTATCTTGTGCGGGCGCTTCAGGCTCGACCGCCACTGTTTCTTCAGGGGTCGGAGCGGGCGTTTGAGCAGCAACTGCCTCGGTCTTGGCACCCAAGTTGAACTGACCGTTTTCCATCAGGAAATAGCCGCCACCCGCAAGGGCGGCCAGAACAATCACCGCCGCGACGATTGCCTTGCCGCTGCCGCCCGATCCGCTTTGCACCACGGTGTCAACAGCGACCGGGGCTTCTTCTTTCGGAGCAATCTTCGCCAGACCTTCGTCTTTCTTGTCCGCGTCGCCCCGAACAAGGTCGGAATTGCCAGCCAGCAGGGCCGTGACCACAGCTTCGGCGTTTTCGCTTTCAGCCTTGATCCGGGCCTTTTCCGCCTCTTTGTCTTCGCGGTCCATGCCCACGATGACGGAAACCGGACGGTATGCGAAAGTGTCGAACATCACGCCGGGGCCACGGAACATGCGCAGCCAGTCGAGCGCCGATTGCAGACGGTCGGTGGCATGCACCTCCATCGCTTTGTCGATCGCTTCCAGGAAGCCGTCAGGATAGCCTTCGAAGCGTCCGGCCAGAGGCGAGTAGGGATCGTCCTGACTGTTGTTGAACGCGTTCAGGCGGGTCTGGCCGTCAATCGGGCGCTCGCCGCTGATGGCGTGGTACAGCGTGGCCGCCAGAACATAGAGGTCACTGCTTGGCCCTTGCTCGGACCCGCGCACATAGAATTCATGGGGCGAGTATCCATCCTTGATAACCCGCAAGGTCAGCAAAGCCGCCGACTTGTTGGCCGCCTGCTCGCGTGCCGCGCCAAAGTCGATCAAAACCGGATCACCGTTTTCATCAATCAGAATGTTGTCCGGCGAGATGTCCCGGTGCAGCATCCCGCTTTGGTGGATGAAGGAGACCGCCGACAGCATCTTTTCAGTGACCTGCACGATAAAATCCGGTCCGCCATCGTTGTCGGGGTTTTCGACATAATCCAGCAGGTCACACCCCCGGATCAGGTCCATCGCGATATAGGCGGTGTCGTTGTCCTCGAATACCTGGTGGACGTCGACGATGTTGGGATGCACCAACCGCGCGTGGTTGCGGGCTTCCTGAATGAACAGGTCGATGATCGAACGCAGATCGTCCTTGTAGGCGGGATCGTTGGGTTCGACAAAATCCCCATTGCGGCGGCACAAAGCGCTTGGGAAGCATTCCTTGATGACGACATCGCGCTCAAGACTGTCGCGCGCCAGATAGGTGATCCCGAAGCCGCCATTGCTGAGATACCGCAGGATTTCGTACTGCCCGCGCAGAAGCTTCGCGCCCGGCTGCAGTCCTTCAATTTTTGGTTCGTCGTGCGTTGCGCCGACAGCCTGGTTGTGGCTCATTTCTTTTCGCCCGTTCTAATCATTTTGCGGTTTCTTAACTGGGCAAACGACCCGCAAACTCACAACCAAATACAACCGCAGGACACTTGAGAACGGTTAGACGGTTCAAATTTGACTTTATTGGGGCCGCCTCATGGCTTCACTAAGGATCGAATTTGAAGGAATCCCATATTTAGTGATCTGAGTGGCTTCAGAACAATATATAGATTAAACGGGTGCAAAAAATGTGGACTGACACCTCGATTCAAGGTGCTTGGTCTCTGATTGCGAAACAATAGAGGGGCGATTCCACAGCGCTTCGAATCGCCGCGGTGCAGCTCAATTGCAGCGGGAAACGGTTATGTTCCGGTTTTGGTCTGCAGGGTTGCCACAGTGCTGCCAGCCCATGCCAGATTGTCGCTGAGTTGCGCCAGAATGCTGATCGCATCCTGCAAAGGCGCATCGCCGCTTTCGAACTGCAGCAGCAGCAGCAAGTCAGTTGCCTTCTCGAACTCGGCCGGAATCCAGTCCGCGTCGGGGTCGATCTCGCCGCCCTGTTCCAGACGTTCGGCAAAATCCTCGACAATTTCCTGACAGCTTTGCAGGAAAGCCGCCGGTTCGATGTTCGAGGATTCGCGAAGATCATCATAGATGCTGGCAATCGCAGCCAGCCAGTCTTCCAGAATCGGGTTGCTCAACGGCGGCAGCGCCGATTCAAGCGCCGACTGTACCGATGGGCTGTCGGTAGGCTCGGGTTCCGGTTCGGTTTCACCCAGTGCTTCGAGATAGGGCAGGAAGTCCTGCTGCAAATCCCTGCGCGCCGCGTCAAGATCGTTCTGACGGCGGGTCGAGGCCACTTCCAGCACCTGCTCGGCCAGAGTCTGGCCGCCGCAGGATTCCCACAACTCAAAATCGGGCTCGGGCTCCTGCGCCATAGCCCGGACAGCGACCGGTGTGCCAATTGGGACCACCGCGCGGAACATGTCGCCCTTTTCCTTGTTCAGACGTGCCACAACCCGGTCCAGCGCATCGCGCACCGGGGGCAGGTCGGCATGGGTTACAGCCAGTAGGCTGTTGTCGCGCAATTCCTGCGGAACCTGCGTCCACAGATGCCGCTCAGTCTCGCGCCAGGCGTTGGTGCCGTTGGTGCACCAGATGGCGCAATCGACATATTCCAGCAGCTCCAGCGTCGGCTTGTAGCTTTCATCCAGTGCGCCCGATCCCGGCAGATCGAACAGAGAGAATTCGCGCAGGGCAGGGGTGTTCAACCCGACCGAAATGAAATCAGGACTGTCAGCAGCAGCCTTTTCCAATGCGATGCCGGAATAGGTTTTGGGTTCCTTGCCCCACCAGCCTACCGTCGTTTCCGGTGCGTCGGCATAGGCCACGATCACCAGCGGCAGTTTCAGGTGCTGCGGCCCGGTGGGCAGAATGTCAGCCCCCGCCAGCATATTGGCGAGGCTGGATTTGCCCGCGCCGAATTCCCCGGCGAAACCGATATTGACCGCGTTAGACAGCCGCTCGGCATGGGCCAGCGCGCGCGTGCGCATGTCGTCCAGCGCCGCATCCGAGTGCACGGTTTCAGTCGCGGTCAGAAAGCGCTCAAGCTGATGCACTTCCTGTTCGGTTCCGGGAAATTCGATCATTCCGCCGCCTCTGCCTGTCGTTCAATCACCGCGTCCGTGCCAAAAACTGTTCCCAGTTCATCCGAGATGCGGCGCGCCCGGTCGAAGGCACCCTGCGCCTCGGCCTTGGCATTGGTTTCTCCGGTCCCGGCTCTGTGTTCAAGATGCCCGGCCAACAACGCCAGGTAGTGATCCAGAACCGTATTCAACCGTTCTAACAGATTTTCGCGGGCGGTATCTATCAAATCGTCGCCGATCAGCTCGAATTCCTGCACGATCATCCGTTCGGCGCGCGAGACCACGCTGTTGCGCGAAATCAGACGCGACAGCCAGTTCACGCGCAGTTCGACCGTGATGCCGCGGGTTAGCGCAGTAGTGTCGGGACGGAACCAGCGTACCGCGCTGGTGTTCATGCGGTTGTCCATCGGCTCCTGCCAGCCGGGCAGGGCACGCAGGGCGGCGTTGCTTTGCATGTCGATGGCGTACAGCTCGCTAAGCATACGCTGGCGCACAACCTGCGTGGCTCCTTGCGTCAGTTCCCGCATGCGATCGCGCAGGGGCGTGAAGTTCAGTTCGGTCTCACCCCCCTTGGCCAGCAGCGGAGATTGCCCATTCGGCCCCCGCACCACGGCCGAGACCGCCTCGGACACCGTGTCATCCATGACGCCGCGAAGGTTGGACAGTATATCGTCCATATCCTGCGTCATCTCTTGCGTCTTACCTGCGATCAGCGTCCGCAGGTCGGTCAGGGTCTTGTCGTTTTCGTCCGAGCTGGCCGCATTCGCCGCGCTTTCATCTTCCAAAGCGCGCAGGTGGACTTGAGACCGCTCCAACTCACCCTGTGCAAAACTATTCAGGTGCTGCCATGCCATCCGCATCTGTTCATTGCGGGGGCCATCGGTCAGCGCCTTTGTCACATGGCGGCGCAGATCCGGCAGGCCCGAGGCGATCATTGCTGCGAACCGCAGAACCGCCTCGCGGCTAATCGGGCCGGGGCCTTGCTTGATCTCTTCTACACCGTCCAAATACTGCTTCATCTGTTCGGGATGAGCTCGCAGCCAGGCCAGAACTTGATCATGGTTAACGCCGGTTTCATCGCCGGTCAGCGCATAATGTGCCCATTGCGCGCTACCCATCAGCACGTCGATATCCGAGTTGCCAAGAGCCTTTTCCAGCCCGTCGACCACATCGGCACGCACTTTCCCGGCATCCTCGGGACCGCCGCCCAACTCATCCACGCGGTTGATAAAGACAACAATCTGACCCAGTTCCAGCGCCTGCATCAGGCGGAACAGTTTCAGGTCGGCCCGCGACAGGGCCTGGTGGGCTGACAGAACCACGACGAAAAAGTCCGATTCCTTGAGGTACTGACGCGAGATCTCCTCGCGGATCAGCAGCGGGTCGTTGACCCCCGGCGTATCCGTGACCGTCAGGGGAAACGGGAAATGACCGATGTCGAAATAGACCTCGGCCTTGCGGGTGATGTCGCTGTAGAGGCCCCGGTCGCTGCCTGGGTCGGGGCTTTCGCCTTCGGTGGGGTCATCCCCGGCGCAGACATAGCGCGCCAGATCGTCGGTGTTCAGGGTATCCAGATCGTGGTGCTGGCCCAGCAGGTGCTTGTAGCTTTCGCCCAGACGCAGCTTGGCGCGGGTCTTCATCGCCTCGACCTGCTCTTCGATCATCTCGCGCTTATAGCTGTCCTCATCATCGGGGAACATGTTGCGCAGTTCTTCGCCCTCGGCGATCAGGGACTGCCACTGGTGGTTGTCGAAGAAATGAAACTCGGCCCCTTGGGTACGGCCCGAGGGGTGGCCGAAATGCATATCGGTGATCACCGTGGTCCAGGGGTTCACATCCGAAGGAAGGTACTCGGCCTGTCCCGTAAATCCGTTGATCAGGCGGGATTTCCCGGCCTTGATCTGCCCGACAAAGGCAATCGATGGCTTCAGGTTCGAAAGATCGCCAATGATGCGCGAAATGAACTGACGGGTTTCGTCATTGCTCGTTTCATGCATTTCTTCAGCGATGCGAATAAGTTCGCGACGATTTGACTCACTCATAACACGTACCTTGTCACTCGTAAAAATGGACTGAATTAGACGAAAACTTGAATGTTTTGGGGGCGATCATTCTTTCTGCCCCAAAAGAGAGCCCCAAAGGTTAACGACAGCGCCCAGTTTGCGGGCTTCGTGCGCGGCGATGGCAATCTGTTCTCCATCATGCAGAACGGCCAGACCCGCGCCTTTGCCGCCGGATGGGCGCATAACGATCAATTGCGGGTGTTCCAGTTCGGCTTCGGTGTCGCCATCCCACCCGGCCAAATCAGCGGCGAACCGGGCCAGCATTTTTCTGTCCGGATGAAAAGCGCCCGAAGCGGCAAAGTCACCTGCGGCCTGCAAGACGGTGCCGTCCGCATTGTCGGCCAGTAGGCGACCGGTTGCGAAGCGCCCGGAGTTGTCGAAAAAGGCCTGTGCTAATGCGGCGTCATTTTCGGTGACGTCAGTCTCAGCCTCATCCGCAATATCCGGTACGACCGACATTATCGGCTCTGCAGGCAGTTCAATCTGCGCGCAAGCTTGTTCAATTTCGCTCAGCGTGACGCCAACATCATCCGCCTCGAGCGCTGCGTCCGGTTTTAGCGACACCAATTCCAGCGGGGCAGGGGCATCGGCAATATCCGTGACCAGCTGCGCCAGCTTCCCGATCAGGTCTTCCCGAGCCTCGGTCTCGAAATCCGGCACAGGGCCCGAGCGAACGCGGAACACATCTGTGACCCGTGAGTTGGTGACTTCAAGCGCCAGACATTCGCCACTGGCTGCCGTAAACTCCAGACGGCGTGGCAGGACTGTGCCGCGAATGGCCCGCAGAACACCGGCGCGGCGCGCCAAAGCGGTTTCGCCCGCGATGACCACCGCCGGAGACAATCGGGCAACCGACGACCGCCCGATATCCTCGAGCATGTCGAGTATGTCCGTATCCATCATACCGTGACCCCCTCTGGTCCCGATCAGACTGCAGCCGCGACGGACCCCAGACTGAGATGCGATTTTGTTAGTGCCAGCCCGACATTTGCGCTGCTGTTGCAGATGTAGCAGACCACATGGTCCGGATACGCCTGCGTCCGCAGGAAAATGTGCAGACGGTCCTTCGAGAACACCGCGATTTCCCCAAATCCCGGATTGTCCAACTCTTCCGTACCGGCCTGACGCAACAGCGCCTCAAAGGCCCCCACGCCGCGCCCCTGAAACAGGTTGGCGGCGGCGATGGCCAAAGTGTCCAGAACCTCTGCATTTTTTGGATCGGATGCGCTGGTGCCCAGCACCATCCCCGTTTCCATGTCAATATACCCGGCTGCAATGCAGTCGGGTATGGTTTCAATTGCAGAGGTCAATGCGGCCTGTATCGACATTTAAACCTTTGTTTTCCCTTTTAATTGCCCTTTAGGTTGATTCGGACGTTACAACACATGCCATTCCGCCCCACTGTTTTCACTTGTTTTTGGGATCGAGCGCAACGCCTCTTTTGTCTGCTGCGCACCGTGTTCGCTGACGATCTGATCGAACTCGGCCAGAAACGCCTGGAACACCGATTTGAGGCCCTCGACATCGTCAGGCAGTTCGTCGTCTTTCACAACCTCCTGCCACATAGCCCATGCGCTCAGCGGAGCGCCCGCAGACCCTTCAGCCAGAGTTTCAAGATCAGCGGCATCCGGCTGCGAATCCACGCGGATTTCAACAATGCCGTTTGTTTCCGGCTCGGGCTCATATTCCTCGGCGTCGCCGCCGGGCTGCTCGGCCATCAGCGCTGTGATTGAAGAGACTGAAACCTCGATGCTGCGATCCTTTGGCTCCTCGTCCGGCGCAGGCTGATCCTCAGTGGCCTCAGGTGCCTCGGCTAGCGCGGAACTGAGAGAGGTCAGAACGTCGTCGGATTTGTCCGTTTCTTCCGCTTCCAGCTTATCCGGATCGTCGCCCTCGGCGGCGATGTCTTCGTCGATTTCCTCCTCTGCTTCGAACTCATCAATCAGTTCGAATTCGTCAAAGTCGGTCGCGTCTGCCGCAAGGCTGGTCAGGTCCAGAGGATCGTTAGAGGTGTCGCGGAAAAACGCCCGCAATTCTTCGTCATCAGTGTCCTGATCGACTGGGGTAGATTCTTTCGAGGGCACCATTTCCGCCCGCAGCCGTTCGGCCTCTTCCGCGTCGATCCGGGCTCGTTCCGTATCGTCCGACCGCCGCTCGACCCGCGCGGGGCGCACCGGGAAGCTGGTGACGACTGCACTGTCCGTGCCCTCATCCTCGGGGGTGTCGGCCACCGGGTTAACCAGTTTCAGAGGCTCGGCTTCTTTTGTCCCCTGATCGGTTTCCGAAACCTCGGGCTTTCTTTCAGGGCGCAAAGGTTGAATCTTGGGTGAGTCCGACAGGCCCTTGTCGATCTGGTACCGGGCCAGATGATCGGCGCGGGTGTCCATGATCTGCTCGGTGATCTCAAGGAAACTGTCGATCATCTTGCCACCGCCACTGCGCGCCCACAGCTCGGCATCGCCGGTCTTGTCGCGCGCCGTGATTGCATCACGGGCAGAAAACAGGATCGAGCGGTTGAACAGATGGCCTGCCTCGCGATTGACGCGGCGCAGGACCTTTTGCCGGTCCTTCGCCCCCAGCGCATCGGCGCGGGTGACAAGCAGCAGTGAGTTGCTTTGCAAGCGCTCCGGCAGCGCAACCCAGGTCGCCCGTTCCGTTTCGCGCCAGGCCTGGGTGGCATGGGTGCACCACAGCACGCCATTTGCCTGCCCGACGGCCCGTTGCCAGACATCTGAGGAAATCTTGGGGTCCGAAATACCGGGCGTGTCGATCAGATCGACGGCTTCAAGAATGTCAGCCTCAAGGAATATGCGCACGAACTGCGCATCGTTCACCCCAACCGTCTCAAGCTCATCAAGCGAGATGTCCTGCGTGCTGCCATCATGTCGTTTCACATAGGCGGACTGATTGCCCCAGCTGAACCAGATCGGAGGAAGCTGCGTTGCAGTCACCTGCGTCGGCAGCGCCCTTTTGCGCAGCAGAAAGTTCATCAGCGTGGATTTCCCGGCGCTGAACTCTCCCATAAGCGCGAAGACCGGTTTGCGGCGGGACCAATGCTCGATACGTTCCCATGCCTTAGGTGAAACGAAGCGTGTTTGTGAATCTTTTGCCATTTTTCTACTTATGCCGCTTCGTTGCTTAGGTCTTTCAGGATGTCGCCAAGGATTTCATCCTTTGATTTCTTGGGCTGCAGCCCCGCCATCAGGGCCGAGTTCTGCGCAGCATCCGTTTCTGCCGAGGCAGAGATGTTCAGCAGCGTCTCTTTCTGCTCACGCATGAAATCCGACAGGACTGCCCGGACGTTTTCCAGTACCGCTGCGACCTGATTTTCCTCGATATCCTTCGTGATCGAGTTCGCCTCGGAGGCGATCAGGCGGGTGTAGTCGGCAGCGTAGGCCTCAAACCCTTTGCGCCGTTGCCACCACCGTCGCCACCAGGTGCTTTGCAGGTCCAGCGCGATGGTCCGGCCAATGCCCAAAGGCGGCGGAACGCGCGGCACAATGGGTGCTTCGATGCTGAATTCACCCAGATGGTTGCCGAGGATTTTGTGATACAGCGCCTCGACATCGGCAGCAGCGGCAGAATACAGCGCCCCGGCTTCCTTGCGCATCGAACGAGCGAAGCTGAAATAGGCGGCCTTTTGCAAGGTACGCAAACCGGCAGGATCATACTGCCACGTCCCTTGCTCGCCATTCTGTTCCAGATGCGAGATCAGAGAATCCGTCGCGCGTTTGACAAAGTTGGTCTCAGCCGAGTTCAGGCGCTCTAGCACCTTGTCGCGCAGCTTCACGGTCAGGTCCGCCGCCTTCTTATCATACTCCGCGGTCACGGTGGCAATTGCCTCTTCCGGCGAAACCCCGTCCAGATCGCGCACAACGCCGTCTCCGCCTGACAGATTCTTTGCCACAGCTGTGGCGCGGATCTGGCTGGCGATGTTGCGGGCGCGATGGCGCACACGGTCCAGCAACCGGGCACCCGCGCCCTCGGCGATGCGTTCGTTCATCGCAAGCAGAAGGTCCGGCAGGCCAGACAGCGCCCAGATTTTGTCAAGCGACGGGGCCTGATCGCCAAAACCCGCTGCCAGATAGAACGTGTTCAGCGCCTGCCGCGATTCTTCGGTCAGAATGTCCGGATTGCCGGTCAGCGCCGCCTCGGCCCATTGGGCACTGCCGAACACGACGCTGGTATTGGCGTCGATATTGTTCTGTTTCAGCGTGTCCTGAATCCGGTCGCGGATTTCAGGCACCTGAGTAACCGGGTCCGACAACTCATCAATGCGGTTCACGAAAAGGACAATCTGCCTGTTCTCGAACTGAGAAATGATCCGCATCAGTGCCATGTCCATGGTGGTCAGCGCCTGGCTCGCAGCCAGAACAACGATACACACCTCAGACCCGCGCAGGCTACGCAGCGTGATCTGTTCGCGCACCATGAAGGTATCGTTCACGCCCGGAGTATCGCAAAGCTTCAGCGAGATCGGATATTGCGGAATGTCCATGAAAAGTTCGGCCGATTTCGTCACATCGGCAAAGCGACCGGTCTTGGGGTCGATATCCGGATCGTCCTCGTCCCCCAGACAGACATAGCGCTGGATCAGTTCCTCGTCGAAATAGTCGTACTGGTGGCTCTGGCCCAGAATGAGGTCGAAATGCTTACCCAGCCGTTCCTCAGATTTGGCCTTCATCTCATTGATCTGACGCCGAATATCGTCCATCTCGTCATCGGCACCGGCCCTGTTGGCCAGTTCCCCCAGGCGACCGCCGCCAACCATCAGGTTGTCCCATTCTTCCTGCTCAAAGAATGTGAACTTGGACTTGGTATCGCCCGGCGTGCGGGTATTGATGTTCAGCGTCGTGACCACAGATGTCCATGGGTTGACGTCGGATGGCAACAGGGCAGGGCGGCCCGCCAGAATGTTGATGATCGAGGATTTCCCAGCCTTGACCTGACCGACCATCGTGACGCTCGCGGTGAAATTCTCCATCCGCGTTTTCAATGTGGCCAGCCGCGCCGAAGACCGCGCGTCCGCCACCTCTGTCAATTGGTCGATCTGTGCCGTCAGCGAGGACATCGCCGACGTCATCGGGGCCAAAGCCTCGTTGCCTACAGACAAAAGGTGGTCGTTTCGCGCCATAATGGTCAGCCTCCGGTTCCGGTCGCTGCAATCGCGGGCCGGTGCGGGGGTCGCCCGGCGGGACTGCTGGTCAGTGTGTCGATGCGCGCGATCAGATCCAGCGCATTTCCAAGAATTTCTGCTTCGGCCCGGGGTGAGATGCTTTCATAGGCCTGCGCATCCGCAAGAACCTCGATCGAGCTAAAGCGGTCGCCATTCTCAAGGCTCGCGACATGGCGGCCGGTCGGAAAGCCCTCGGACTTTACGGCAGGCAGCGGCATGCGCGCATTGGCAAGCAGGTAGTGTTGGCCGGAATGGGTTCGCAGCGAAATGCCGAACCCGGTATTCGGATAGTCCCGGTTCAGGGTTTTGAGTTCACCTAGAAAACTTTCGCGAGCAAAGAAGATAGCATCTTGCTCAGGGGCAGCGTAGTTATTCAGATCGGTCACGGCAGAAAACCTTGTACTGGAGTTGAGCGAAAAACTCGTAAAGGTGCCAAAGTGGCAAAAAAGACTCATTAACTCCTGACGATAAACAAGACCCTTCAAGGCGGTGTTAATTTGACGCGAATAAGATTTTTTGGCGTTTGAAATGTGGCGGGATTGTGGAGGTGTGCTCACAGGAACGCCTCAACCCTTACGTGTTTGAGGTGTTCCGTTGGTGGGTCGGCATGCGGGACGGATTGGCGCGTCTGTTCGTGTGTGCAGCGATGGAACTCAAATTTCGGCCGCGTTTTAGCGCAGAAACCATTCGGCTGAGTTGGTAAACATCCACGGCGCATTTCCGGACGGCAAGTTTCGTTAGTTCGAACAGCTCAAGGTGCCGGATGCAGCCGCCGCGCATCTGTCGGCACCGGATCACAAACTTGGCCTTCGACCGATTTTCCCTCTCGCGCTCCGGATCAAGCTTTGTTATCAGCGCGTCATTCCGGCGCTTAGGTGCCAGGTTGCGGGTGTGGCGAAATTGGTAGACGCACCAGATTTAGGTTCTGGCGCCGCAAGGCGTGGGGGTTCAAGTCCCTCCACCCGCACCATGTTTTTAACATAACTATGATTATACAAATGATGCCCGCATTGCGAGCGCATAGAGTTCACGGCGATAAAAGCCGTCGGCCCTCATCCTCCAAAACCCAACAGTTCTGCCCTTCGAACACCGCAGCGGTCAGCGGCCTGCCATATCCGGCTCCGGTGTCCAGGTTGATGCGATTGCCGTGATGTTCGGGAGACGCCACATGGCTGTGGCCGTGAACGATCAGCCAGGGAAGAGGCCCCTTGTGATTCAGGAACTCATCGCGAATCCAGACTAAATCGTCGATTTCCTGATGCTCCAATGCGATGTCCGGCCGGATACCCGCGTGAACGAATAGCAGATCGCCTTGCTGATGATAAGGTCGCAACCGGGTCAGAAAATCGACATGGGCTTTCGGCACGGCCTGCCTCGCCTCGGCGTGGATCTGAAAGATCCGGTCTCTGTCCGTGACCTCGACCCCGTAGGATTTCAGGGTCTCTACGCCTCCGATCCGAGGGTGAAACCAGTGGTAGCCAATCAGCAACCGGGCATCGTTGCGTGGGTAGGCCTCAAGGAACATGGCGCACATCCGGTCATGATTGCCAAGCAGGAATGTCCAGTTTCTGCCATCGGCCTGCCCCTGACCCAACAGGTCCAGAACCTCGCGGCTTTGCGGGCCGCGGTCGGTGTAGTCGCCGAGGAAGACAATTCTGGCATCCCGCCCGCCATCTTTTTCGATGCGAGACAGGGCCTGTTCAAGCATCTCTAGCTGACCATGAATATCACCGATGGCGTAGACGGGTTCGGACATGATGATCTTTCCAGTTCAGGGCTTTATGCGCGCAAGCCCGGCGTATCGCACTTGTTCAGCCCAGTCGATAAGGAACCGACAGGCGGCAGCGCCGAAACCAAACCTCGCTCTGTCAGGCAAAGGCGATATCAACCGACCCGAACGTCCCGAAATCCGCATGAATTTCGGTGCCAGAAGGGCATTCCACCGGGCGGATGAAGCTGCCGGACAGGATCACCTGCCCCGGTTCGATGCTCTGACCGTACTGCGCCATGCGGCGGGCCAGCCAGACCACGCTTTCGACCGGATCATTCAGCACACCTGCGCCCAGCCCGGTTTCCTCGATCTCTCCATTGCGGAAAGTCAGCGCGCCGACCCAGCGCAGGTCAAAGGCGTCGACGGCATGGCGCTCGGTCCCCAGCACGATACCCGCATTGGCGGCGTTATCGCTGATTGTATCGAACACCGTGCGGGTTTTGCCGGTTTCCGGATCAACGCGCTGAATCCGCGTGTCGAGGATTTCAATCGAGGGGGCCACGTAGTCCGTAGCCGCAATGATATCGTCGCGAGTCACATTCGCGCCGCCGATAGCTGATTTCATGACAAAGGCAATCTCTGCCTCGATCCGGGGCTGAATGAAACGACCAGCGGGAACCGTGGCCGCGTTGTCACAAACCATGTCGTCGAACAGAATCCCACTGTCGGGAATGTTGATGTTCAGCGCGTATTGCATCGCTTTCGAGGTCAGGCCGATCTTCCATCCGATAACCCTGCGCCCCTCAGCCTGTTTCTGCTGCAAAATGGCTGTCTGCACCGCATAGGCGTCATCCATTCCCATCTCGGGGTGGCGCTGGCTCAGCAGGCCGATCTGGTTGCCCGAGCGTTCAGCCTGCAGCAAATCAGTGGCTGCGCGGGCGTGATCTTCGGGTGTCATGGTTGTTCGTCCTCGACCGTGTTGCGCAAGGTGCCAATGCCTTCGACCGAGACCTCGACCACATCGCCGGGGGTCAGGTATTTCGGCGGATCGAACCGGGCCCCTGCCCCCGTAGGCGTGCCGGTGACGATGATGTCACCGGGCTGAAGGGTCATGAAGGTCGAAATGTATTCGATCTCGCGCCGAATCGGGAACATCATCCGGCTTAAGAAATCGTCCTGACGCAGCTCGCCATTCACGCGGGTCTGGATACGCGCCTCATCCAGTTGCGCGGCGTCGGTGAACGGCACCAGCCAAGGCCCGATTGCGCCGGAGTTGTCCCAATTCTTGCCCTGCGTGACGTTGAACTTGGCATGACGAACCCAGTCGCGGATTGTCCCCTCGTTACACAGCGTCAGGGCCGCGATGTGATCATAGGCATCCTCTTGCGCGATCCGGCGACCGGCTTTGCCGATTACAATGGCCACCTCGCCTTCGTAGTCCAGCGTGTGGTTTTCCGGTGGGCGGATCAATGGGCGGTTATGACCTGTGAAACCGCTGGCAAAGCGGGGGAAGAGCGACATGTATTTGGGCTGCGCGCTGCCATCCTTATATTCCGCATTGCGGTCGGGAAAGTTCACGCCGACACAGAGGATACGGCGAGCATCCGGCATCACCATGTCATAGGAGAAATCGGTATGAGTCACCAGTTTGCCTTCGGCGGCGTTAATCAACCGATCGAATGCGCCTGCGGCGATGACCTCATACAGGCTGGCGTGATCCGGCAGTTCGTCACTCAGCGCAATCGCACCCTCGTCTGTGATTGCGCCGAAAAACGTTTCACCTTTGGCGGTGAAGGTTGCGAATTTCATGCGATCTTCTCCCAAACGTCCCGGATTACATCCGCCGCCATCAGCACGTCATCGCGGGTTGTGTCGAACTGCCCGACCTGAAAACGGATGATCTTGCGACCGTCGAACATGCCCTGCGTCAGATAAATTCGGCCATCTTCGTTCAGCGCATCCACCAAGCGTTGCTGCGTCGCATCGTCGCCGGGGCAGCGGAAGGAAAACAGGCTGAGGATCGGGCCGGTGGTTATTTCAAACCCCTCCATCTTCCCGATTTCCTGTGCAAGTTCCTGCGCCCAGGCCACGTGATTGCGGATGCGTGTGCGCAAACCCTCCAACCCGTAAGAGCGCAGTAGGAACCAGATTTTCAGCGCCCGAAAGCGACGACCCAAGGGGATGGTCCATTCCGAGTAGTTGGTCACCTCGGCACCCGTTGTCTTCAGGTATTCCGGTTCGATCTTCAGCGTATTTAACTGGGGTGCCGCATCCCGAAGGAACTGAATGGCGCAGTCGAACTGCGCGCCCAGCCATTTATGCGGGTTGAAGACGATGCTGTCGTAACGGTCCGCCCCGGGCCAGAGGGCCTCGCGATACTCGGAGCAGATCATGGCAGACCCGGCCCATGCGGCATCCAGATGCGTGTATAGGTCATGCTTTGCCCCGATGTCCGCCACAGCGTTCAGGTCATCGCAGGCCCCTACCCCGGTGCCGCCGGTGATCGCAATGATACCCGCCGGAATATGACAGGCGGCCAGATCCGCTTGAATCGCTGCCTCTAGCGCGGTTGGGTCGATTGCGAAAGTTGGGCCGTGGGTGGGCAGCTTGACCAGATTGTTCTGGCCGATCCCCGCAACCCAGCAGGCGCGGTCAATCGATGAGTGCACCTGATCCGAGCAATAAATCCGCAGCGCGCCTTTGGTGTTCAGGCCATCGCGGTTTCCCGTGAACCCCGTGGCGCGTTCACGCATGGTCAGCACCGCCGATAAGGTGGCCGAGGATGCACTGTCCTGTATCACCCCGGTCATACCATCTGGCAGGCCAAGTGCCTGACGCAGCCAGTCGACCATGACGCCCTCGACCTCGGTCGCCGCGGGTGAGGTCTGCCACAACATGCACTGCGCCGCGATGGTCGTCACCAGCATCTCGGCCAGCATCGAGGGTGGCGCGGCATTGGCCGGAAAATAGGCGAAGAACCTTGGATGCTGCCAATGGGTCATACCCGGCATCACGATCCGTTCGAAATCGGATAGAATAGCCTCCATCGGCTGGCCGATTTCGGGGGGCACACCGTCAAGTTGAGCCGCGATCTGACCCGGTGCGGTCTGCGCCCGAACGGGCCGGTCCGCTAGCGACTTATGGTAATCGGCGGCCCATTTCGAGATGTGCTGGCCCCAATGTGAAAACTCGTCCCAATCCATCAATCACCTTTTTTCGCTGCACGCATTCCGACAATCCGGTCAACACAACATGGCCCGCATTCCGGGCAAGGATCAATCAACCTCGGCATTCTCAAGGCGCAATTATGGGCGAGGCTGCCAGATCCGAGTCACTCTGCGCAACGCCTACAAACGGGGTTCCGTGTTCGAACCAGCTGCGCGGCGCGGGCGCACCCCACAGCGTCTGGCGCTGAGGGTCTTTTAGGTCCCATTTGATCGGCTCCAGATCGGGATCGACCGTCTGATAGTCCGAACAATAAATCTCGATCCGGTGACCGTCAGGGTCCAGCACATACAGGAAGAAGGCGTTGGAAATCCCATGCCGCCCCGGCCCGCGTTCGATACTGTCCACATAGCCGGTGGTCGCCATCAGATCGCACAGGTCGATGATGTTCAGCGGGTTTGGCACCCAGAAAGCCACGTGGTGCATGCGCGGACCGGTCCCGTTGGTGAAGGCCATGTCATGCACACCGCCCTTGCGGTGCATCCACGCCGCCCACAGGCGCTTGCTGTCTTCGTCTTCGGTGTATTCCGTCACGCGGAAACCGAAATCGCTGTAGAAGGCGACGCTGTCATCCACGTTTGTAGAGAAACAGTTGAAATGGTCGATCCGCAGCGGCTTCACTCCGCGATAGAGGGCGTATTTCTGGTGGATCGGCTCCAGCCTGTCCATCTTGTGATAAAACTCGAGTGGGATGCCCATGTTATCCGAGGTCAGCAGAGTGCGGCCCTGGTACGGGCGCTCGACCCATTTAGTCGGGCGGCCTTTGGATTGAAAATAGGCCTCGGCCCGGTCCAGATCCTGTTCGTCGAAGGTCTTGAACCCCATGACCTCAACAGTGCCGGGCTGATCGGATTTCTGCAGGATCACGCAGTGATGGCCCCGTTCCTCCATCGCGCGCAGATAGATGTGATCGTCGGTTTCGTCCGAAACCTGGAGCCCCAGAATTTCGGAGTAGAACCGTCGCGATGCGTCCAAGTCGCTGACGTTCAGACAGACATGGCTCAGGCGGATCGTGTTGAAATCGGGGTATAGATTGGGGGCTGGAACGGGCATCAGGACCTCCTGTTAAACGGGATTGCGGCGGCGCTAAAAACGGTGCCGAAACTGAGAGTTCAAATGATCATCTACTCACAGGCGCAGTTAGAGCTTGCCCAACTGCATGATCTTGTGCTGACCGGTGGCGAAGCCGATGTGTTTTTGCTCCATGTAGAACTCAAATGACCAGTCGCCGCCGTCCCGGCCGATGCCGGACGCCTTGACCCCGCCAAATGGCGTGGGCAGGTGTCGGACGTTTTCCGAGTTCACCCAGATCATCCCGGCCTCAAGCTTGTCCGTGAAGCGCAACGCACGGGTCAGATCGTTGGTCCAGACATAACCGGTGAGACCGTAGGGGGTGTCATTGGCGATTTGCAGCGCCTCTTCCTCGGTCGAGAACGGGATCGAGGTCAGGACCGGGCCAAAGATTTCCTCGCGCGCGATGCGCATCTGGTTGTTGGCATTGGTGAACAGGGTTGGGCGGATGAAATAGCCGTCATCGCCCAGTTTCTCGCCACCCGCCGCGATGGTCGCCCCGTCCTGTTTAGCGATATCGAAATAGCTGGTGACCTTGTTGTAATGCTCCTCGGTGACCAGCGGCCCGATCTCGGTCGCCGGGTCCAGCGGATGACCAACCTTGATGCTGTTCACGCGCTCGATAAGCCTGGCCTCGAATTCATCCTTGATGCTGTCCTGCACCAGCAGGCGCGAGGACGAGGTGCAGCGCTCGCCGTTGATCGAGTAGATCATGAAGATCACCGCATCCAGCGCCCGGTCCAGATCGGCGTCGTCGAACACGATGACCGGGTTCTTGCCGCCCAGTTCAAGATGCATCCGCTTGAGCGTATCGGCCCCCTGTTTGGTGATGATACTGCCGGTACGGCTTTCGCCGACAAAGGCTATGGCCTTGATCAGCGGATGCTCGGTCAGGGCCTTGCCCGCATCCGGGCCAAAGCCATTCACCGCGTTCAGCACCCCTTTGGGCAGACCGGCCTCTTCGGCGATTTCCACCAGCAGGCGAGCGGACAAGGGCGAATCTTCTGCTGGTTTGTGCACCACCGTGCAGCCCGCAGCCAGCGCCGGGGCGATCTTCCAGGTCGACAGCATGAAGGGGGTGTTCCACGGCGTGATCACACCCACCGGGCCGATTGGCACGCGGGTGGTGATATTCATCAGCGTCGGAGATTTCAGGTGCTGCCCATCCCGCGCCTGCACCACCTGATCGGCGAAGTAGCGAAAGTTCTCGGCCCCGCGCAGCGCCGCTCTGGACATGAAACGCAGGGTCTGTCCGGTGTCCCAACATTCGCACAGGGCGATTTCCTCCGCCCGTGCCTCGATGGCGTCGGCGACATTCAACAGGATGCGGCGGCGCTCGGTCGCGGGCAGGTCGCGCCAGTCCGCAAAGGCCGCATGTGCTGCGTTGGCCGCCACGTCGATGTCGTCTGCAGTACCGTGGGCAACGTCACAGATGACCGATTTGTCCACCGGTGACATAGATTGAAAAACGCCCGCAGACCCGTCCCGATCCTCGCCCGCGATGCGGTTCTTGATGCCCGCGTCCCGGAACCGCGCCAGAAAGCCCGTCAACTTTTCGATATTTGTGTCCAGTGCGCTCACTGCGTCAGGTCTCCTGCGTTGTCGCCAAGTGATCCCGGATCGTGCCGGTCTTGGGCGAAAGCCTGGGGTCGATATCGCGCATCTCAAGCGACAGCGCGACAGAATGCTGCGCGAAGGCCGGAGCCAGATAGGCCCTGACCGCCTCAAAAATGCGCTGCGTGGCGTCTTGTTTGACTTCGTCACTCCGACCCGCGCGCAGCCGGATCGAGATATCGACAAAGCCATGCGCAGGGTTGCCGTCCGCAATGGCATAGTGGTCTACCCGCGTGGCGCGGACGCGGATGCCCGGCATTGGAAAGGTCTCGATTTCCGCTGCTGTCGCACGGATGCGTTCGCACAGGCCATCCATGTCGATATGGTCCTCTAGATTCCCAGAGTATTCGACGTGGAAATGCGGCATGAGTCTCTCCCTATTGATTAACATGTTTAGTAACTGAGTAGGCGCCTGTCAAGAACTTGCCTTGTTAATCTTTGCAATTTACAGAACGGCATTCTAGAAGGCCGCATGACCAGCCAAAGCCACACCAAAAGCACCTCCCGCTCGCTGCCGATTGCGCTGTTACGCGCCCGTGAAACCGTCATGGCTCCGATCCGGGACATGCTGCAGGGCATCCAGCTGACCGAGCAGAAATGGCGCATCCTGCGCGTTCTGGACGAGTTGGGCGAAGTCGAACAAAGCGCCATCGCGCACGAGGCCTGCCTGCTGCTGCCCAGCCTGACCCGCATTCTGCGCACGATGGAGGCAGACGGCCAGATCAGCCGGCGTCAGGACAGCGACGACAAGCGCCGCACCATGGTCACGATCACCGATGCCGGGCGACTTATTCTGGCAGACAATCTGACGACCTCGCTGGCAATCTCCAACAATATCGAGGCGCAGATGGGCCGCGAGAAACTGGACCAACTGCTTGACCTGCTGGAAGAATTGCAGGCCGTCAAGGTCTGACCCCTCGTGCACCCGATGGGGTCACAGCGTTCCAAGACCCGTATCCAGCGCCGACAGAATCTTCGCCACATCCTCTGACGTTACGATCAGAGGCGGCGACAGGATGATGTTGTTGCCCGACACGCGGATCATCACCCCGTCTTCATAGGCTGCCTTCTGAACCTGCAGCGGCAGGTGTTTCGCAATTGGTGATTTGGTTGTGCGGTCCGATACGAGTTCCAACGCGCACATCAGACCCTCTCCCCCGCGCACATCCCCTATGACTTCGTGTTTTTCCGCCAGTTTCTGCAGCCCGGCAAACAGCTCGTCCCCGCGCACGGCTGCGTTTTCCCAAATCCGCAGGCGGTTGGTTTCCGACAGCGCCGCCAAAGCCGCCGCCGCCCCGACCGGATGGCCGGAATAGGTGTATCCCTGATCGACCGACCCTTTGCCGGTTGTGTCCTTTTCAAACACCTCGGCCACCGCGCCCGAGATCATCGCGGCCCCGAACGGGAAATACCCGTTTGTAATCGCCTTGGCCGTGGCCATGATGTCCGGCTGCACGCCCCAATGCCGCGAACCGCTTTCGCTGCCTGTCCGACCGAATGCGGTGATGATTTCATCCGCAATCAGCAACACGCCGTGCTTGGAACAGACCTCGCTAACCATGGGCATGAAGCTCTTGTGCGGCGGGATCACGCCCCCTGCCCCCAGAACCGGCTCCATGATGAAAGCCGCCACCGTGTTGGCGCCCTGAAATGCAATCTCGGCCTCAAGCGCTTTGACGCACAGTTGCGCCAGACGCTCGGGGTCGGTCTCGTCAAACGGGTTGCGGTATGTCCATGGGGCGGGGATGTGGAAACAGCCCGGCATCATCGGCTCATACACCGCGCGAAACTTCTGGTTTCCATTGACCGAAGCGGCGGCGAAGTGGGTCCCGTGATAACCCTGTTTCAGACTGATGAACTTGGTGCGCCCGGCCTCACCGCGTATCTTGTGGTACTGGCGCGCCAGTTTCAGCGCGATCTCAACCGAATCCGACCCGCCCGAGGTGAAGAACGCGCGGGTCAGCCCGTCCGGTTCTAAGAACTGCGCCAGTTCATAGGACAGTTCAATCACCTTGTCGTTGCTGGTTCCGCGGAACGTCGAGTAGTAGGGCAACGCGTTCAACTGTTCCGCTATGGCTTGCTTCACCGGTTCGCAGGAATAGCCCAGATTGACGTTCCACAGGCCCCCCACCGCGTCTATCGCCGTGTGACCATCCACATCGGTGATGCTGACCCCTTCCGCACCGTTCAGGATGGTTGGCGGATTCTTCTGGCTGTCCGCCGGGTGCGCCATGGGATGCCAGAAATGACGGGCGTTGTTTTCCTTCAGAAAGTTCGAATCTTTCATGTCGCGTATCTCCGGGAATGCGTCCACCGTTGGTTACGGGTGGAATTCGGTTGGAAATCTGTCGGGCAACTGACCGCCGAAATTCGCCGTCAGGTCCATCGACAGGCTGTGCAGAGCGGTCAGAATGTCCGGCAGCCGATCATCATTGGCGCGGCTCTCTGGGACAGCGATAGCAATGGTGCCCAACGCCACCTGATCGATGCCGAAGATCGGCGCGGCATAGCCAAAGACACCGTCTTCGTAGCTGCCGTTGCTGTTGGCCCAGCCTGCCTTACAGACCCGCGCGACCTTGTCCCTGATCTGGTCCGGGTCGGTCAGCGTGGTTTCCGTGAACCGCGCCTGCTGTTCCTGATCCAGACGTTCCAACAAGGTTTTGGGCCCGAAGCTCAGCATACACAGGCCCGAGGCGGTTGCGTTGATGGGAAGGACCTCGCTTGGGTCGAGGCTGACACGCACGCTGTGCCGCGTGGTTTCCACTACCAGCGCGGTTTGCAAGCCGGTCTTTTCCAGCAGCGATAGATGCAGGCTTTCGCCAACTTGGTGCATCGCCAGTTGCATCTTCTGACGTGCGCTTTCGATGCCTGGTCTGGCAACCTCGCGTAGCGCGGCAAGACGCAGCGCGGCCGGTCCGATTGCGTAGGATTTGGTCATCGGATTCTGTTCGATCAGCCCATATTCCTCGAGCGCGCGCAGATGGCGCAGCGCGGTCGCCTTGTTCAAACCGGACAGCCGCGCGAGGTGACTCAGCCCGATCTCGGGTTGAGCGTTCGAAAAATAGTCCAGCATTTTAAGGGCGTTGAGGGCCGTACCCATATGTTTCACATCCTCCGCTTCAGGTAATACTTGACAGAATAAGGTTAACAACGCAACATTATATTTGTTAACGTGGTTCAAATAATGAACCCATAACGGGAGGTGTCAATGAAGAAATTTCTAACAGCCGCCGCTTTTGCAGCGACCGCAACCGCCGCCTTGGCGGAATACCCCGAGAAGCCGGTGACTTTTGTCGTACCGTGGCCTCCGGGTGATCTGGAAGACGTGCTGACCCGCATGATCGCCGACGAATTTCAGGCGATGTATGGCGTACCGGCGGCAGTTGTGAACAAGCCCGGCGGTGGCGGCGGCCCCTTCCCCGGCGCGGTCGAGGTGGCAAACGCCCCGGCGGACGGCTACACGATCGGCTCCTTCGTGATAGGTGTGCCGGTGGTTGGCCCCGAAATCGGCATCCCTGAACTGAACCCGAACCCGTTTGATCCGATTGGCATTTTCCTGACCTACCCCTTCGTGATCGCGGCCAGCAAGGATGCTCCGTTCTCGACCTGGGACGAGCTGGCGGCCCACGGCAAGGACAATGATGTAGCGCTTGGCCATTTCGGATCGGTCCTGCCGCCCACGCAGGTCACCTTTGCCGCAGCGGTCAGCAGCGGGTTCGACTTTGCCAGCGAGGCCGCCTTTGACGCGCTGGATTGCAACACGCTGGCCTCGGGCGATGTGGACGTGATCAACACCACGCTGCAACTGGTGCTGCCCTGCCTCGATCAGGTGAACGTTCTGGCTAGCATCGGGGGCGAGCGGATTTCGCTGATCCCGGACACCCCGACAATCGTCGAGATGCAACCGGACCTTCCGCTGGCGCTGTGGAACGGGCTGTTTGTGCACAAGGACACCCCCGCCGACGCTCGCGAGAAGATCACTGCAGCGGCGCAAAAAGCGCTGGCATCTGACAAGGCCAAGGACCTGGCCAAGGAAACCGGCGCGCTGGTCTACTGGCAGGACCCAGACGCGTCCAACGCGCAGATTGAGCAGGACAAAGCCTCATTCGCCAAGATCGAAGAGATTCTGGGCGAATAAACCGAATCTGGCCCGGCGGAGCGTTCCGCCGGGCCTTTTTCATTTCGGCAGGAGGTCGCGATGATCGCAAAGACGCTGCAAGACATGTTCCGCCGCTACCGGCGGCCGGGCGACATCATCTTTGCCACGATGTTCTTCGTATTTGCGCTGTTCCTGCTCAGCCAGCTTGGCGCCGAGACCAAAGTGGTCAAACGCACAAAATGGTTCGCCCAACCATCGCTTTGGCCCACGATTGCCATCTGGGGCATGGTGGTTTTCAGCGCTCTGCATCTGCTGGGCTCGGCCCTGTCGCCGCGCATCCCCGGTCGCTGGCGCGAGATTGCCTTTTGGCTGATGTCGCTGGAATACGTCCTCTATTTCCTGATCTATGTGGTGGCGGTGCCGTGGCTTGGATACCTGCCATCCACAATGCTGTTTGCGGCCTTTCTGGCCCTGCGCACCGGGTTCCGCTCAACCGGAGCCGTCAGCATCGCGCTTGTCTTCGGGGCGGTTGTTGCCGTCGTTTTCCGGGCCTTGTTGCAGGTGAATATCCCGGCGGGCCGCGTTTATGAATACCTGCCGGACTCAGTGCGTATCTTCGCGCTGACCTACCTGTGAGGGCGTCATGGACACTCTGATCTCAGGTTTCGCGATTCTGGCGCAATGGCAGGTGGTTGTTGCACTTGTCATTGGCTCGGTCGGCGGCGTCATCATCGGAGCCCTGCCCGGCGTCGGGGCCGCAGTGGCCATCGCCATCCTGCTGCCTGCAACCTTTGCGTTCCAACCCATCGTCGGCCTGACCCTGCTGCTGGGGATTTATGGCTCGTCCATGTATGGCGGCGCAATCCCGGCCATTCTGATCAACACGCCCGGCACAGCGGTCAACGCGCTGACCACATATGACGGCTATCCCATGACCAAACGGGGCGAGGGTCATCGGGCGCTGTCACTAGCCTATTCAGCGTCGTTTTTCGGCGGTATTTTCTCGATCCTCTGCCTGATCATCCTGTCACCGGTTCTGGCCTGGGTCGCACCGCATTTCGGCAGCCGAGAGATTTTCTTAGCCGCCTTCATGGGCATCCTGCTGGTGATCCTCGCCCATCGCGGCCAGACATTCTCTGCCGCGATGCTGGCATTTTTCGGCATATTCCTCAACACCGTCGGGCTGGAGCCAGTGAAATACACCAAACGCTTCACCTTTGACCAAAGCTGGCTGTCTTCGGGTGTCGACCTGATCGTGGTCGTGCTGGGCCTGTTTGCGATCAGTCAGGCGCTGTTGCTGCTGGTCGACAAGGAACATGCGCCGGGCGAGGCCCATGTCCGGGGCAACATATTCGCGGGCCTCAAAGAGCTGCTGGGCCTGAAACGTATCGCCACCGTATCCTCATCGCTGGGTGTGCTGATGGGCATGGTGCCCGGCACAGGAGAGTTCACCTCGCAGTTCCTGTCCTACACTTATGCGCAGAAAACCTCAGAAAACCCCGACAAATTCGGCGATGGCTCGCCCGAGGGGCTGGTGGCCTCCGAGGCCGCAAACAATGCTGTCCCCGGTGCCGCCATGATCCCCCTGCTGGCGCTGGGTATACCGGGTGAGGCGCTTACGGCGATGATGCTGTCGGTGTTTTACGTCCACAACGTGATCCCCGGCCCGCAACTGTTTGCCGATCAGCTGGATTTCGTCATGGCGCTGTATATGTCGCTGATCCTGCTGAACGTGATCGTGCTGGTCTTTCTGCTGTTCTCGACCAACCTGCTGCTGAAGATCATCCAGATCCCCACGCGGTTTCTGGGCGTCATGATCCTGATCCTGTCTTTTGTGGGTGTGTTCAGTCTACGCAACTCGGTCACGGATTGCGCCATTGCAGCAGGGTTCGGCGTGTTCGGCCTGATCCTGAAACGCCTGAACCTGCCGATTGTGCCGATCATTTTGGGCATGGTTCTGGGCGGCATCATGGAGGTGAAACTGCGCAGCGCCATGGCGCGGGTGAAGACGCCGCTCGATTTCATCGACCGCCCGGTTGCCGCGATCCTGTTCGTAATGATCCTCGGGATCATACTGCTGCACATTCGGACGCTGGTGCAGGAACACCGCGAGCGTATCAAACCGCAACCGGTTCTCGACGAAGATTCAACCCAGCAAGGATAACTGCCCATGGATCAGTCCGCGATTGACAGGCTGCGCACGCAGGAAGTTTCCCCGCGCGGCCACTTCATCAACGGCGCGTTTCAGGCCGCCGAGACCGGCGCGCAGCATCAGGTGCTCTCGCCGATCGACGGTCAGCCGCTGGCCCGTATCGCCGAGGGCAGCACGGCGGATGTCGATAACGCCGTCCGCGCGGCTCGGGTGGCCTTCGAGGATGGCCGTTGGTCTCGCATGGCCCCCGCCGCGCGCAAGAAGGTGTTGCTGAAACTGGCCGATCTGATCGAAGCCCGCGCGCTGGAGATCACCGTTCTGGGCGTGCGCGATAACGGGACCGAGATCAACATGGCCTATAAGGCCGAAGCCCTCTCGGCTGCCGCGACCTTTCGCTACTACGCCGAGGCCATTGATAAAGTCTACGGACAGGTTGCCCCGACCGCCCCGGATGTTCTGGGCCTGATCCACCACGCGCCTGTGGGCGTTGCGGGCGCGATTGTGCCGTGGAACTTCCCGCTGATGATTGGCAGTTGGAAAATCGCACCGGCGCTGGCGGCAGGTAATTCTGTGGTTTTGAAACCAGCAGAAAGCGCCTCGCTCAGCCTGTTGAAGATCGCCGAACTGGCTGCCGAGGCCGGGGTGCCGGACGGCGTATTCAATGTCGTCACCGGGCGCGGCTCGGTCGTCGGTGAGGCGCTGGCGCTGTCGATGGACGTGGATATCTTGGTCTTCACGGGCTCGGGTGCGACGGGGCGGCGGTTGCTGGAATACTCCGCGCGGTCGAATCTGAAACGCTGCTATCTGGAACTGGGTGGCAAATCCGCCAATATCGTCTTCAACGACACCCCCGATCTGGCCGAAGCCGCCAAGGTCTCGGCAGCGGGTATCTTTCGCAATTCAGGTCAGGTTTGCGTCGCCGGGTCTCGCCTACTGGTACAGGCTGATATCTATGAGGATTTCGTCGCCGAGATCACGCGCCACGCCGAAGCCTTCCGCGTTGGCGACCCGCTGGACCTGAACAGCCAGATCGGCGCGGTTCACAGCCTGCCCGAGTTGGAGGCCAATCTGGATTTCGTCACCAAAGCCGAGGCCCAAGGTTCCGAGCGCCGTACAGGCGGCAACCGCATCTTAGCTGAGACCGGCGGGTATTACATGGCCCCAACCGTCATGGCAGGCGTGAAAGAAACCGACAACCTGTTCCAGAACGAGGTGTTCGGTCCGGTTCTGGCCGTCACGCCCTTTAAAGACGAAGACGAAGCGATCCGGCTGGCCAACGCCACGGTCTACGGTCTGGCGGGCGGTGTCTGGACCTCGAACCTCAGCCGGGCGCATCGCATGGTGGCAGGCGTGCGCGCCGGTGTGGTGCATGTGAACACCTATGGCGGGTCCGACCTGACGGTGCCGCTGGGGGGCGTGGGCCAATCGGGCAACGGGCATGACAAGTCCTTGCACGCGCTTGAGAAATATTTCGATCTGAAAACGGCGTGGATCAAGCTGTGACCGCGGGCATCAGGGAGGACCCAATGACAAAGAAAACCATCCTGCTGATCGGCACCTATGACACAAAAGAACCCGAAATGCGGTTCATCCAAGATGCGGTGGTGGCGCAGGGGGCGGAGGTTTTGACCATGGATGTCTCGGTTCTGGGCGACCCGAAGATGCCCACCGATGTATCGAAGCACGATGTCGCCGCAGCCGCGGGCATGACAATTGATGAGGTCATCGCTCAAGGCGACGAGAACAGGGCTTTCCGCGTAATGTCGGCAGGGGCCGCGAGTGTGGTCGCGCAGGCCTATGCGCAGGGACGATTTGACGGGATGCTGGCCACGGGCGGGACTATGGGCACCGATCTGGCACTGGATTGCGCGCAGGCGCTGCCGATGGGTGTGCCGAAATACATCGTTTCGACCGTCAGCTTCTCACCGCTGATCCCGCCACACCGTCTTGCCCCGGATATCCAGATGATCCTCTGGGCCGGGGGGCTTTATGGTATGAACTCCATTTGCCAATCCTCGCTCAGCCAGGCCGCCGGGGCGGTTGTCGGCGCGGCAAAGGCCGCCATCGCGCCGGATCGCAGCAAGCCGCTGATTGGGATGACCAGTCTGGGCTCGTCCTGCCTGCGCTATATGAAAACCCTGAAACCGGCGCTGGAAGAGCGTGGGTTTGAAGTGGCCGTGTTCCACTCAACCGGTATGGGCGGGATGGCTTATGAGAAACTGGCCAGCGAAGGCGCTTTTGTCTGTGTCATGGATTTCTGCATGCAGGAGTTCAGCAATCTCATGGCCGGTTCTGTGGCCTCGAGCGGTGAGGATCGCGTCACCAATGCGGGGCGTGCGGGCATTCCCCAAATGGTTGCCCCCGGCGCGCTGGACCTGCTGGATTTTGCGGGCTGGCAAGACATACCCGAGCAGTATGCCGACCGTCCGTTTCACGAACATAACCGGCTGATCAAAAGCTCGGTCTTCACTGGCGACGAGCGACGCGTCTGGATACGCGAACTGGCCAACAGGCTTGAGGCCGCGACGGGCCCCGTTCATTTCTTCCTGCCTGTTCAGGGTGTCGAGGCATGGGATAAGGAGGGCGAAGAGGCTCACGATCCGCAGGCGCTGGCCGATATGGTGGACGAGGCACGCAAAGTGATGTCAGGTCGGGTCCCGATGACCGAGCTGGACGCCCATATCAACGATGCCGGTTTTTGCGATGCCGTGTTGTCCTTGTTCGACGACTGGGTGGAAAGCGGAGTAGTAAAATCGCGGGCCGACCTCAACCAGAACTCAGCTTAGGCCGGAGACCGCACGGTCAGCGACAGACAGATCCGCTGCTGCGGCGCGCTGTGTCGAAGTGGAAATGCCCTTTGTGGTACTGATCCGCCTCGGGCCCCAACACGGTTCCAAAAAGACCGCAGGCCCCGCTGTGAAGATCGCGCAGAACATTGGCGGTGCCCTCGGCCTCCCACCCGTCGCGGACAGTAATCAGAGTGCCGTCCTGCAGAACAAAGGCGGATATATCAATTGCCCGCCCCCGAGCATGCTCCGACAGGCGCGCCCGGGGCTGATTGTTCTGGGTCTTGCACGAATAGTGACCGGCAAGGCGCATCCCCTTCAATCCGCCCCCTTGCCCTGCAAAAGCCGGTTTAGCAGTATTCTCGATCCACGTCTTGTACGTCACCGCCGTCTCGCAATCCATCAGCGCAAGCTGGCTGAGATAGATGTCGGAAATCACGCGCACTTGAACCGGGTCGGCAATCCCGCAGCCCCGGTATTTTCCGGAAATCGGTTTGCGCGTCTCACCCAGAATGGTCCAATCCCCGCACACAGCCCCGCGATCCCGCATTCTTTCACGCCCAAGCTCGAATTTGCGAAACTTGCAGGGCCGTATCTTCGGCCTTGGCGAGGTCAAAACCTCTGGCCCGCGCGTAACTGCTGTTTTGGTGATGACCTTTACGGGGTCCGTGTCCGCATCAAATGCGGGTTCATATGCGACCAAAGATGCAGGCGCGTCAGCGCAATCCGGTGCGGCAACAACCGGCGGCGCGCATAACAAAAACACTGCAAACAGCATCCGCATTAGATCACCGTGTTTTGGACCGATGACCTCACGGGCGGCAAAACGGCACGTTGCAGGTCAGATCACGCGCAAAGCGCACAGATTTGCCGTTGATTTCGATGATAAATGCCGAGGCGGCGAACCACCATCTGCCTTCCCCAACGCCTGGCTGCGACGCGTCACAACTATTCCCCAGGTAATAGGTCGCGCCGCTGGCCGTTCTTACAACCGCGCCGTGTTGATTGCAGGAAATCGCGATGTCGGGCGAACTGTTGTGCTCGGTCGCGGTGGCGGACACTGCAAACATCGAAAATGTGCATGCTACCGCAAGGTGTTTTCTGATCATCAAATCATGCTCCTTTTTACCATAACCCTTGAAAATGCAACAAACGGACCGGGAACAGATCGTTTGGAATGATGGAAGCACTCTCGGATCGACCTTTCAACTGTTTATCGTCTTTGCGACTATGACGGAGAGCTGGTCATCTTCGGAGCATAAGAAGCAGATGCGTTGATCGTTGGATACTTTCAACCAAAAAGCCAGAGTTTCTTCGTTCAATTCACTCAACATTTATGGAAACTACGCAAAGATTGGGTCACTTTTCTACCGCTCGGCACTTAAATTCTCTTTCAAAGGAGAAACCCGATGTCCCTGTCTGAATTCCGCCAATCACTGCAATCCCAAGACCTCGTACGCGATCTGCGCGAAGGTGTGATCGGCGACGGGATTTCCATTCCGGGTCTGTTTGGGGACGTGTCGCTTATCTATGCCGACTACGTGGCTTCGGGCCGCGCCTTAGCTCAGGTCGAAGATTACATCCGGGACGCGGTGCTGCCGTTCTATGCAAACAGCCACACCGAGGCGTCTTATTGCGGGGCCTATATGACCCGGCTGCGCGCCGAGGCCCGCGCGGAAATCTCGCGCCTGACCAATGCCGAAGGCTGCAGCGTGATCTTCGCAGGCTCGGGCGCGACCGCTGGCCTGAACCGTTTGGTTCCCCTGTTTGGCGTCAATGAAGCCCGGAAAGCAGTGGTTTTTGTCGGCCCCTATGAGCATCACTCAAACCTGCTGCCATGGCGCGAATCCAACGCCGAGGTGGTCGAAATTCCCGAGGCCGCGACCGGCGGGCCGGATCTGGAAGCGCTGGAAGCCGCTTTGAAAGAGCACGCGGATGCGGATGTGAAGATCGGCAGCTTTTCCGCCGCCTCCAACGTGACCGGCATTGTCACGCAACCCGATGAGGTGACCCGGTTGCTCAAGTCGCACGGCGCGCTGGTGGTCTGGGACTATGCCGGGGGCGGGCCCTACCTGCCCATCGACATGAACCCGGCCCCCGACGCGCAGAAGGATGCAGTTGTCGTCTCTCCGCACAAGTTTCCCGGTGGTCCGGGCGGCAGTGGCGTGCTGATTGTGCGCGACGCGGCGGTTAGCCGGGAAACCCCATCGTGGCCTGGCGGCGGCACCGTGACTTTCGTCTCGCCCTGGAACCATTGCTACACCTCGAACATCGCCGCCCGGGAAGAGGCAGGCACGCCCAATGTCGTCGGCGATATCCGCGCCGCGCTGGCCTTTATCGTCAAGGATGCGATAGGGCAGGCTTTCATTTCGGCGCGGGAGGCTGAGATGAACAAGATGGCCATACAGGCTTGGTCGCAGAACCCGCAGCTGACGCTGCTGGGAACGGAGCATCCGCACCGGCTTCCCATCTTCTCGTTCCGGGTCACCCGCGCCGACGGGTCACCGTTCCATCACCAGTTGTTCACCCGGATGCTCAGCGATGTGTACGGCATCCAGACCCGGGGCGGCTGCGCCTGCGCCGGTCCCTATGCGCACCGGTTGCTGGGCATCGACAGGGCCCATTCGGATGCTCTGTTCAATGACCTGAATGCGGGCAAGGAGTTGCTGAAACCCGGCTGGGTCCGCCTGAACTTCAGCTATCTGATGGATGACAGCAAAGCGCGCTACATCATCGACAGCGTGAATGAGCTGACAAAGCGTCTGGAAGAACTGGAACCGCACTATACGGCCGACCCGGCCACCGCGCGATTCGCCATCGCCTCGGACGCGTTGGAAGTGGCCTGAACGCGCAAAACCGACCGTGCCCGTCCTTCCCTTACATGCAGAAACCTTCTAAGTTTTTCGCGTTTATGGGTCAAATGAACGGGCAATCCGAAAAAATGGACAGGAAAGACTTACGGATCATTGAGGAACTGCAAAAAGACAGTTCCTTGTCACAGCGTGAGCTTGCGGAACGGGTCAACCTGTCACAGAACGCGTGCTGGCGGCGTTTGCAGAAGCTGAATGAGAACGGCATCATCGTCGGCTCTACCGTGGTTCTGGATCGCCAGAAGCTGGGATTGGGACTGGTCGTTTTCATGATGGTCAAAACCCGGCATCACTCCGCCGACTGGCTGGATGAATTCCGCCGCGCCGTTTTACTCATCCCCGACGTCGTTGATTTTTTTCGGATCGGAGGGGACTACGATTACATGATCAAGGTCATCACCGAGGATATGAACTCGTATGATCAGGTCTATCAACGCCTGATTTCGACAGTCGAACTGGATGCGGTGACCTCCTATTTCTCGATGGAAGCGATTGCCGAGCAGAGGCCTTTAAAAATCTCGTAACCGTAGGGCCAGTTTTTTTGCACGGCTCAGACGGCTTCGAGATTGCCCAAAAGGATCGAGGTCATATCCGCTGAAATCGCACCATCCATTGCGACGACATCCATACCCGTCTCGTAGACGACGTTGTTCCTTGTGATCCCGGACAGATCAGCGTTGGCGTCCAGAAACACCCATTCCGCGTCGTTCGACGTGGACTGACCAACCGCCACCTGCAAAATCGCCAGAGCGTCCAGCGCATTGATCGTCCCGTCCCGGGTGATGTCCGCTGCAATCAGATTTTCGGCCTCAGCTGTGCCCCAGGTTGGATCAAGCCCAACCGCAAGCCGCAGAACCTGCAGAGCATCAAGGGCGGTGATTTCGCCGCTGGCGGTCGAGTAGGTTTTGACGATCTCCAACTCTCCGGGGAAGGTGCCGTCCGGCAGGTCCAGATCGAACTGGCCGGTACTGTCCGCCGTGGCCACGACCGTTCCCCCGCCATCGGGGGTAAAGCGGATTTCGGCATCCGTGAGCCCCGGATTGGCGGTTTCCGAATTGATGCTGACATCCCCTTGAATGCCTCCGGAGCTGTCCGGGTCCAACCCGCCGAAATCTCCGAAATCCACTGGAACGTGATCGGGGCCGCCAAAGCCGGGCCCGAATATGTCGGCGCTGGTCAGCCCGCCTCCGGTCGCGGAGTGAACATGCACGGTCTGTCCGCGATATTCGATGTCGGCCCCCTGCGCGGTTTTCGTGAAACTCAGTTGGGACGGCGACCGCAACAGAATGAAGTCGAACAAGTCCAGCCGGTCGATGCCGGCCTCGAAATCGGTGATCGTTGTGGAGTCGCTGCCCCATTGCATGACAAAGATATCGGCCCCCGCCCCGCCGGTCATGGTTGTCGCCCCGGTGCCTGCGATCAGAATATCGTCACCGGCCCCGCCCAACAGAGTGGAACTCAGGACACCGCCTGTCAGCATGTCATCAAGGCCCGTGCCGGTGACGGTGCCAAACCCCTCGCGTACCATGCCCAGATCCGCGACCGAGGTGGTGAGCTGTGTCAGCCCGGCCTCCGTTTGCGAGGCCGCAAAGATCTGTAACTCATCGCCGATATGGGCGACGCTCAGGGACTGGATGTTTTGCAGACCGGTCGCCAGCGTATCCTCAAAACTGTCCAGATGGATCAACTGACCATCGGGTGTGAGGGTGAACAGGGTTACGCCCCCGTCCGATCCACCGGCGACAACAAAGGCGCGTCCGTCCACTTCGATAACCGACATGTCCTGCACCGATTCGAACCGGGTATAGCGGGAGTCCAGAACGTGATCCGTGGGGCTGAGGCTGCCATTGCTGCCCAGCTTCATGACGCTGATCGAATGAGTATCCGACCCTGCCACGATCACCCAGGACTGACCGAACACTTCGACCACCTCCAACGCGGTGGGCGTGGCAATTCCCAAAGTGGACGTGGCCGCGCTGTTGTCGATTGCGCTCAGCGTGCCTGTCCCCTGATCCAAATGATAGGTCGCGATCGTGTTGCTGTCGGCATCAGACGCAATCACAAAATGCCCTGACTCGGCCTGCACCGTCTGGATGGAATCAACCTGCCCCGCCACCAAACCAGCCAGGCTGAGCGTCCCGTCACCGTTAACAAAATAGGTCCCGATCTGGCCCGTATCCTCATGCGCCACCACCAGAATATCCGTGGCACCCAGTGAAATCTGCACAAGGGCCGGGATATCCCCGCCGCCCGTCAGGGTGCCGGTTTCCTGCAGACTGCCGACGGAGCCGTCAGCGTTTAGCTCATAGCTGACCAGCCCTGTCGCCGTGTCTACATCCAATACAAGATGATCGGTTCCCGCCAGCGTGACCGGCGTTGCGCTGCAACCCACCTGAAAGGTGATCGTTCCGCCGTAATACTCGGTATCCACCAGTTGCGGCAGGTTCCCCTCGACCAGTCGCCAGGCGGCAACGCCACCCAGCGGGCCCGAGACGGAATAGAGATACGTGTCCCCGTTAAGCGTTTTTAAAGCCGTATCGCCGATACCTGAATCGAACGCCGCGCTAGCCGTTGCAATCACAGTTTCGAACCGAAGCATCATAACCGTCACCCCCTACGCCACCCCTGGCACTGAAAACAGGATGATCCGATGCCCCGGCCAAAACCAAAACGGAAATGTGGTGAAAACAAGGAGTTCGGTTTCGGTTTAACTCAATTTTTTCTGGTCCGATCGCAGCAATCGCCAGACGGCAAGACAGATGAACAGAACCTTGACCGGGCAGCCTGTCCCCATCGGCAGTTTGCAACAACCAAATGTGAGGGAAAGATGACTAAAGCACCCGATTCGAACACCCGTCCGGCCGCAGATCAACCGTATGCCGAACACAAGCACGATATCCGCAAGTGGATTGACGGCAAACTTCGCCGCTGGGCCGGAGGTGGGGTTTTGGGTGGGCTTGGAACCATGCTGACCGCATTGCCTGCGCTGTCTCAGGCCGCGATTGAGGATCTCTATGCCTTTCAGTTCGCCGAAGCCATTCCTGGGGTGCGGACTGCAAAACTGCTCAAGAACGGCGATGTGCTTCTGAAAATGGCGGACGGCCGTACTTTGATCGTGGCGGCAGAAAATGTGCAGGTCCTCGAAGGCGGCGCAATCATGATCGCGGAAGAGGTGGTCGGTGAAATTGCTCAACTCAGCGTCGCCGAAGCAGGAGGCGCGGCTGCGACGAGCGGCATCAGCGGCGTTGGCGCAGCATTGGGCGGCGTTGGGCTGGCCGGGGCCGCAGTCGCTGGCGCAGGTGGTGGCGGAGGTGGGTCTGACGACCCTGAGCCCGCGCCCAGCTACCCCAGCCTGAACCTTGCGCAAGTGCAATCTGCGGCGTTGAACAGCGGCAGCACAAACGCGATTGCGCCCGAAGGCACATCAACCGTCGAGGTGACTATAGGATCGCTGGTCAAAACAGTGACACCCAATGCCGACGGGAGCTGGAGCCTGTCTTTGACGGCAGCCGAAGCCGGAAACTTGCCGCAGGGCGTATCCACGGTGACGATCCGCAACCTGGACGATGCAGGTCAGGAAATCTCGGTTCAGACTGTCGGGTTCGACATAGACACGTTGCCTCCGACCCTGTCGATCACCGGCTTTTCGGATGGTGCAGTTCTGAACTCTGCCGAGCAAAGCACCGATCTGACCGTCACCGGCACCACAGATGCCGAATCCGGGCAAACCGTAACGGTAACCGTTAATGGTCAAACCTATACCGGCACCGTCGCGGGTGGGCAGTGGAGCGTGACCGTCCCTGCCGCAGACCTGACCTCGCTGCCAGATGGCACCACAATCTCCGTTACCGCAGATGTGTCTGACAGCGCGGGCAATCCCGCGACGCAAGCCAATGGCAGCTTCGACACCGATTTCACCGCACCCACCGTGACGCTCGACCCGGTCGCGGGTGGCTCGATTGATCTTATTGATCTGAGCAGCGATCTGACCCTGTCCGGGACCACAACAGCCGGGGACGGCCAGACCGTGACCGTCGTTTTCAACGGCCAGACCTATACCGGCGCGGCCAGTGGCGGCAGTTGGAGCGTCACCATCCCAAGCGCCGATCTGGCGGGCCTGTCCACAGGTGTGCCCGCTGCGATCGGGGTGAGCGTCAACGACCCGGCGGGCAACCCGGCGGTTCCTGTGTCAGTCTCAGTACCCGTTGACCTGACCGGCCCTTCAATCGCAATCGCGCCTATTTCCGTCGGGGCGGCGATCAACGCAGCCGAGGTCGGGTCAGACCTGACAATCTCCGGGTCAACAGCCAATGTCGGTGATGGCCAGCAAGTCACCGTCACGTTGGATGGGCAGACCTACACCGGCACCGTCTCCGGCGGCAGTTGGAGCGTTACTGTCCCCGCACTGGACCTCGGCGCGCTCGCGGACGGCGGCAGTTTCACCATCACCGCCGATGTGACGGACAGCGACGGACTTGTCGCTCCCCAGGCCAGTGTGCCGGTGGCAAAAGACGTCAGCGCGCCGACATTGAGCATCGACGGCTTCTCGGACGGTCCCATCCTAAATGCCGCTGAACAAGCAACCGATCTGGTCATTTCCGGCTCAACTACGGCGGAAGACGGACAGATCGTGACTGTCTCCGCGATCGGTCAAACATTCACAGGCACGGCTACGGGCGGCACCTGGACCGTCACCATACCAGCGGCGGACCTCGCGACCTTGTCGGACGGGGCGACCGTTGCGGTCACGGCGGATGTCGCTGACGCGGCCGGGAACGCGGCGCCGCAGGCCAGCAACAGTTTTGACACCGACTTCACGCCGCCGACCATCGCAATCACCAACCTTTCGGACGGGGCGGTCATGAATACAGCCGAGAAAGGCACGGACCTGACCATCTCCGGAACATCCGACGCGCCGGACGGCACCGTAGTCGCGGTTCAAATCGTGCGGTCGGACGGAACCGTCGACCTCAGCGGCACCGCCATTGTGTCCGGCGGGGTCTGGGCCTTCACCGCAACCGCCTCGGATCTGAGCGGGCTGATTGATTCGGAAACCTACAGCGTGGCCGCGTCGGTCACGGATGCCGCTGGTAACGACAATCAGGATACCGCCGCCTTCGCAACCGATTTCACCGCGCCAAGTATCTCGGTGAACCCGCTGTCCGTAGGAGCTGTGCTGGATGTAGCCGAAAAAGACGTCGACCTCGGCATTTCAGGAACCACCACTGCGGAAGACGGACAAACCGTTTCAGTCACGCTCGGCAGCCAGACCTACACTGCTGTCGTCTCCGGCGGGGCTTGGACGACGACGGTGCCAGCGGCAGATTTGGGCGCGCTGGCAGATGCAACGACCTTTACCCTTACGGCCACGGTTGACGATGCTGCGGGGAATACGGTGGTTTCATCTACGACATCCCTTACCACCGATTTCCGCCCTGTTCTCAGTCTAGACTCAATCGGCTCAAACGGTGCGGTCCCGTTAGCGGATGCGCAAAGCGCTGGGGTTGTGGTCAGCGGGTCCTCAGCCGGGTTGACTGCGGGACAATCTGTCGACGTAGTGTTCAACGGTTCTCCTGCAGGCACCGCGACGGTGGCAGCCGACGGCTCGTGGACAGCGACGGTACCTGCGTCGGCGTTTTCCGGGACACAGGCAGGTGACGACCTGAACTTCACCGCCCAGGCGACGGTATCCGGCGGACCCGATCCCGCGCCTGTCTCCAGTGATGCAACGGCGCACATCCCGGCGGCCTATGTGCTGACGGAAGTCGGACGTAGCGGATCGACCGTCACATTCGCCATTCACGCGGACGAAGATCGCGACATCTCAAACGGTCTGGCCATGACGGCAGAATTCCAATTTGACTCGGCTGTCGCCACTTTCGACATCGGATCGGATACGGAAAACAGCGAGTTTGACTTGTTCCTGGCCAACCCGGGTGCCGGAGACACCATCAACTTCGCCGGGGCCGCGACCACGTTCGCCGATCTGTCTCAACCCCTGGTCACGTTCACCATGACGGTTCAAGACCCCAACCAGCCGATCGAGTTGACACTCACCACGCCCGACGGCGGCCCAACTGTGTTTTTTCTTGGAACAGACCGCGATGACACGTTGATCGCAGCAGATACAGACACATTTATCCGCGGTGGCGATGGCGACGATGCCATTGATGTCTCCGACGCCGGTCGAGACGTCGTCGTGTTTGAGGCCAGCCCCGCGAATAACGGCGTCGATTTCATCACCGGGTTCACCCTTGGCACTGCAGCAGAGGTCTCAGACGCGCTGATGTTCAGGGGGCTGGACGTCGCAACTCTGCGCGGGACCGGTACGGATGTGGAGATCATGACGGTCGGCGGCGCGCTTGGAACGGATACCGGATTTGTCGGCTTGACCACAGTTCTTTCCGACCTCACCCAGGGCACAATTGAAACCGCAGTCGAGAGTTTCGCCGGAGTCCAGTCGGGCGACGAACTCTATGTCCTTGCAACCGACGGAACGGATAGCGTGCTGGTCAAGGTCGACTACGCGGCCTCGGATACGGCTTCGGTTGAAACCGTGGCTGTGTTTGATGGCCTGGCCGATCTCGGTGGACTGACCGCGGACAACATCCTTCACACTGATCCAACTGGCGCGTCAGCCTGAGCTGACAAAGCCGCTGAGGTTGAAATCAGGTTTCGCGAGGCGATAATGACCCAGAGCAGTTTACACCCGGTCAGCTTTTCCCGGCATAGGCACAGGTCGTGGCGGCGATTCACGTCATATGCGTTCGCCCGACACCGCACCGACTGTCCCATTGTGGAAACCGAGATATTTCAAGCGGCCGCAACTTTTCCGATCGCGTTCAGGGATTCGAGAACGGGTCCTGAGCCTGTGGCTTTGCTGTCCATGATGCCCGGAGTGGAGTCGCCGTTTGTCTCTGACGCCGGTATGTGGTTGACCACATATGTCCCATCTGCCTTGCGATGCCCCCCGTTTCAAGTGGAGCTTCCAGTAGCAGATAAATCTGCCGGGCCAGAACGGCTTCAACTGATGGTCGACGAAACATCGAGTCTCGTCTCGGACGACCAAGACGGAGAGGCATTTTTTGACAAATCGGGCCAATTGGCTCCGGAACTGCAAAAGGTACGAGCCTTTCTTCAGGCCCGGACATATGCGGCCAAAAAAACGCGACAACTTTGTCTTCTCTATAAGAAGTTGGGTCTTTTCTCGGAACTGACGTCAGTTCAAGGGGTTCAGTTTCCAATCGGGCTGCTGGCCATCGACGCGGGCGCACTGGAGCAACTGTCGCAGTCCCAGATGGCAGTTTTGACGCAAAAAGATGCATGGCGTTTGATACACGCCCACCAACTCTCTTTGCTGCACGGGGCGTGGGTGCTGCGTGCGCAACAACGGTTGAGCCAGCAATCATTAGCTTCGGAACAGAACAGGATTTCTGATGTCGCCGGATTTCTGGATGCAATGGCTGACGCAAATCGAAGGGATGCCAATTGCCTCAGCTTGGAGGAACTTGATGCAGTTGATTAATCAACCCCTCCGCCTGATTATTGCACTTATCCTTACCGGCCAAATCTTTGCCTGCACTCAAGTACCGGATCTTGGGCCTATAAAAGCGTCTTTTTCCGGCGACCATCCGGGGTCCGGGGTCACGAGGCCTTCAGCCGAATTGACGAAAAGCGATTTTGGCGCACGAATCCGGGCCGCCGTGGAAACCAGCCCGGTTTTGGCCCAAAGTGAGTCCAGCATCGCGGTTGCCACAGCAAACCAATTCGCCGCAGAGGGCGCATTTCTTCCGCAAGTCTCACTGGGAATAAACGCCCGGTCGGAGCGTATTAAGTCTGACATTGCCGATGTCTCACCCTACTTGCGCGTGTCTCAACTGGTCTACGACGGCGGTGCGGCCCGCGGTGATCTGACCGCCGCGCGGGCTAGGGTTCTGGAAAGTCGTGGCAATCAGTTGCAAACAGCGGCGGCAACCGCACTCGCGGCCGTTGAAACTTACGTACTTGTGCAGGACAGTCGAAGAATCCTTAAGATAACCGCCCAGAATGTGGCTGCGCATGAGGATTTGGTTCATCAGATTTCAAGCCGCACGGCGAGTGGAGCGGGATCGAACGCCGATGTCTTGACCGCCCGCTCTCGCATGGCCAATTCCCGCACCCGGCTCGCCGACGCAAAAACGCGGGTTGATCGGGCCGAAGCACGGTTCCGCGAGGTGTTTGGCACCCCTGCAGGTGTTCTTTCCGATCCTGTACCAGCCCCAAAGCTTGAACGCAGTGACTCCCAGATCGTGCTTGAAAGCCCACAGGTTCGTCGAGCCGATGCTGGGTTAGTCGCCGCCAAGGCCGAATGGGCGGCAGCACAGGCCCGCCGTCAACCGGATATCCGCGTGGCAGCCTTTGCCAATCAGGACGACCGACACGATGCCAATTTCGGTGTGGATCTAGCCTTTAACTACGAAATCGACAGCACCGGACAACGTCGCGCTGCCGTTGCCGCTGCCGAAGCCCGGGTTAATGAGGCCGCATTCGCCCGCGAAACGCTTGTCCGCGAAATAGGTCGCGAACTTGCTTTCATCCGATCGGACCAGAAAGCCGGGGCCGAACGATTGCGCGCCGCGCGCTCTGCGGCCCGCGCCAATTCTGAAAGCCTTGAAGCCACACGCGCACAATTCACAATCGGACGCCGCAGCCTGATCGAAATTCTGGATGCGCAGCTAGATTACGTCGACGCACAAGAACGCCTGATCCTGTCCGAACAGAACTTTTTCCTGACCAACTATGCCGCGCTGAGCCTGACAGGCGACATTCTGGGCCTGCTTGGAATTTCACTGACCAAATGGGAAGAGGCTCAATGATCGAACGTTGCGAGGCATCTGACCCCTCTGTACCAACCACCTACGAGGCCTGCCTTTTGAATGTGGCCGCAACTCTGGACAGGCCATTGACTCTGGCGGCGTTGCACGCGGTTCAATCGGGGCCCAAAAGCGACCTAGAAATACGCGACATTATTGCGCTGGCCCATCGTTCAGGGCTGCAGGCGGCATATGGCGCGCGGAAACTGGCCAAATTCGACGACGTTCTGGTGCCGGCGATCCTGTTTCTGCAAGACGACAGGGCCGTCGTCTATCATGGGCGTACGACGACCGGTGCGCTGCTTGTTTTCGACCCGGAACTCGGGGACGGTATAGGCGAGATTTCCGAGCAGAGCCTGAGCGATACCTATACCGGCTACGCCATCCTGTTTCGGCGCGACAATCGCGATGGAGCGGTCGTGGAACCAAGCGTAGGCCCAGGGCATTGGTTTTGGTCCGCGCTTGCAGCCAATCGATGGTCATACATTCAGGTGGCGTTGGCCGCTGCGCTGGCAAATCTGTTGAGCCTGTCGACCTCAGTCTTCATTATGGTGGTTTACGATCGGGTTTTGCCAAATGAGGCAACGGAATCCCTGATCGCGCTGACGACCGGGGTGTGTCTGGCACTTGTGTTCGACTTTATCCTAAAACTGCTACGGGCTGGGTTCATTGACCGGGCCGGGCAAAGAGCTGACATGCTCATGGGTCAGCGCGTTTTTGACAAGCTGCTGAACATCCAGATGAAGTCACGCACGGAATCGACCGGAGCGATCACCAGCACCATTCGCGAGTTCGAAACACTACGAGAGTTCTTTACCTCGGCTACTCTGGTCGCGGTGGTTGATCTGCCCTTCATAGGACTTTTCATCTTTGTCATCTATCTGGTCGGCGGGCCGCTTGCCCTGATACCGGCGCTGGCGGTTCCGTTTGTTTTGCTAAGCGGCCTCGCCGTCCAGCCGGTTTTATCGCGCATGGCGGAAAAGAGCCTTGCGGATGGTCAATCCAAACAATCGGTCCTTGTTGAAGCGGTTTCGGGCCTTGAAACCATCAAGACCACGGCCGCCGGGCGGCAAATGCGATCCAGGTGGAAAACCGCGATTGAACGGCAATCCGCGCATGGCGCGCGCAGTCGGGCGGTCACTCAGTTTGCGTTGAATCTAACGGGTTTCACTCAGCAGGCCGCGCAGGTCCTGATTGTTTTTTGCGGCGTGTTTCTGATCACGGAAGGTCAGGCCAGCATGGGTGCGCTTGTTGCCTCGGTCATGCTGACCGGTCGCGCTCTGGCACCATTGGGGCAACTCGCCCAAACGCTGACCCGCGCCAATCAGGCGCGAAGCGCCTACCGTAACCTTGACACGTTGATGCGGGCTGAAAGCGAAAGACCGGATGGGCGCAGCTGGATAAGCCGGTCCAATATCCAGGGCGGTATTTCGTTCAGCAATGTTCATTTCGCATATCCGGATCAGTCCGAGGACACGTTGAATGGGGTCTCCTTTACCATTAACCCCGGTGAGAAAGTTGCAATTCTCGGGCAGATCGGGTCTGGGAAAAGCACGATAACGCGACTGCTTTTGGGGCTTTACGCCCCGCGGGTCGGATCGGTGATGCTTGATGGCGTGGATATCCGCCAGATCGACCCGGGCGACCTGCGCCGCAACATCGGATCAGTGTTGCAGGAAATCTGGCTGTTTTCGGGGTCGATAAGGGACAATATCAATAGCGGCACAATCCGCCCTCGGGATGAAGACCTGATCGAGGCCGGTCGCATTGCAGGCGTGGAAGATTTTGTCGCCCGGCACCCCGGCGGCTATGACCTTAGTATTGCCGAGCGTGGCGAAGGGCTTTCTGGTGGTCAGAAACAGGCTATCGCCCTGGCCCGCGCGCTGGTCGGAAGGCCTCCGGTTCTTTTGTTCGACGAACCGACCAGCGCCATGGACGTCAAGACCGAGGCAGAGGTCGTTCAACGCCTGAAGCAAGCCACCAAAGACAGCACAATGGTTATTGTCACCCATCGCACCAGCTTGCTGGACCTCGTCGACAGGGTCATCGTGATTGAGGGCGGAAAAATTTGCGCCGATGGACCCAAAAGCCTGCTGTCGCAACGCCCACGCAGGGCAGGGAGTCATCTGAATGTCGCAGCATCCTGATCTGGCAGCGCTTGCGCGGGAAATGCGTGGCCGCTCGCCCTTGCGGGGTTCGATCCTATTGCTGGCGATCTTGTCCTGCCTGATATGTGCGGGGGTTTGGGCGCACCTGACGGAGTTGGACGACGTCACGCGCGTGGATGGCCGGATCGTCCCCTCGGGAGACATACAGGTGATCGAGGCCACGGAACCCGGGGTCTTGCAATCCGTATATGTGCGCGAAGGTCAAGTTGTGGACAAAGGTGCGTTGTTGATGGAACTGGATGCCACCCAGATCGACAGCCAGTTGAATCAAGAACAGCAAAAGGCGTATGGCTTGATGGCGCGTGTGCAGCGGCTGCAGGCTGAAATTGACGACGCTGAGTTGCATTTCGAGGCACGGCTGATCGAAGGCGCGCCGACGGTTGTGCGCTCGGAAACCGCTTTGTTTCAGGGGCGCATGGCCGAGCTGCAGGCGGAAATCGCGATCCTGGAACGTCAGCGGCAACAGCGGCACCGGGAATTCGAGGAAGGTTTGGTGGATCAGGTCACAGCCGAGGAGACGCTCAAGGTTCTGGCCGAGGAACGCGCAATGATGGCTCCGCTTGTGGAAAGCCGAATGGAGCCTGCAACGACGCTTCTGGCCCTGCGCCGCAGTGAGGCTGAGTGGAAGGGTCGCAAAGTCAGGGCCGAAGCCGTAACCAGTCGGCTAAAAACCGGTCTGGCCGAGATTGACGATCGCATTCGGGCCACCCGCAGCCGGTTCCGCAGCGCCGCGTTGACGGATCTGGCCTTGGCAACAGCAGAATTGGCAGCGCTGCAACCCACCCTGCCCGCCTTGCGCGACCGGGCTTTGCGCGCGCAGGTGCGGTCCCCGGTGCGCGGCATCGTCAATCGCATTCACCGCACCACAATCGGAGGATTGGCCCGAAGCGGCGAGGAACTTATTGAAATTGTCCCACTGGACGATTCACTGCTGGTCGAAGCCTATGTGCGGCCCGAAGACATCGCATTCTTGTTTGCTGGCCAGCAGGTCAAAGTGAAGATAACCGCATATGATTTCGCCCGCTACGGCGGCCTGAAGGGAGAGATCATTCGTATCGGTGCCGACACCATTACCCGATCAGAACGCAATGATGAGGAAGTCTTTGTCGTGGAAATCCGAACCAGCAACACGATGTTGGACGGCAACGGCATCGCGGTCGAAATAATTCCAGGCATGATTGCCGAGGTCGATATGCTGTCTGGGCGGAAATCGGTTTTGGATTACATCATACAGCCGGTTGTAAAGATAAAAGATCAGGCCTTGCGGGAATGATCCCCTGACCGAGCGGCATTCAACGTGCCGTTCCGCTTTTCGGGCGCAAAAAAGGTGTGCCCTACAGACGGGAGTATTGACCGGCTTCGCTCGGTCTGACTTGTTGCAAGGACCATTCATCGTGTCGGGCGTGCCGAAGCACAGCCTCATCCAATGATCCTTTGCTCAAAGCCATTTCACATCGCCAAGGAAGATATACCCGGCCCCATAAATAGTTTTGATCAACCGAGGGTTTTTGGGATCTTCACCCAACTTGGTGCGTAAGCGTGAAATCCGCACATCCATCGCCCGATCGAAGCTTTCGCCCGCCGCGCCCCCCAGTGTTTCCTGCATCTGGGCGCGGCTGATCAGCCTTTTGGGGCTTTCCAGAAACAGCCGCAGAACTTCGCCTTCTGCATGGCTGAAGGTTGTTTCGGCCCCATTCTCATTTTCAAGGGCATACCGGTCGAAATGGGCGGTCCAACCATTGAACTGCGCCACATCAGAACGCGCAGTCCGCGCCTGCGGCGAGCGCAATCTTGCACGGATGCGCGCGACAACTTCAGCCGGGTCAAAGGGTTTGGTGATGTAATCGTCCGCCCCCAATTCAAGCCCTGTCACACGATCCTGCACCTGAGCGCGACCGGAAATGATAATGACCGCAGCCCCTTGTTCCAGCGCCAGCCGGTGAACCAGGGCCAGCCCATCCGTGTCCGGCAGGGACAGGTCAACCAGACACACATCGGGTGTGACGCTGTTCAGCGCCGCCTCAAATTCTCGCGCTCGCGAGAAGCTCTGTGTTCGAAAGCCCGCATCTTCGAGCGTATCCGTAAGAATCCGTCGAATTTCGGGCTCATCGTCGAGGATGGTCACCAGCGGTTGGGTCATGAAATCGTCTCGGATCGGATCAGGGCGGATAGCTGCGCCTGTGTAAACGGTTTTCGCAACACTGGCGCAAGGGTAAGCGCCTCGCGATACAGAAGGTCCGAGGGCGGCAGCGATGTCATCAGGATGCAGGGCAGCCCCGACCCAATTGATTTCGACAGATCAAGCCCTGTGCCTTTGCCCTCCAACAGAACGTCGGACAATACCAAAACGATGTCTTCCACATCCCGGGCCAGCGCAAGCGCCTCGTCAACGGATGTCGCTTCGATCACCGAATAGCCCTGTTCGACAAGCATATCCCGGAACTGACCGCGCAGGTCGGCATCGTCTTCGACCAGCAGTACCAGTCCGTCCTGCACCGGTGGCGCAGGTCGGTAGGGCAGTCGCAGAACGACGGACGCGCCGGACGGTGTGTTGCGCATATTCAGGCCTCCACCAGCCAGCTTGACCGTGTCGTAAACCATGGGCAGACCCAGCCCCGAACCCTCGCTGCCTTTGGTGGTGAAGAACGGGTCAAGCGCCTTGTCCAACGCTTCGGACGAAAAACCAGGCCCGGTATCGGATACGGCGATCTCGATCCAGATCGTTCCGACGGCATGGGCGCTGATTGTAATCTGACCGGTGGTCCCGCAGGCATCCCGCGCATTCAGAATAAGGTTTAGAAGCGCATCCTGCAGCATACCGGGATCCAGCATCAGCACCTGGTCAGGCAGGTTGTTGACAACAGACAAACCCATGCCGCGCGGAAGGGACGGGGACGCAAGAACCCGCAGATCTTCAAGCAGGCCCTTCATGTCGGTCGCCTGCGGCTGAGGCGTTCGATTTCCCGTCATATCCGCGATGCGGTTCAGCAGTTGCCCTCCGCGCCGTGCGGTCTGCTGTGTTGCGGCGATCAGTTCTTTCGCATCTTCCGGCAGATCCATACGGTCCAGCCTGGCCTGCATGCCCAATATGATGGTCAACAGGTTTGAAAAATCATGCGCCAATCCGCTGGTCATCTGCGCCGCCAGCGCGCGACGGCGGGTCTGTTGCAGGGCAACCCGGGCCTGGGTTTCTTCGGTGATATCCACCGACATGACATACACCCCTCCTGCCCCGTCGGGTGTGAACGAAACCCGGATGCGCCGCGCGTCATGATCTTCGGTGAATTCAAAGACCGAGGTTTCACCGTCATACGCCTTTTGCAAATGCGGCCCGACCCGCGCAAAGGCATGTGCCCCCAATGCGTCCGAGATATGCATGCCGAGGATATCCGAAGGACGGCTTGGCAGAACCGAACTGAGGCGACGATTGGAGTAATCATAGCGCCCCTCTTCATCCAGATGGGCGATATGGGCGGGCATCATCTCGGTCGTCATCCGCGTGCGCGCTTCGATTTCGGTCAGTTCGCGCTTGGCCTCTTCCAGCGCCGCGTTGGTGGCAGCCAATTGCCTGTTGGCCGCCGAAAGCTCCTTGGCGTGGCTGAGAACCCGATCGGATAATTCTTCGGACCGGGCCCGCAGCAGGTCTTCGGCGCGTGTGGTGCGGGTAATGTCGGTGTAAACCGCGACCCAGCCGCCTTGCGGTAACGGCGCACCCTCGACCGAGATAACCTGCCCGTTCGCCCTGACCCGCTCCAGGTAATGCGGTTCGAACGCCAATGCCTGCGTGACGCGCTGATTCACGATTTCCTCGGCATCTACGTCGCGACCATATTCGCCACGCTCCGCGATGTGCCGTATTGTGTCGGCAAACAGCGCTCCGGGCTGTACAAGCGCGTCCGGCAGATCAAACATTTCCTGATAGCGCCGGTTGCTGACAACAAGGCGCAGATCGCTGTCATAGATCGACAAGGCCTGCCCGATCAGGTTCAGACCGGCGGTCGTCATCGACTTCACACGCTGCTCAGAGATGTTCAACTCAACCCTCCGCTGGCCAAGGCGTAGCATCAGAACGGATGCAGGTGTAGAGGGTCCGGGGCAGGAAATCCATTCGGCCCAAGTTTGCCCGCACGCCTCGACTAATACCTGGACCGGAACGTCGCTCCATGCTCGGTGATCGAGTGCAGCGACAGGGTGTGATCCATATTCCGCATCCGGTGCCGCAACATCTGCCGCCCCAAACGCGCGAGGTCTGCGGAAAATTCGGGCTTTTGGGCTACATTCTCGAACTCTCCGCTGCCCTGATGGTCGAACAGAATGGGCGGCAGATCGGCGGCGAATTCAATCAGGGTGAAGCGGTCATCGCGCAGAATGCCCAGACAGGACTCGCTGTTCCCCGTGCCCAGCCTTTGCTGCCACAAGGTCGGCTTTTCAGGTTTCGAAAAATCCAGTTCGCTGAAGGAATAGCTGCGCCAGTCTTCGGGTGTGTTTCCCTGCAGTAATGGCAGCAGAGATCGTCCATCCATCGCGTTCGGGACCGGCTGGCCCACCCAGTCCAGAATGGTGGGCGTTATATCGATGGATTCCGTCGGCACCGCGACCGAGGCCCCGGCCTGCGCCTGATTGCCCGGCATGCGGATCATCAGCGGCGTGTGATAGGCCGCGTCAAAGACCGTCATCTTGCCCCAGCTGTGCCGATCCCCCAGCATCTCTCCGTGGTCCGCCGTGATCACCAGCAGCGTGTCGTCATATTGACCGCTGTCCTTGAGGTACTGGATCACCCGACCGATATGGTGGTCGACCTCGGTCGCCAAACCCAGATAAACGGCCCGCAAGGCGCGGATGTTGTCATCGGTCGGGTCAACCTCAGAAAATCCGTGCACGAAGTCTCGGGCGGTTTGGGTATCAAGCGCGGGCCCGAAAAACGGGTGCAGGTCGCGTTCTTCCTCCTCACCGAGCCGCGCAGGCAGCGGCACCTGTGCCGGGTCATACATGTCGTTGTAGGGCGCGGGCGCGACCAGCGGCGGATGGGGGCGGATATAGGTGAGGTGCGCGAACCAGCCCTCTCCCCGGCGCGGCGCGATGTTGCGCAGGAACTCGTCGGTCAGAAAGGCTGTGTCGCTGTGCTCGGCCTTGTACAGCGCGGGATCGTTCAACCTGGGCGTACCGCCTGTTGGAGACACGGGTTTGTAGACGTCCCAGTAGGTGTCGAAACTGTATCCCTTGTCCATCAGATAGGCCTGCCAGGGATAGGATTCCTCGAGCCGCATTTCGAGGACTTCGAGAAAGCCGGTCATCGGCTGTTCGTAGGACCGGAGCACCGGGTCATTCGGATCATGCACGCGCGGATCTGCCGAGGTATCGGTATAGCCAAAAAGCATCGGAAAATACCCGGCCTTGCGCATCTCGGTCGCGATGTTTGGCGTGTCGTGGCGCAGCGGCGTGCCATTGCGCACAGACCGGTGATTCATCGCATATTGTCCGGTCAGTATCGACGCGCGCGACGGGCCGCAGGGGTTCGTGACCGAGAAATGGCGTGTGAAAGTGACAGCCTCGTCCATGAACGCCCGCAGGTTGGGTAACTCCACATGCTCCGCCAAAGCACCGTTCAGGCAATCGGCCCGCAATTGGTCGATGATTATGAACAGAACATTTCCCGCGTGATCCATGAAATCCCCGATTCCGCACCTTTTTTCGACGCGGACTTTGGAGCGGTTCCGACGCCCGCGCAACAGAATAGTCGGACCGTAATTCAACTGCGCATCCGAAAGGGTGCCCGACCTCTGACCAGTGTCGCCCAGACGCAATCTTGTTTGGTCAATTCCCGGTTGGGCCACATAAACCCGTTGCAGCGCAACCGTGTTTCACTTCACATGTCCTCATGACGGCACCGACGATCACATCCGAGCAAACCACCGATGGCACGTACGTGCAGATCGCGGGCGAAATGCTGACGCGATCCCTGGCCTCGGTCGAGGCCGCCTTTGCCGCCGTGCGCCCTGATACAGGTCAGGTCACGCTCGATTTGTCGGATGTCGAAACGCTGGACACAGGCGGGGCCTGGCTGGTCGCCGATCTGGCGCGGCGGTTTACCGCGAAAGGCGCACAGTTGCAGTTTCAAGGCGTTCAGCCAGCCCATGCGGCGCTGATCGATACCGTCTCGCAGAACATCCCCGACGACGCCGGAACCCTCGCCCCGCCGCGCAGCTTTACCGACTGGGTTGAACATGTTGGCGAGCGAACGGCCGGGGGCTGGAAAGACACTCTGTCCATGCTCGAATTTCTGGGCCTAACGCTCCACCGGCTGGCGCGCACTCTTGTCATGCCCTGGCGGCTTCGCCGGGCGGCGCTGGTCACACATATGGAGGAGACAGGGTTCAAAGCCCTGCCCATCGTGACCCTGATGGGCTTTCTGATCGGCGTCGTACTGGCCTTTCAGGGGGCCACGCAGTTGAAACAGTTCGGGGCCGAGATTTTTGTGGTCGAGTTGATCTCGATCTCGATCCTGCGGGAATTGGGTATCCTGCTGACCGCCATCATCGTCGCGGGCCGGTCGGGTTCGGCGTTTACCGCCTCAATCGGGTCGATGAAGGTGCAGGAAGAGATCGACGCGATGCGCACCCTTGGCCTGGACCCGATTGAGGTGCTGGTCATTCCGCGCGTGCTGGCCCTGCTGATCACTCTGCCCATTCTGGGATTTGTCGCGGACATAGCCGGTCTGTTCGGCGGCGCATTGATGAGCTGGATTGATCTGGGCGTCAGCCCCGGCATGTTCATCACCCGGCTGAACGAAAACACCGATGGCTGGCAACTGGCAATCGGCCTTATCAAAGCGCCGTTTTTTGCGGTGACCATTGGTGTAATCGCCTGTTGGCAGGCGATGCAGGTCAAGGGATCGTCGCAAAGTGTGGGGCAAAGAACCACCGCTTCGGTCGTACAGTCGATCTTTATGGTGATCGCAATTGACGCGCTGTTTTCGATCTTCTTCTCTGAGATCGGCGTCTGATATGGACGGCACGGTTCAACAGCAGACGGCCCAGACCGACGCGCAGCGCGAGGCGGTGATCCGGGTGCGCGGGCTGAGAAACCAGTTCGGAGAGCAGGTGGTTCACGACAACCTGAATCTCGATGTCTGGCGGGGCGAGGTGCTGGGCGTCGTCGGTGGATCAGGGACCGGCAAATCGGTGCTGCTGCGTACGATTGTAGGGCTGAACAAACCGGCTGCGGGCAGTATTGAAGTTCTGGGCGTCGACGTGCTGAACGGCCCCGAGGCAGACAGGCGGCGGATCGAACGGCACTGGGGTGTGGCCTTTCAGGATGGGGCGCTGTTTTCCTCGCTAACTGTGCTGCAGAACGTCATGGCCCCGCTGCGCGAACATACCGGGATCAGCGAGAAGCTGATGGAGGCGCTGGGGGCGCTGAAAATCAGTCTGGTCGGGTTGCCGCAACTGAGCTGTGGCAAATTTCCGTCGGAACTGTCCGGCGGCATGCGCAAACGCGCGGCCCTGGCGCGGGCGCTGGCCTTGGACCCCGAGATCGTGTTTCTGGACGAACCCACCGCCGGATTGGACCCCATCGGGGCAGCCGCCTATGATGAGTTGATTGGTGAGTTGCAAAGCGCGCTTGGCCTGACGGTTTTCATGGTCACGCATGATCTGGACAGCCTTTATGCGATTTGCGACCGCATTGCGGTACTTGCAGAAAAACGCGTCCTGGTTGAAGGTCCGATAGAGGACATGACCAAGGTCGATCACCCTTGGGTTCAGGAATACTTCACAGGCCCCCGCGCCCGCGCGGCGCAAGAGAAGGGGCAGGACAGGTAAAGGCAATGGAAACCCGGGCGAATTACATTCTGATCGGCGCGTTCACCCTTGCGGGTATTCTGAGTGTGTTCGCCTTTTTCCTGTGGCTCGTCAAATTCGAGGTGACCCGCCAGTACGCCTATTACGACGTGCTGTTCGACAATGTCTCGGGTCTGTCCGCCGCTGGCGGTGTCAGCTTCAACGGCCTGCCGGTCGGACAGGTGATTTCGCTGAATCTGGATGAAGACGACCCGTCGAAGGTCCGGGTGCGTATCGAAGTGGATGCGGATATTCCGATCACGGACCAAACGATTGCCCAATTGCAGTCACTGGGCGTGACCGGTGTGGGCTACGTGGAACTGACGGGCGGGTCCGCCTCGGGCGAACGGCTGCCGCAGGACAGTGTGATCAAAAGCAAGCGCAGCACCATACAATCCCTGTTCGAAGGCGCGCCCAAGGTGCTGGATGAAGCGGTCTCGCTACTGGAAAAACTGAACTCGGTGGTGGATGAGAAAAATCGGCAGTCGGTGTCCGAGATTCTGGACAATTTGGCCTCTGCCACGGGGCGGCTGGACAAGACGATGACGGATTTTGAGACCGTGTCGGGCAATATCAGTGAAGCAGCCCAAAATATCGGTAATTTCACGAAACGCCTGGAGCCAATGATCGAAACGGCTGAGACCACGCTTGAGACCGGGACCGAAACGCTGAAAAGCGTCAAGACAGCTTCAGAGTCCGCGAAAGGGGCGTTGGATCAGGCTCAGGAAACGCTGCAAACGGCCAATCAGGTCATCGCCGAAGACGTCCGACCCTTTATCGAAAAAGGCTCGCAACTGGCGGAACGGCTGACCCGCCTGTCGGACGAAGCCAGCGTGAGTCTGGGGGTGGTGACCGAAACCGTCCTGAACGCCAACACTACGCTGGGCTCGATCACCGCGACGATGGAGTCGGCTAAAGCGACGCTGGCCTCGGCCCAGCAAGCGTTTGATACGGCCAACCGGGTGATTGATGAGGACGTTGCACCAGTGGCAGAAGATATCCGCAATGCGGCCAATCAGGTGGCCGAGACCGTTTCGAACATCACGGACAAGTTGGATTCGATTTCCGACAATGTGCTCAGCGCCTCGAACTCGGCATCCGAGCTTTTGGGCACCATCGACGGTATCGTGCAAGCCAACCGCCGTCAGGTGTCGGATTTCCTGCGCGTGGGTCTGCCGCAGTTCGTCCGGTTTATCGAAGAATCCCAGCGGCTTGTCATCAGCCTTGATCGCCTTGTAGACAAGGTCGAGCGTGACCCGGCGCGCTTCCTTCTGGGCACCCAAGCATCGGAGTTCCGTCAATGATAAGGCCGCTACTCATACTCCTGATGTTTGCAGCGCTTGCCGGGTGTACCGGTCTGGATACGCTCAGGCAAGCCTCGAAACCAAATGATCTGTATCTGCTGACGCCCAAAAGCACGTTTTCATCTTCGCTGCCGCGCATTCGGAAGCAGATCGTCGTGCAGGAACCGACGGCAACGGCGGCGGTCAATACCGATCAGATCGCGATTCAGCCGACGGCACTGCAGGTACAGTATCTGCCACAGGCCCGATGGGTGGACCGCGCGCCGCTCATCGTTCAGGCGCTGCTGGTCGAGAGTTACGAGAATTCCGGGAAAGTGGCCGCTGTTGGCCGCTCGATCGTTGGTTTGCGGGCTGATTATGTGATTGTCCCGGACCTGCGCGAATTTCAAGGGATCGTAGTCGGGGAAAACGCAGACTCGAAAACCGTACGGGTCGAAGTGCGCATGAACATCAAGATCATCGACGAATACGAAGATAAGATCATCGCATCCGATTCATTTCAGGAATTTGTGGTGTCGGCCAGCGACAAGACAGACGATCTGGTCGAAGCCTTTGACATCGCCCTCGGCAAAACCATGCGGGACGCGGTGGAATGGAGCATTCGCAGAATCAATACGCACGCCGCGAACAATCCGCGTTCGTCGGCCAGTTAAGCGGTGCTTTCAATCTGGATCGTCGGATCAGAAATGATCTGCCGAGGCCCGATTCCAGTCCGCCGCGAATTCGTCAGGAACAGCATCCGACAACAAAGCGCCCTCTTCGATGAAGGTGTACAGTTCAGCGTAAGACCGCTCGCGCTCATCCGCCGTGCGGCGGCGGATATCCCCCGGACGCAGGTCTGCGACCCTTTCCTTACCCATCGCGCCCAGCAGTTCGCGGAAACTTTCCAGCGTGGCGTCGTGAAAGCGATGCACCCGCTGGCGTTTTTGCAGCACATTCACCGCCCGCCCCCGGATCGGGTCCTGCGTTGCCACGCCGGACGGGCAGCGGTTCGTGTTGCAATGCAAGGCCTGAATACAGCCGACCGCAAACATCATGGCCCGCGCCGCGTTGCACATATCCGCCCCAAGGGCGAATTTTTCGACCATATCATAGCCAGTTGCCACCTTGCCCGAGCAGATGATGCGGATATTGTCGCGCAAACCGACCCCGCGCAGGCAGTTGTTCACAAAGATCAGCGCCTCATTCAGCGGCATACCAAGACGGTTGGTGAATTCGACGGGGGCAGCACCCGTGCCGCCTTCGGACCCGTCAATGGTGATGAAATCGGGCAGAATGCCGGTCTCTAACATGGCTTTGCAGATCGCCATGAACTCGGACGGTTGGCCGATACACAGCTTGAACCCGATGGGCTTGCCGCCCGACATCTCTCGCAGATGCTGCACAAAGTGCATCAGGCCGGTCGGGCCTTCGAATGCCTTATGAATGGGTGGGGAAATGACATCCTGATGCTCGGGCACGCCGCGGATTTCGGCAATCTCCTTATCGACCTTCGCCGCAGGCAAAACCCCACCGTGCGAGGGTTTGGCCCCTTGTGACAGCTTGATCTCAATCGCCTTGACCACATCCTTTTTGGCCTTTTCGGCAAAGGCGTCCTTGTCAAAACCCCCGTCAGCAGTGCGGCAGCCGAAATAGCCGGTGCCGATCTGCCAGATGATATCTCCGCCCTCGGCCAGATGATGCGGAGACAACCCGCCCTCGCCCGTATTGTGGGCAAAACCGCCATCCTTGGCCCCGCCGTTCAGGGCCCGGATCGCATTGGCGCTGAGCGCCCCGAAGCTCATGGCCGAGACATTCAGCCGCGACGCGTCATAGGGCTTTTCGCATTGCGGGCCGCCAAGCAGGATACGCTCTTCGCTTTCGGGCACTTCCTTGGGGGCCAGAGAGTGGTTGGCCCGGTGATAGCCCACGGTCATGATATCGTATTGGGTACCGAAGGCCTGCGTATCCACCTGCCCTTTGGCGCGGGAATAAACCAAGCCCCGGATAATGCGGTTATACGGACGACCGCTTTCGTTGGTCTCAACAAAGTACTGCCGGATTTCCGGGCTGACAAATTCCAGCATGTACCGGAAATGGCCCAGCACCGGATAGTTGTTCAGAACGTTATGCTTGGTGGTCAGCATGTCATAAAGGCCGATCACGGCATAGGGCACCAGAAAGATCAGCAGCCACCATGCAGGCGCCCAGAACACGCCCCAGATCACCACCAGCGGCAGACACACGTAACTCAGGAAATAATAGAGCCTGCGGACAATCATGCCTGTTCTCCTTTTGGGGGCGCCGGATGGGCGTGCCTGTGTTGACAGGCCCACCGTGAAGCAACAGGCCGTTTGATTGCAAGCGTTTGTGCACCGCGTTGCTGCGACCAGCGGAATTGTGAAGCGCTGTTAAGGGGTTGGGCCCGGTTGATACGACGCAGGGCAACCGGTATGCCGATGCTGACGCACAACAAGGCTGAACCCGTTGGCAGAACCTGCATTCAAAAGCCGAACCCTGATGTTTCTGGCGGTTTTCATCGGCGGAGCCATCGGGTCGCTGCTGCGCGAGGCGTTCTCGCTGGAACTGCCCGGCCTGCCGTTCCTGACGGCAACCTTCGGCATCAACGTGGTGGCCTGTTTTGTACTGGGCTGGCTTTATTCCGTGCGCCACCGGGTGCATGCGCATGTGCTGCATCTGGGGGCGGTGGGGTTTTGCGGCGGGCTATCGACCTTTTCCTCGTTCGTGGCCGAGTTGGAGCGGCTGGCAGAAAGCCATGTCTGGGCCGCCTCAGCCGCTGCGGGGTTTGAAATCGTCTTTGGCCTTGCCGCAGCGATTCTGGGCGAAGCCCTGGGCCGACGGTTCCATTCCGGACGAGGTGCAGATTGACCGAGCTTTATCTGCACGCAATGTTTGGCCTCGGGGGCGGTCTGGGCGCGGTTCTGCGGCACTGGCTGGCCCTGAAGGTCAACCACGATCTGCCGTTTTCCACATTGATTGTGAACGTGCTGGGCAGCCTATTACTGGGGCTTTGGATCGGGTATCTGGGCGGGCCGGTCGAGATGGGCGAGGAAGAAAAACGGCTGGTCTTTGGGTTTTGCGGGGGCTTCACCACCTTCTCAAGTTTTGCCTATCAATCGCTGGAACTGCGCCGGGAACGCACACTGGCGTTGGCGGCCGGCAACATCCTGATCAGCCTCGCCCTGTGCTGGTTCGCGCTGTGGCTTGGATTGACCCTGACGCGTTGACCCCATTCTGCCGCCAGCTACATCGCGTGCATATGCATGCGGATCGCCAGATTGCCCATGATCCAGACGGTCCCGATGATGATGATCAGCAGAACAAGTGTCGAAAACAGGATCAGGTCCAGATCCTCGCGGCTGCTGCGGCGGCGGTCGATATGCAGGAAGTAAACCAACTGAAAGATCAGTTGCGACAGCCCCAGCAGGCTGAGGGTCAGGTACACGCCGATTGTTTCGATGCCAAAGGTATGGGCGATGCCGAACATCGCCAAGGTCAGGACCAATGAGCCGCCATAGCCGATGACATACCTCCGACGCTCGCGCCGGTGCATTTCGGTCCGCTTATCCATAGGTGAGCCCTCCGAAATAAACGATGGTGATGATGCCGATCCAGATCAGATCAAGGAAGTGCCAGAACAGCGCCAGCCGGACCACGCGGGACATCAACAGATCGGTCAGGCCAAACACCCTTAGCTGTATCCCCAGGACGATCAGCCATAGGCACCCCGCCGCAACATGCAGGCCGTGCAAGGGCACAAGGCCGTAGAACGCGGACAGGAATCCGCTACGCTGCGGGATGCCGCCCTTTTCGGCCATGGCCATGAAATCGCGAATTTCCAGCACCAGAAAGCTCAGGCCCAGAAGCAACGTTATGCCGAACCACAGCACAATGCGTGCGCGGGGCAGGTTGTATTTTAACGCCAGCATGGCCAGCCCAACGGTCAGGCTGCTGGTCAGCAGGATCATGGTCTGGGCAAAGATGCTTTTCAGGTCGAACAGCTCATGCGGCCCCGGTCCGCCTGCCTGCGCGTCGATCATGGTGATGTAGATGGCGAACATCAGGCCGAAATATACCAGATCGCTCATCAGAAAGACCCAGAAGCCGAAGGTAACGACCTCGGACGCCTTGTCGGCGCTGGCGTGATCCTCGCCCAGATTGATGCCGGGATAGCTGTGCTTGGGTGCGCGCCTCATGTCACGGCCTCCATATCCGGGCGGGCAAGGCCGCGGTTTTCCGGGGCGGCCTCGTGGTCGCGGTCCACGGCTGCGGTGCTGTGGACCAGCGCCAGCCAGGCTTCGTGGTCCTTACGAACCTCTTCAGCGGGGATGATGATTTCGGTGCTGGTGTCGAAGCTCCAGATGATGATGGCGAGGATCATGGCCACGGTCATCAGCGCCGCCAGCCACCAGATCCACCAGACCAGCGCGAACATCCAGACACCGCTGAGCACGCAGAGGATGAAGCCAATGCCCGTGTTCCGGGGCATTTCGATATCCTCATAGGCATCCGGCGTTGGGTAAGCCGTGCCGCGTTCCTTGGCGGCGGCAAAGTCGTCGCGGTCGGTGACTTGCGGGATAATCGCGAAGTTATAGGGCGGCGGCGGCGACGGGATCGACCATTCAAGCGTCCGCCCGTCCCACGGATCGCCTACGGGCACGCGGGTTTTCTCGCGGTCGCGGATACTGACCCAAAGCTGGATCAGGATCGAGAAGAGCCCGCAGGTAATCACCAGCGCGCCGATGACGGCGGTGATCATATAGGGGTGAAAACTAGGGTCCTCCCAACTGAACGACCGGCGCGGCATGCCCATCAGACCGACGAAATAAAGCGGCATGAAGGTTAGCAGGAAACCGACGGTCCAGCAGAAGACCGAGACGCGGCCCCAGAACTCGTTCAGGCGGAAGCCGAAGGCTTTGGGGAACCAATAGTTGAACGCCGCGAGCAGGCCAAACAGCACGCCGGGCAGAAGCGCGTTGTGGAAGTGGGCCACCAGAAACAGGGTGTTGTGCACCTGATAGTCGACGGTCGGATTGGCCAGCACCACACCGCTGAGCCCGCCGATGACGAACAGCATCAGGAAGGACAGCCCGTAGAGCATCGGAACCGAGAACCGAATGCGCCCGCGCCAGAGCGTGGCCATCCAGTCATAGACCTTCACGCCTGTGGGGATGGCAATCAGCATCGTCGCGATGCCGAACACCGCGTTGATCAGCGCGCTTTGGCCCATGGTGAAGAAGTGGTGCAGCCAGACGGTAAATGACAACACCGCAATCGACATGGTGGCAATGACCAGCGAGTTGTAGCCATACAGGCGCTTGGCCGAGAACGTCGCAAAGACCTCGGAATAGATGCCATAGGCGGGCAGGACCAGCAGATAGACCTCGGGGTGGCCAAACAGCCAGAACAGGTTGGCATAGTTCATCATGTTGCCACCAAGGTCATTGGTGAAGAAGTGGAAATCCAGATAGCGGTCGGCGGCCAGCAAAAGTGCGGCGACGCCAAGCGGCGGCATGGCAAAGATGATCAGGATCGAGCTGCAGATGATTGTCCAGCAATACATCGGCAGCCGCATGAACTTCATCCCCGGCGCGCGAAGCTTGTAGATCGTCACCGCAAAGTTGATGCCGGTCAGCGTCGTTCCGACGCCTGAGACCACGATGGCCCAGATCCAGTAATCCGGCCCCACACCTGGATTGAAAGCTGCTCCGGTATAAGGCGGATAGGCAGTCCAGCCCCCGGTCGAGAACTCACCCACGACCAGTGACACCATCAGCATCATGCCTGCCGAGACGGTCAGGCCGAGGCTCATCTGGTTCATCACCGGGAAGGCCACATCGCGGGCACCGATCATCAGAGGGACGAGGTAGTTCGCCACGCCAAAGACAAAAGGGACGGCCACGAAGAACACCATGATTGTGCCATGCGTGCTGAACAGTTCGGCGAAATGTTCCGGTTCAAGGAACCCATCCCCCGGCCCTGCGGCCTGTTGCGCGCGCATGACCACGCCCTCCAGCACACCCCGCGCCAGCATCACGATCGCAAAGACGATATACATGATGCCGATCTTTTTGTGATCTGCGCTGGTCAACCAGTCACGCCAGAGCGGCCCCCACAACCGGAACCATGTCAGCAGCCCGACCACGGCGACAACGCCCACGATCACAATCGCAGCGGCGGCGTTGGCGATGATCTCATTCGCGCCGGGGTTCTGGATCAGACCCGCGACGGGAAACGCATCCCATGTCAGGCGGCCAAAGAAACCGGTATCGGCAGTGGTCATTGGCTAGCCTCCTGCCCATAGGCGGTGGTTCCGGGTTGCTGGTCCTGCGGCAGAGGTTCGCCGCTGTGATAGCGGTGCAGAATGGAGTGGAACAAATCCCCCTCTTCCAGCGTAAAATACAGCGCATGCAGCGGCATAAGCTCGGTTCCCAAGGCCGCCTGCACCTCATCCCGGTCGGTGCGCATGGCGAGCGTTCGGTAAGTCTCATCCGTCAGGGGGATGCCGTGGGTGCGCACGCTTTCAACCCAGGCGTTGAAGTCCTGAGGCTGCATGGCTTGGGTCAGAAATTTCTGTTTGGTGAAACCTCGGCCATTATATTGCGTGTTTTCGCCCTGCATGGTTTTGGGTGCGTCCGCGACCAGATGCAGTTGCGTGGTCATCCCCGGCATCGCATAAATCTGCCCCGCCAGCGCCGGAATCATGAAGGACTGCATCACCGTGTCCGTCGTCAGAGTCATGGCGACCTGCTGCTTGATGGGAATACCCAACTCGCCCACGCTGGCAATGCCCAGATCGGGGTAGATGAACAGCCACTTCCAATCCAAACCGACGACCTGCACCCGTAAAGCGGGCTCCTCGCCGAAAGGCGCGGTGTAGGGGTCGAGCCGGTGGGTGGCCTTCCACAGATAGAAGGACAGAATGGCGACAATCACGACCGGCACGCCCCACATGACGAATTCCAATGGGCCCGAGAAATCCCATTTGGGTCTGTAGGCTGCCCCACCGCCCTTGCGGCGGCGATAGCGCAGCGCGATCAGCGGCACCAGAACCAGAACCGGCACAACGGCGATCATGATCAGGGCCGTCGCCCGCAGCAGATGGGTTTTCTGCACCGCCGCAATCGGGCCTTGCGGGTCCATGAAACTGTCGCTGGCTCCAGCCCCCTGGACCGAGGCCAGAAGAACCATCATAGCCAACAGTATCGGACCCCAAGCTGGGGACGTTCTGATCGTGGCCATGCCTGACGGTCCTCTGCTACTGCCGGTTGCGCCCAACTATCGGCAGAGACAGGAAATTTCTCAAGGGCTTTTCGTAACTGGTGATTGCCGAATTCGGCGGACACTCAACTTCGAATTTAAGCCTGCCGGGCATACGGTATGTTCGCCGCTTTCAGTTGACTTGTTTGCTGGACCGGGACAGACATTTTGACATGCGTGCGCTTCTTTTCCTTCTCGGACTGACCCTGCTGACCAGCACTGCTTTTGCGCAGGACCGGGCGGCGGTCGAGCGGCAGTTTCAGACCTGGCTGCAGAAAACAGTCTGGCCGCAGGCCCGCGCCAAGGGGGTCTCGCGCCAGACCATGGATGCCGCTTTGGGCGGGGTTTCGCTGAACTGGGACTTGCCCGATCTGGTCCCGCCCGGCAGCGCGCCGAAGACACCCAAGACTCAGCGACAGGCCGAATTCGGCTCTCCGGGCCGGTACTTCAAGGCAAATACGGTGCAGGGGGCGGCCTCGGTCGGGCGCACGATGGCCAAACGGCATGCGGCCACTCTGGCGCAGGTCGAGGCGGAAACCGGCGTTCCAGCCCGCATAATTCTGGCGATCTGGGGCCGCGAAAGCGGCTATGGTCAGGTGCCGATCCGGCACGATGCGTTCCAGGTTCTGGCCACCAAGGGCTTCATGAGCACCCGTGCCGCGTATTTCGAAGCTGAACTGATTGCCGCCCTGCAGATTGCCGAGGCGGGCCATCTGCGGGGCAAGGCGATGAAAAGCAGCTGGGCTGGTGCGCTGGGGCAGCCGCAATTCATGCCGAGCAGTTTCCTGACCTATGCCGCTGATGGCAACGGCGATGGGCGGGCGGATATCTGGGGCTCGCCCGAGGATACCATCGCCTCAATCGGCAACTACCTGGCCCGCCATGGTTGGGTATCAGGGCGAGATTGGGGGTTCGAGGTGACGGTACCCGATACCGTTTCCTGCGCTTTGGAGGGTCCGGACCAGGGCCGACCCATCCGTGATTGGTCGAAATTGGGGATCACCCGTGTATCGGGCAAACCCTTCCCCGCACATGAACGGGGCGTTGAGGGCTATCTGATGATGCCAGCGGGCCGCAATGGTCCGGCCTTTATAGTCACGCCGAACTTTTACGTACTGAAGGATTACAACACGAGCGACCTTTACGCGCTGTTTGTCGGCCATGTGGGTGATCGCATCCAATACGGGGTCGGCGATTTCTCCGGGCGTTGGGGCAAGGTGGGCGGACTTTACCGCTCGGACATTGCCCGCATGCAACAGGCGCTGGTCCAACAGGGGCACGATGTGGGCGGCGTCGATGGGCTTCCGGGCTATAAAACCCGCCGCTCAATCGGGCGCTGGCAAGAGGCGAAGGGCCAGACGCCCACCTGTTTCCCCGAATCCGGAATGAAGGCCGGACTCGCCCCCTAGAATCCTAACTGATTCGCCGCCTGCGGGTGTTTTTCTGAACCCATTCATCCCGCCTGATATGTCAGGCTTCACGAAAATGTCATGATGATGAAGCGTTTCAGAATTTTATTTCGAAAGAGCCACCCGTTTCTGTGTCAATCGACCTTTGACCACACAAATACCCCCAAAACCCTTTACCTTTGGCCAAAAAAAGGCACGTTCCGCGGCAGTGAAAGATAGCTTTCGCAACTAATTTTCCGACACCACCTGCGACTGAGGGCGCAATTTTTTGCCCCGTCCGCGATCTAGATCAAAGCGCAGCTTAAGCAGATGCCGGAAACGCACAGGTAGATGAGCCCCCGCCACAGCCGTGGCGCGGCTTCTGACACCAATAAATGGGAGTAAACACATGAACAGAACAATCCGAACCTCGCTGGCGGGGCTGTTGACCTCGACCATGATCACCGGGGCCGCCTTTGCTGCTGGCACCCACCCCGTAACCGGTGAAGCGCTGGCGGAGGACCAGACCTTTACCTATCGGATTCTGGACGAGCACAGCTCGGTCGACCCGCAGGTGGTTGAAGATGTATCTGGCGCTGAAATCGTGCGCGACCTGTTCGAAGGCCTGATGAACCAGGACGAAGACGGCAATCTGGTGCCCGGTGTTGCCACTGGCTTCGAGGTCAATGACGCAAAAGACGTCTACACCTTCACCCTGCGCGACGATGCCAAATGGTCCAATGGTGATCCGGTGACTGCAGGCGATTTCGTCTTCGCCTGGAAACGTGCCGTCGATCCCGCGCTGTCCTCGCCCTATGCGTGGTTCATGGAACTGATGTCGATTGAAAACGCCGCCGAAATCATCGCGGGCAATGCCTCTGTCGAAGATCTGGGCGTCAAAGCCATCAATGACAAAACGCTGGAAGTCCGTCTGAGCGCACCGCTGCCTTACTTCCCGCAGATGACCACACACTCGACCACCTTCCCGGCCCCGCAGAAAGTGATCGAAGAATTTGGCGATGCGTGGACCAAACCTGAAAACATCGTGTCGAACGGTGCCTATGTCCTGACCGAGCACCTGCCGCAGGAACGGTCGGTGCGTGAGCGCAACGAAATGTACTGGGACAACAGCAACACCATCATCGACAAGGTTGTGTCGCTGGTGATCAACGATGAAAACGTCGCCCTGACCCGCTATCTGGCAGGCGAACTCGACCGTACCGAAATTCCCGCCGGTCAGTTCCCGCGTCTGAGCCAGGAGTACCCGGAAGAAGCGATCAGCTTCCCGCGCCTGTGTAACTACTACTACACCTTCAACCTGTCCGAAGGCGGCCCCGAGGCGTTCAAGGACCCCAATGTCCGTCAAGCCCTGTCGCTGGCCGTAGACCGCGCGATCATCACCGAAAAGGTTATGGCCGGTGGTCAGCCGCAAGCCTACACCTTTGCGCCCGAAGCAACTGCAGGCTTTACCGTCCCGGCGGTTGAGATGGCGTCGATGAGCCAGGCCGAGCGTGACGAACTGGCCAAGGAACTGCTGGCCGAGGCAGGCTACGGCCCCGACAATCCGCTAAGCTTCGAGATGGTCTACAACACCTCGGAAGACCACAAGAAGGTCGCCGTGGCGCTGAGCCAAATGTGGAAGCAAAAGCTGGGTGTAAATGTCGAACTGGCCAACATGGAATGGAAAGTGTTCCTGGAAGAGCGCGGCAACCAGAACTTTGAGCTGGCCCGTGGCGCATGGTGTGGCGACTATAACGAAGCCTCGACCTTCCTCGACCTGCTGCAGTCGGATTCGGGTTACAACGACGGCAAGTTCAACAATGCCCGCGTGGACGAACTGCTGAAAGAGGCCAAGACCTCGGATGATCCGGCACCGCTCTATACCGAAGTCGAGCGCATCATCGCGCAAGAAACCCCGGTGATCCCGATCTACCACTACGCTGGTGTCTACATGATGGACAGCGATGTCGGGAACTGGCCGGTCAACAATGTCGAGCAGAACTGGTACTCGAAGAATCTTTATAAGCTCGCCGAATAATCGTCTTTGAACCACGCTCTGTCCCGGGATCGCCCGGGGCAGAGCCAATAAACACGGGGGCATGAAATGCTTGCCTATAGTTTCCGGCGGCTGATGGTCGCCATTCCGACGATCCTTTTGTTGGTCGTTGCCTGCTTTTTTCTGATGCACGTCGCGCCCGGCGGGCCCTTCACCTCGGAACGGCCCTTGCCGCCGCAGGTGCTGGCCAATATCGAGGCGCGCTACGGGCTGGACCAGCCGCTGTGGAAACAGCTTTGGGACTATCTGTATAATATCGTGGTGCATTTCGACTTTGGCCCGTCCTTCAAGTTCAAGGACCGGGACGTGAATGACATCATCGCACAAGGCTTTCCGATCTCGCTGACCTATGGCTCGCTCTCGTTTCTGTTTGCCACGGCCATTGGCGTCGCGCTGGGGATTGCTGCAGCGATCCGCCACAACACCTGGATCGACTACTTCGCCGTTGGTCTTGGCATCGCCGCGCAAGCGCTGCCGAACTTTATCATGGGCCCGATCCTGATACTGACCTTCACCCTGTGGCTGGGTTGGCTGCCGGGCGGTGGCTGGCACGGGGGCCAATGGCAATATCTGGTCATGCCAGTGATCGCGCTGGCCACGTCCTATATGGGATCGATCGCGCGGATCACCCGGTCGTCGATGCTGGAGGTTCTGAATTCGAACTTCATCCGCACCGCGCGCGCCAAGGGCCTGCCGACCAGAACCGTGATCTGGCGTCACGCACTGAAACCGACGTTGCTGCCGGTTGTGTCCTATCTGGGGCCGGTCTTCGTCTACGTGCTGACCGGTTCGGTCTTTGTTGACATCTACTTCTCGACCGGTGGTCTAGGTCAAGCCTATGTGAACTCGGCGCTGGCGCGGGACTATGCGGTGCTGCTGGGGGTCACGATCCTTTATGGCACGCTGACCGTCATCGTGAACCTGCTGACCGACCTGGCCTATGCCTGGTTCGATCCGAAAATCCGCTACTGAGGGGCTGGCAATGCTTGGAAAATCTCAAAAAGCCGCCCAACTGGCCGAAGATGTCACCGATTACACGGTCATTCAGGGGCGATCACTTTGGCAGGACGCGCGGATGCGTTTTGTTCGGAACAAAGCCGCGATGGCGAGTGTCTTTATCCTCGGTATGATCGTGCTGTTCACGATCCTCGGTCCGTATTTTGCGGTCTGGAACAACGAAGAAATCGATTGGAACGTCATGGGTGACGTGCGCGGCATGGGGATGCCCTCGGTCGAGACCGGGCATTTTTTCGGCGTCGATGATCTGGGGCGTGACCTGTATAGCCGCGTCATTCAGGCCACCACGACGTCGCTGCTGGTGGGTCTGATCGGGGCCGCGACGGCGCTGATCGTGGGTACCTGCTATGGCATCGCCGCCGGATATATCGGCGGGCGGACCGACAGCGTCATGATGCGCTTTGTCGACATTCTGCTAGCAATCCCGGCCACGCTGGTCATCATTCTGCTGCTTGTCGTGGCGGGGCGGTCGTTCTTCATGCTGTTCATCGCGCTTGGCGCGGTGGGCTGGCTGACCATGGCGCGGATCGTGCGTGGGCAGACCCTGACGCTCAAGAACCGCGAGTTCATCGAGGCCGCCCGCGCCGCCGGTGTCAGCGAGTTCACCATCATGTACCGTCACATCCTGCCCAACTTGCTGGGCGTGGTGATCGTCTATGCCTCGCTGCTGGTACCCGAGATGATCCTGACCGAGAGCTTTATCTCGTTCCTGGGACTTGGCATTTCGGAACCCTACACCTCGCTGGGTCGTCTGATCGCCGAAGGGGCCGGTACGATGAGCTATGGCACCTTGTGGCAGTTGATGTACCCGCTGACTTTCTACGTCACCATCATCATCACGATGTTCTTCATCGGCGATGGCCTGCGTGACGCTCTGGACCCGAAGGATCGCTGATATGAGTTTGTTCTCCGTCAAGGACCTGAGCGTCCAGTTCGACACCCCCGATGGTGTGGTCGAGGCCGTCAAAGGCATCAGTTTCGACATCAACCCCGGCGAATGCCTTGGCATCGTGGGCGAAAGCGGGTCGGGCAAAAGCCAGACCTTCATGGCTGCAATGGGACTTTTGCCGCCTGCGGGGCGGGCACTGGGTTCCGCCACTCTGAACGGTCAGGAAATTCTGAACCTGCCCGTAAACAAGCTGAACCAGATTCGCGGTGCCGATGTGGGCATGATCTTTCAGGACCCGCTGACCGCACTGACCCCGCATTTGCGGGTCGGCCAGCAAATGCGCGAGGTTCTTCAGATTCACGAGGGCCTGCAGGGCTCTGCCGCCCGCCAACGTTGTCTGGACTGGCTGAACCGTGTGCGTATCCCCGAGGCTGCGCGCCGTCTGGATCAGTATCCGCACGAGCTGTCGGGCGGGATGCGCCAGCGCGTGATGATCGCCATGTCGATGCTGTGCAACCCCAAGCTGCTGATCGCGGATGAGCCGACAACGGCGCTGGATGTGACCGTTCAGGCCGACATTCTGGACCTGATGGTGCGCCTGCAAAAGGACGAAGGCACCGCAATTGCCCTTATCACGCACGACATGGGCGTGGTTGCACGGATGTGCGACCGCATTCAGGTCATGCGCATGGGTGAATTTGTCGAGGCTGGTGATACGCGTGAAATCTTCCGCACGCCAAAGCACGACTATACCCGGACGCTGCTTGAGGCGATGCCCCGGATCGACGCTGGTGATGCTCCCAAGGCGCTGGCCAAGGTAGAAGACCCATTGCTTAAGGTCGACGACGTCAAAGTGCATTTCCCGATCCATGTCTCTGGTGGGCTTTTCGGGAAGAAAGTGCCGCTGAAAGCGGTCGACGGGGTCAGCTTTGGCATCCGCAAAGGTGAAACTTTAGGCATCGTCGGAGAATCCGGCTGCGGCAAATCGACATTGGCACGGGCGGTTCTGCAACTGATCGAACCCAGTGCGGGCAATGTAAGCTGGCTGGGCCATCCCATCGTGGGGCTGAAACGGGCCGAGTTGAACAAGTACCGCAAGGATCTGCAGATCGTCTTTCAGGACCCGCTGGCCAGCCTTGATCCACGGATGACGATCTCGGCCTCGATTGCCGAACCGCTCAAGACCTATCGCCCCGACCTGACCGAGCGTGAGCGCAAAGAGATGGTCGCCGAGATGATGGAACGTGTGGGTTTGAATGCGAACATGATCAACCGCTACCCGCACGAACTGTCCGGCGGGCAGAATCAGCGGGTCGGCATCGCACGGGCGATGATCAACAAACCCAAATTGATCATCTGTGACGAGGCGGTTTCGGCGCTTGACGTGTCCATTCAGGCTCAGATCGTTGAATTGTTGCGCGAACTGCAACAGGAATTCGGGTTGTCGATGATCTTCATCAGCCACGATTTGTCTGTCGTTCGCGCGATCTCGAACCGGATTATGGTTTTGTATCTGGGCCGTATCGTGGAATTGGGGGATGGCGAGGTGATTTGTTCCGAACCGATCCACCCGTATACACAATCCCTGATTTCCGCAGTGCCGATCCCGGACCCGGATGTCGAACGCAACCGTCAGCGTCTGAAACTGCCGGGCGAGTTGCCTTCGCCCATGGATCCAAAAGCGGCTTTACGCTTTCTGCCCAGTCGGTTGACAGGGGGCGAAACCAGCTATGTTCCCAAGCTGACCGAAGTCTCGCCCGACCATTTCGTAGCTGAACACGATCCGCTGGAACAGATCATGGGAACCGCCTGAATGAATGCCCCGAAACCGAAACGCCGGTTTCGGGGCTTCTGCTATGTAATGACACCCAAGGCAGAAGCCGCCTTTAAGGACCAATCGCAGCGTTTGTCTGGGCTCCGCTCTGTGAACTTCGTCATTTAACAAGCGGCCACAAAGGTTAATGGTTGGTTTTGACTCGCAAGCGTGCAGATGGCACGATTTGACCTATTGGTGCCCGGTTTCACGGGCCGTGTTGAATGACCAGGCTTCGCAGCCTATTAGGAAGTTCCGGATGCTATTTGCCCTTCCGGTTGAATATTGAGTTTGAGAGGCATCATGACACGCAAGGTCACTAAAGCGATTTTCCCGGTAGCTGGATTGGGAACGCGTTTCCTTCCGGCAACGAAATCCGTGCCAAAAGAGATCATGACATTGGTCGACCGCCCGCTGGTGCAATATGCCATCGATGAGGCTCGGGCCGCCGGAATCAAGGAATTCATCTTCGTCACCTCGCGCGGAAAATCCGCCCTCGAAGACTATTTCGACCACAACCTGGTGCTGGAACAGGAACTGAAAGCCAAGGGCAAGGACGAGCTGCTGGAACGGCTAAACGCAACAAATATGGAAAGCGGCGCCATCGCTTACATCCGCCAGCACAAAGCGCTGGGACTGGGCCACGCCGTCTGGTGCGCGCGGCGGCTGATAGCGGACGAGCCTTTTGCCGTAATGCTGCCGGATGACGTGATCGCGGCAGACAAGCCCTGTCTGCAACAAATGATCGAAGCCTATGAAGAAACTGGCGGCAACATGGTCGCCGCGATGGAAGTGCCTGCGGAAAAAACCAGTTCTTATGGGGTTCTGGACGTTGGCGACTCGGTCGGCCCCGTTCTGCGCGTCAACGGAATGGTGGAAAAACCCAAACCCGAGGAGTCGCCCTCGAACCTGGCCGTTATCGGGCGTTATATCCTCAGCCCCTCTGTTCTCTCCAACCTGAACGAAAAGAAGACTGGAAGCGGCGGGGAGATCCAGTTGACAGATGCGATTGCAAAAGACATCGAAAACGACGTTCCGGTCTTTGGGTACAAGTTCAACGGGCAGCGCTTTGACTGCGGATCGAAATCGGGTTTTCTGCGGGCAACCGTGGCCTTTGCCCTCGCCCGCGACGACCTGCGCGACGATCTCGGGCAGTTTCTGCACGATGTCGTTGCAACAGGGCAAGCGGCGCAATAACCGAATGCCCGTTTTCCTTACTGCGATTAAAGCGATAAAACCCGCCCAAAGCAGCGCAGGGGTCCCAATACGATGAAAACTGTCTATCCCGTCATTCTATGCGGTGGGTCGGGCACCCGTTTGTGGCCGCTGTCCCGCAAAAGCTATCCTAAGCAGTTTGTCCCCTTGTTGGGTGAGACAAGCCTGTTACAAGATTGCGCCGAGCGCATGCGCGGGCCGGTCACTGCGCCCTACGCAAAGCCGCTGATACTGACAAACGAGGCCTTCCGCTTTGTGGTGCCCGAGCAGTTGACCGCCATTGGCATCGACCCCGGCCCGGTGCTGATCGAACCCGAGGGGCGGAATACCGCACCCGCCGTTCTGGCCGCGGCCCTGCATTTGGCCGCCACGGACCCGGACGCGGTGATGCTGGTCGCGCCGTCCGATCATGTCTTACCGGACAAACCTGCCTTCCATCAGGCCGTCGCCAAGGGGGTTGAGGCCATTGGTGCGCGCAGGGATCTTGTGACCTTTGGCATCACGCCTGACCGGCCTGAAACGGGATACGGTTATCTCAAGCTGCGCCATGCGCCGGACGCTAGCGGCGTAGCGGTGCCGCTAGACCGGTTTGTTGAAAAGCCAGACCTCGCAACCGCCGGAACGATGGTTGAAGACGGTAGCTATTTGTGGAATTCGGGCATCTTCCTCTTTGGCGTGCAGGATATCATCGCCGCTTTTGAAGAGCACGCCGCCGCCCTGGTTGATCCGGTGAAGCAGGCCGTGGCCGCGGCAAAAGCTGATCTGGGGTTCCTGCGGCTTGACCCCGACGCATGGGCGAACGTTGCAGATATCTCGATCGACTATGCTGTCATGGAAAAAGCCAGCAATCTCAGCGTGGTTCCTTACGCGGCGGGCTGGTCCGACGTTGGCAGCTGGTCTGCCGTTCAGGAGCTCAGCCACCCCGACAACAACGGCGTCGCCACGACCGGCGAGGTCACGACGATTGACTGCCACAACGTTCTGGTCCGCTCGGAATCGCCCTCGCAAGAGGTGGTCGCGCTTGGGGTCGAGAACATCGTCGCGGTGGCCATGCCCGATGCTGTTCTGGTCGCCAGCATGGACAAGGCTCAGGACGTCAAACAGGCGGTTGCCGCGCTCAAGGCCAAAGGCGCGAAACAGGCTGAAGAACTGCCGGTAGATCACCGCCCCTGGGGCTGGTTCGAAAGCCTGGTGATCGGGGATCGCTTTCAGGTCAAACGCATCCATGTGCATCCCGGCGCATCGTTGAGCCTGCAGTCGCACCATCACCGGTCGGAGCACTGGATCGTTGTGGAAGGCACGGCCAAGGTCACGATTGACGACGACGAACGGCTGGTGACCGAGAACCAGTCGGTCTATATCCCGCTTGGCGCTGTCCACCGGATGGAGAATCCGGGCAAGGTGCCCATGGTGCTGATCGAAGTCCAGACCGGTACCTATCTGGGCGAAGACGACATCATCCGATACGAAGACATCTACGCCAGAAGCTGAGGCAGGGAAACGCACAGCACTGGTCTTTGCCTCTGGTTTGCACCCCAATTCTTAGCAATACCTTACCCGGTCGTCCTCTCCGGTCAGACAGGATTCATGCGCGTCGCTGCAGGTTGGCGCGCAACTGAAATGTCGGACCGACAGCCACAGGAGGACGCCCGTGTCACAGAACTCTCCCCGATTGAACCTGCCTTTCCTGCAACCCTCGCAGGCGCAGAAGCATGTCACGCATAACGAGGCCCTGCGCCGGTTGGATCTGGTGGTGCAACTGAGCGTCCTATCGACCAACGGCACGACCCCGCCCCCTGCGCCGGATCAGGGTGAGTTGTATGCGTTGGGCTCCTCCCCTTCGGGCGATTGGGTCGGGCACCCGAATGAGCTTGCCGCGTGGCTGGACAACGCCTGGCATTTTGTGACGCCGGGAACCGGCTGGCGTGTTTGGGATCAGGCGAGCGGTCAGATGAAGGTCTGGGATGGAAGCGCATGGATCGACCCGCCGGTTACAACCCAAAATCTGGCGGGCGTCGGCATCGCCACCAGCTATGACAGCGCCAATCGGCTGTCGGTGCGCAGCCCTGCCACGCTGCTGAGCCATGACGGCGCGGGCCATCAGTTGAAGATCAACAAGGCCGACACGGGCGACACAGCCTCGCTGCTGTTTCAGTCCAATTGGACCGGGCATGCCGAGATGGGCCTGTCCGGCAGCACCGGCTTCTCTATCAAAGTCTCGCACGATGGCGGCAACTGGACCGAGGCGCTGGCGTTCGATCCTACCACCGGAACCGCAAGAGGTGCGGCGGTACAGGCCAGCGCGGATGACACCACAACCGGTCGTCTGATGCGCGCGGATTATGGCTATGGGCCGGGCAATCTGTTGGGGTCGGTCTCTGAGACCTCCGGCACCCCGACCGGTGCCGTGATTGAGCGCGGCAGCAACGCAAATGGCGAGTTTGTCCGGTTTGCGGATGGCACGTTGATCTGCACCACCGAACTGGTCGCAGTGGCCTGCACCACGGGCGAGGGTGCGCTTTTTGCCAGCACTTCAACAACATGGGATTTTCCGGCGGCTTTCGCTGCCGCCCCTGCTGTTAGTGGTAGTGGCGGGGCTTCCGGGCGGTTCCTCGGCTTTGATGCACCGTCGATATCGCAAGTGACCTGCAAGGTTTTGTCAGCCGTGTCGGACTCCACCAGTCAGCCGCCGACCGTCACAGCGATTGGCCGCTGGTTCTGAACACCGCAGCCGCCCGCCCCCGGCGGTCGGGCGGCTATTTGGCGCGTAAACTCTGATCCGATTGCTCAAGAAACCACGCATAGGTATCGCGCAGTCCGTCTTCAAGCCCGATGCTGGCGCGCCATCCCATATCGCCAAGACGCGACACATCCATCAGCTTGCGCATCGTTCCGTCGGGTTTGCTCGTGTCTTGTGTAATCCGGCCCGAGAATCCGACGGTTTCCGCCACCAGCGCTGCAAGTTCGGCAATCGAGATATCCTCGCCACAGCCCACGTTGATATGGCTCAGCATGGGTGACGTATTGGCAGCGTAGACATCGCGCGGCAGGTCGAGCACTAACAGGGACGCCTCGGCCATGTCATCAACATGCAGGAACTCGCGCCGGGGTTTGCCGGTGCCCCAGATGACCACTTCGTCCAGACCGTCTCGCTTGGCCTCGTGGAGCCGGCGGATCAGGGCGGGCAGGACATGGCTGTTTTCCGGGTGGAAATTGTCGCCCGGCCCATACAGGTTCGTTGGCATAACCGAGCGGTAGTCGACCCCGTGCTGCCGGTTGTAGCTTTCGCACAGCTTAATCCCGGCGATTTTCGCCACCGCGTAAGGTTCGTTGGTGGGTTCCAGAATTCCGGTCAGCAAGGCGTCTTCTCGCATGGGCTGCGCAGCTTCGCGCGGGTAGATGCAGGAACTTCCCAATTGCAGCAGCGTCTTCACACCTGCCGCAAACGCCTGATGGATCACGTTGCATTCGATCATCAGGTTTTCATAAATGAAATCAGCCGGGTAAGTGTTGTTGGCTTGAATGCCACCGACCTTCGCAGCAGCCAGAATCACCACGTCCGGCTGCTCGGCCTGCATAAAATCGCGCACCGCCGATTGGTCAGTCAGATCCAGTTCGGCGTGCGACCGGGTGACGAGCTCCAGCGCTTCGCCGGCGGCCTGCCGCTTTTGCAACTGGCGTAGGATCGCGCCGCCAACCATGCCGCGGTGGCCGGCTATGTATATCTTGCGCATGCCGCCCTCCCTCAGCCGTTTTCCAGACTGACCGGCAGAGCGAATCCGTGCTCTTTCAACAGCGCGTGGCGTTTTGCGGTTTTGAGGTCCGCGGACACCATTTCGGCGCACATTTCCTGAACTGTCAGTTCCGGCTCCCACCCCAGTTTGGTTTTGGCATTGCTCGGATCACCCAGCAGCGTGTCCACCTCGGCCGGGCGGAAGTATTGCGGGTCGATGCGCATGATCACATCCCCTGGCTTCAATGCAGGCGCGCTGTCGCCGTCGATGGCTGCCACGGTGGCAATCTCATCTACACCACTACCGGTGAACTCCAACGAGATACCAAGCTCAGCCGCCGACCATTCGATGAACTGACGCACCGAGTATTGCTTGCCAGTGGCAATCACAAAATCCTCAGGCGTGTCCTGCTGCAGCATCAGCCACTGCATCCGCACATAGTCCTTGGCATGGCCCCAGTCGCGCAAGCTGTCGATATTGCCCATGTACAGACACTCTTCCAAACCCTGCGCGATATTGGCCAAACCGCGCGTGATCTTGCGGGTCACAAAGGTCTCACCCCGGCGCGGGCTTTCGTGGTTGAACAGGATGCCATTGCAGGCATACATCCCATAAGCCTCGCGATAGTTCACCGTGATCCAATAGGAATACAGCTTGGCCACCGCGTAAGGCGAGCGCGGATAAAACGGTGTCGTCTCGCGCTGCGGGGTTTCCTGTACCAGACCATAGAGCTCAGAGGTTGAGGCCTGATAGAACCGCGTTTTACCCTCAAGCCCCAGAAAGCGGATGGCTTCGAGCAGGCGCAAGGTGCCGATGGCGTCGACATCCGCTGTATACTCTGGTGCTTCAAAGCTGACGGCGACGTGGGATTGTGCACCAAGGTTGTACACTTCATCCGGCTGCACTTCGCGGATGATACGGGTCAGGTTCGAGGTGTCGCTCAAGTCGCCATAGTGCAGGCGCAGCTTGGGGTTGGGCTCATGTGGGTCTTGATAGATATGGTCGATGCGCTGCGTGTTGAACGAGGAGGCCCGCCGCTTGATCCCATGAACTTCATAGCCTTTTTCCAGAAGGAACTCAGCCAGGTACGATCCGTCCTGCCCGGTGATACCGGTGATCAATGCTGTCTTGGTCATGGTTAGCCTCACAAAAGCCCGTGCTCCGATGTGGTGTCTCAAAAACAGCAAGAACCGTTGGAATGCAAGCCAAGGCCGCTATCGGGCATTGAAACTGACGGCGGTTTCTTTGAATGTAGGCGCGCCGTCGGCGGTATTTGGTAAGAAGGACTTTGTTGAATGCGTATTGCGATGATCGGCACGGGCTATGTCGGCTTGGTGTCGGGCGTGTGTTTTTCGGATTTCGGTCATGAGGTGATTTGCGTCGACAAGGCCGACCAGAAAATTCAGATGCTGCAAGCGGGCAAAGTTCCGATCTATGAGCCGGGACTGGATGTGCTGATGGCCAAGAACGTTGCTGCCGGGCGTCTGAGCTTTACCACCGATCTGGCGACGGCCGTGGATGGCGCGGATGCGGTGTTCATCGCTGTGGGCACACCGACACGGCGTGGCGATGGCCATGCGGACCTGACCTATGTGATGGCCGCCGCGGAAGAGATCGCAAATGCCGTGACCGGCTACACCGTGATCGTGACCAAATCCACGGTGCCGGTGGGGACGAACCGCAAGGTGCATCAGGTTGTCGCCGCAGCGAACCCGGATGCGGATTTCGATGTCGCCTCGAACCCCGAATTCCTTCGCGAGGGCGCAGCGATCGACGATTTCATGCGCCCGGACCGGGTTGTCGTCGGCATCGAAAATGACCGCGCGGCCGAGGTGATGGCGGAAATCTACCGCCCGCTTTACCTGCGCGACTTCCCGATCCTGACCACCGATCTGGAAAGCGCCGAGATGATCAAATACGCCGCCAACGCGTTTCTGGCGACCAAGATCACCTTCATCAACGAAATCGCGGGCTTGTGCGAGCGTGTTGGCGCGGATGTCAAAGAAGTGTCGCGCGGGATCGGACTTGATGGCCGCATCGGCAACAAGTTCCTGCATGCGGGGCCGGGCTATGGCGGCTCGTGCTTTCCCAAGGACACCACCGCTCTGGCGCGGATCGGCCAGGACTTTGCCCATCCGATGCAGATCACCGAAACGGTCATGCGCGTCAATGACGAGGTCAAGAAGCGGATGGTCGATAAAATCCGCGAGGTCTGCGACGACAGTTTCAACGGCAAGACCGTGGCGGTGCTGGGCGTGACGTTCAAACCCAACACCGACGACATGCGCGACGCGCCCTCTCTGACCATCGTGCCCGCCCTAATCGGGGGCGGCGCAAAAGTGCGCGTGGTCGATCCTCAGGGCCGGTCTGAAGGCGAGGCATTGCTGCCCGGTGTCGAATGGATGGACGATCCCTATGCCGCAGCGCAGGACGCGGATGTCGTGGTCCTGCTGACCGAGTGGAACGAATTCCGCGCCCTGAAGCTGACCGACCTGTCCGAGGCGATGAGAACCCCCCGCATGGTCGATCTGCGCAACATCTACTCGAAAACCAAAGCGCTGAGTTCGGGGTTCGAGACCTATGTGGGCGTCGGGCGCTGAACGCGCCCCGCCTATTCCGCCAGCCAGATTTTGCGCCGCCGTTCCTTGACCAGTTCATTACCGTCTTCGGTCCCGTCATGGAACGTGTTGAACCACTCGTCCCACGGCGTCTCCCACGTGCCGTAGTTGCAGTCGAAGAACCGGTGATGCAGCTGGTGAAAGAAATCGCCCAGCTGAAACTTCGCCTTGTTGCCCAGTTTCACATGTTCAAACCCCGCGTGCGAGGTGGGCGCGCCGATCCCGTGATGGAACAGCAGAAAGATCGCGTGAATCGGGTGGGCGGGCAGCAGGAAGAAGATCATCGTGTCGAACATCAGAAAGAAGCTTTCGACAGGATGCATCGCCAGCCCGGACCAGGGGCCGGTGTTGATGTTGCGGTGATGCCAAGAATGCACCTTGGTATAAAGCGGCCCCACATGCAGCAGCCGGTGCAGCCAGTAGAAATGGAAGCCCGCCCAGATCGGCACAAAGATCACCATCACAACGAACCAGACCGGGTTGCTGTTGAAGGTGATCATCGTGGCCCAGCCATTGGCGTAGGAATAAAGGATCAGGCATTCCCAGAATGTCCAGAAAGTCAGCGCAGGGCCAAGCGTCCAGAACATGTTGTCCCAGACCTGATTTTTGAAGGTAAAGACCTTGGCCCCTTTCATCATCGGGCGCATGTCATAGCGGTATTCGTCCTGCTGGGTGCGGAACTTCCACAGGGCCAGGTGCAACCCGCCGGCCACCACCATCAGGATGCAGAAATTGCGGAACCAAATCTCTGCCACCCAGTCCCAGCTGAAGGTTTCGATCCGTGCCAGTGACGGTGTCAGGAAGGTCCATGTGATGATGGCAAAGACAAACAGTAAGGCCCGCAACGCCAACGGGTTCCAGCTTTGCAGCAGGTACCTGAGTGCCGCCAAAGGTTTCATCGGCCAGTCCCAATAGGGTGAGGTCTGGATCGGCAGTTGAGGCGTATAGTTCCAGATTTTTCGCTTCGGGCGCGGTGGCAGGGCGGGCTGGGGCATGGCATGACATCCGTTCTGATCGCTGACTGAAATCATAGGCTGGCCGCGTGAAGGCTCAGAACGTATTGTCTTGCCCGTGAGGATAAGTTTTGCTTAGCCTGATCGCATGGCCACCCGCATCCCATCGCTCAACTGGCTTCGCGTGTTTGAAGCCGCCGCCCGCACTGAAAGCTTTTCGCGCGCAGCGACGCAATTGAACATGTCAGCCGCTGCCGTCAGCCAGCAGGTCAAAGCGCTGGAAACCCGGCTTGGCACGCCATTGTTTCATCGCCACGCCCATGCGGTGACCCTGACCGAGACGGGCCGCGCTTATCTGCCCTCGGTGCAGCAATCGCTTTTGATGCTTGAAACGGCGACGACCGGGCTGTTTGGCGAAACGCGCGAGCAGCGGCTTTATGTGCAGTCGGTGCTGCTGTTCGCGCATGGCATTCTGGCCAGCGGTTTAGCGGAATTTCAACGCGCGCAGCCTCAAATCAACCTGTCGCTGTCCACAGGCAATCTGATCGCGGATTTCGCCAACCGGTTCACCGATCTGCAGATCGTGTTTGGCAACCCGGCGCTGTTCGGCACCGAAGGCGACGAGTTGCTGCGCGAGCGTCTGTACCCCGTGGCCTCGCCCCATACCGCGGCTGCAATCAAATCGCCGCAAGACCTGTTTCAATTCACCCTGATCGAGGTTTCCACCCACCGCGCAAGCTGGTTGCATCTGTTCGAAACCCTGAGACTGCCCGCAGGGCGGGCGCGGTATTTCTTTGCCGACAATTCGCTGATGGCCGCGGAACTCGCCGCCAGCGGAAGCGGAATTGCACTGGCCCGCGCCCCTGCATCAGACCGGATCATGAAACTGTCAGGGCTCGTGCCTTGCCTGCCGGGGGTCGAGGTGTCCGGGCAGGAAGCCTACCACCTGATCTACCCATCGCGCGCCTCTCTGCGACCCTCGGCGCGGGTGTTTCGGGATTGGCTGCTGGACTACAGCGCCGCAGTCCAGACGCGATAGCGCCCCTGCCCCGTCACCTCGCGGATCAGGTTGCGCCGGGTGAAACGGTCGATATTGCGTTGCACCGCTGCTCGGGACGCGCCGGTCAGTTCCTCGGCCAGCGGGGCCGATACCATGGGCCACGCGGTCAGAACATCAATCAGGCGTGGCGGTGTCCGGCCGCTCAGATCTTCCACCGCTTCGCGCGCGCGGATCTCCCAGGCGCTCACCCGGTCGAGATGCAGCAGAGCCGCCAGAACCGCCTGCCCTGCCCCCTGCACCCAGGCCGCCAGCTTTTTGCCGGGCTCACCGGTCCCCCGCAGCGCACCCGGCCCCGACAGGGCCAGCGGCATGAACAGCGCCCCGCCCCGGCCCATCGAAGCTGCGTGGCGGGCGGCGACAATGGCGGCCTCGGTATCCTGCCCGATCCCCTGCGACAGCGCACGCCAGGCATGAAAGGCGATTGCGGCCTGCGTTACCGGGTGCAGACCTTCTGCATTGCGCATCACCTCAGCCAGATCGGCTACGGTTTCGGGCACTTCTTCGATCCCCTGCGCCATCCGGTCCAGAAAGGCGGTCAGTCCGGCCTCCCACCCACCGACGGAGGGCGCCGCTCCGCCGGTCAAGCGCCGCACTGCCCATCCGGCACGGAACAGGGCCTGTACATCGTCCCCGGTCGCGCCGATCCGCAACCCGGTCCAGAGTGCCAGGCGATCCACGCTGATGCGATCGCCTGTCCACCAACCCAGATCGGACACATCCATAAGGGCGAGGCGATGGGTCCACCCCTCGGGCCCCGCCCGCAACCGTTCGTCCAGAGCACCGAAGGTCAGGGCAAGATCGGCCAGTTCAGCCGACAGCCCATCCTGAGCTGCACGCCAGTCGCGCGGGTCAAACAGCGTCCGGGTATCGGCCCGTGGCCCCGGCGGCAGAAACGCGTCCTGCGGCTCGTCATCCTCGGGGGGCAGAAACCAAAGGTCGTCTTCGGATGGGTCCGTGTCATAGATGCTCTGAGGCCCCAGATCCTCGGCCTCGTCATCCGGTTCGGGCATGACACGTTTCGACTTCATGCCCGGTATTCTTTGGGCATTTGCGCCGCTTCACAAGGGGTTTTCTGTCAGCCCGAGAAGGATTGCATCAAAACGTCCAGTTCACCGCCCAGATCCGCCTGCGCGCCGTCCCCCAAGACCATGTAACCATACCCGTCCTGCGCCCAGGTCGCGGTTGCCAGCCCGCTGAGAACCGCGTGTTTGACATCCTTGTTCGGAGCCGCCGGACCCTGACGGATGACACAGAAGGCAAAGGGCTGCCCTTGTTCGTCGGCAAAAACGATCTGGATCAAAGGCTTGCCCTTGAACGACAGAACCTGCGCCCGTTTCAGCTCTAACCCCGGCAACCCTTCCAGCGTCTCGCGGTTCAGGGACCGGCCCAGCCGCTGCTCCGCCTGCGCGAATTGTGCATCCAGCAAGGCAGGCGTGCTGTCCAGCGCCGCGATCGTTTCGGGCGCATAGAGAGATTGATAGATCGCGGCCTGTTCGGCCCACCCCATCGGGGCCGGGCGGGTCGCCCAGAAGGTCAGCGCGATGGCTGCAATCACGGCAGAGGCCGCAACGGCAACCAATCGAAGGACACCCCCGGCGCGTTCCGGTTCTGGCAGGTCGATAAACGGGACTTCCGACGGCAGCTTGTCGAAAACCTGCTGCACCATCGGGGCAATCGGATCGAGCGCCATCATGCGCTGCTCAAGCTCGGCATCATCCTCAACCGCAGCCTCGATGGCACGGCACTGGTCTTCATCCAGCGTGCCGTCCAGATAGGCCAGAAGTGTGTCGTCAGAGACCTTCATTTGCCACTCCGTTGCGCGGCCCCGGCCGCCTCATGCTGCATCACGGTTTTCAGCTTTCGCCGCGCGTTCGACAGGCGGCTCATGATCGTGCCGATGGGAACCTCCAGCAGCGCGGCGGCCTCGCGGTAGCTGTATCCTTCGACAAACACGAGCATAACCGTTTCCCGCTGCGCCTCTGGTAGGTGCATCACCTGAGTAAACACTTCAGACGCGAAAATATTCGTCTCGGCATCCGGCCCGCTTGCGACCAGATCAGCCTCGGGCGTCACCGACAGCGCCTGCGCCCGCCGTACCGACCGCGCGCGCACCTCGTTCAGCCAGATTGAGCGGCAAATTGTCATCAGCCAGCTATCCAGCCGATCATGCGATGTCACCTGATGGTGCCGCTCCAGAGCCCGCAGACAGGTGGCCTGCACCAAATCATCCGCCACATCCGACGCCCCCGACAACGCAAGAGCAAACCGCCAGACGCGTTTCGAATGCGCCTGCACTGCCCGCCGTACGGCTTGTTCGGAAGTGATCTTAGTGCTCATTGACCAATACATGACCTGTTTGTGCCACGGACCGGGCCCGTTCGATAAGGAGTGACATACAAGTTCGGGGAGGGAAATGAAACTTCTGTTGAGAGCGGGAACGATTACGGCAGCGTATGCTCGAAATCCCCACTCTATCGACAGATTGGACACCGACCCCTACGGCTCGCATATGACTTGCGGCGCGATCAAAAAGGCACCGTGAGCGAAGTGAACGGTCTCATCAATCCCAGTGGCCAGATCAGCCCAAACGGCAAGACCGAGATTGAGATCGACCTGTCCTAGCTTGAAATCACTGCTGACATTCGGAACAACCGCATGATTGAATATGTGTTCAACAATGCGGGAGTTGCGAGCCGTGTGATAGAGTCCGGTCTGGCCGAAATGTCAGGCTTCTGAGCGACTAGAACGCTGACTTCTATCAAAGTGCTGAGTACGCGCCCAAGCCAAACTAGGCGATGGGCGTTTAGACCTTGTCCACTAGTAGCCGCTTGAGCTTGGTATTCTCGTCACCAAGGACCTCATTTTGGCAACGTCGGATACCTAACTACCGCCGTATTTGGACCACCGCTTGTAGAATGTCGCATCGCTGATCCCACGTCTGCGACATAGTTTCTGAGCGCCGAACCAGCTTGATGCTCTTTCAATCTGATCTTCGCTGAAACGGCTTCTTTTTTGTCTGTCTCCTCAATTGGAGAACAGGCTAACCCGACAGGCCAGACATCTCAGGGGGAGCGGGTCACAACTCTTGTAATTACGCCAATCTTGCAGGTTGTTGACCACAACCCAAAACGGCCAATCTTGGCAACATCACCCTGTTATTTTGGGGATCAGAGAATTGTAAAATAAACTCAGGTAACGCTGCTCGCCCTTTGTTGGTGTGAAAAACTTGTGCGCTTTCTGCCTATGTTGTGAACATACGAACCGCCACCTGCTGATGAACAGGGACACAGCTAATATACTCGTAGCGATACCCAGTACGCTCAATGTACTCTTGGAATGCTTTGTACTCGTGTTGCTCCCATCCCGAGTAATTGAAGTATTCGTCGAATACGAGAATGACCTCATCTTTAAAGTGCGGGTGCAGGCAATCAAAGATAGTTTTAGTGGAACTGTAAAGATCACAGTCAATGTGGACAAATCCGATTTTCTGCTTCAGAGACGCTGCAAAATCCGGCAGAGTTTCATCGAACCAGCCCTCAATAAGTTTGATGTTTTCACGGACCTCCGGCAGATTGTCGAGCGAGAAGAGGCCTTTGTCGAAACCTTCGCGCCACTTCTCTGGAAGACCCTCAAAGCTGTCGAATCCAAAAATTTCGGCATCTGAGGCCGCGTTTTCTGCGATCAAGTTGATTGACCGCCCAAGATACACACCGAACTCCAGATAGATGCCCTGCTCACCCGCCTCTTCGACGCAATCGCGCAGAAAAGCATCAAGTGTTTGAAACATCTTAGCCTTGTTGAGATGTCGATTGAGGTACCTTGCCGACGAAAAAGCGGCCTCGAGTTCTGCGATACTGCGCAAATCATACCCATCAACCGGTGGGTGATACAATGGCAGTCGAAAAGCTGGCGGTGCGTCACTCAAGCGGGCAGTTAGTGCCTTCAGTTCTTCTACCGAAGCCTCGATTGACTTGACCCGATAAGCTGTGGGCCTCACTTTGCGCCGTAGCTTTGCCGCCAAATGAGAATACCAAGGCTTTTCGGTTGTGGTCATCTCTATGCCCTCTGAATGTATCTTGCCGTTTATCGCCGGAACTCCTTATAGGCTTTCGCCTTCGTGTCAATCGGTGCATCTTTTTGATATGAGAGAAACAGGGTGACGGGGTTACGGAAGGGAGTAGTTTCAACATTGCTTCCAGCACCGAGCCCGAAGAGTATGTGACAAAACAGCCATTGATCGTAACCGCTTAGGAGAAAACGGCAATCTCCTTTCCCGCAGCCATTTCGGTTAAATGAAAATTGCTCCGACCCGGACATCCCGCGTCTGTCGCTGCGTCCGAGATTTGCTTAACGTGGGTGTATCCAAAAGTTAGACTACGGTGCCTATCCGATTGCTGCCGGATGGTAGACGCCTCGGATCGCGTGCCGAAAATCGCAGCGTATTGCCCCTCGCGCAGGACGTCAAACAAAGGCGCGCAAGTCAAATTTTCCCGGTTGTGGCTTGTTAGCGTCTGTTGCTAGAAGTCGAAGTTTGCTTCTGCTGGCTGGAGACCCAGCAAGTTCCCAGAAATGTCTCGGTTCCAATCAATCGAATAAGCCCTTGGCGGGGTAAGAACCCATTGTTTTCACGCCTATTTTACTGTATCAGAAAGTCAACTCTGGATGAGAAATGCGTGTTTTCAGTCAATTCTAATCCGTAAGAGCACACTTGGGTTTTTTGGAAAAACGCGTCCACCGAGCTTTCGCGATGCAAACGCGACACAGGCGTGGCACCAAAAAACGTTCGAAATTGATTACAAATTGTGACGCGCCAGAATAGCTCCCTAAAGTGCGGTTGTATCGATAGGATCAGACGAATACCGTAAGGCAGAGGCCACATCTGGACTTCAGAATTTTCGTCCATTTTGGCTTACCATAGGGAAGTCGCCAATTTCGCCGAAAAGGCTTGGTTCGTGCCTCAAAAATGACAACTTAGGCGTGAATTTTGCCACAGATTATTACACTCAAGGCCACACAATGACCGTTAATATACCAAGCCCGCCCTCATCCTCACCAGTCAGTTCAATTCAGGGGAACGTAGCTTACGGGGATGGCAATCCTAATACCACTACTGTCCTCACTTATAATTTTGACCAATACAATGGGTCCCAATTTTGGTCCTCAGCATACAAAGCGGACTACAGGGCAGCACTTGACGCCATTGAAGCGGTCGCAAATATCCAGTTCGTCGAAGTCTCGGATTGGTCAAACGCCGATATCTACGCAGTGATTGCATCCTATCCAAGCAGCTTTTTTAATTCTCCCAATACCTTGGGCTACCATTACGGACCGTCGTCGCTGCCATCGGAAGGTGCATTTAACACAGGCTATTGGCAGGCCGGTCCGGGCGGGAACGGCGATCCCGGTGGTTATTTCTTTACCACTTTGATTCATGAACTCGGTCACGCCCTTGGGTTAGGTCACCCTCATGACAACAGCTTGGGAACGACAATAATGAACGGCGTAACGTCACCGTTCGGTTCCTTCGGGGCTGGTAACCTGAACCAAGGCTTCTTCACTGTTATGTCTTACAACGACGGATGGACACAACGTGATGGCGTGCTAAGAACTGACGCCACATACGGCGGATCTACTGGGTTCGGCGCTCTGGACATTGCCGCATTGCAGGCAATGTATGGAGCGAATAACTCGACCAATGGGGGCTCGAACACCTACACTCTTGCGTCCTTCAACACGGCCGGCGTTGGTTACCAAGCCATTTGGGACACGGGCGGAATTGACACGATTCAGCATACCGGCAGTAGCAACGCTCGAATAGATCTACGTCCGGCAACCTTGGACTACACGACACTTGGTGCAGGAGGCGTGTCCCACGTAAACGGTGTCAAAGGTGGCTTTTCTATTGCTGCTGGCGTCATCATAGAAAATGCATCGGGTGGTTCTGGCAACGATACGATCTTTGGTAACGCTGCCCAAAATACACTGAATGGCAATGGCGGCAATGATGTCATTCATTCACGTTCGAATGGCACCAATAACAACACGATCAATGGTGGGGGTGGGAACGATACAATTTACCTGGCCAACGGTTCCGGCGCTGATACTGTACACGGCAACCAAGGAAACGATCTCGCTGTTGTCAGAAACAACACCGGATCATTCATAGGTGGATCAGGCACAGACACAGTTCGGTTCGTGAGCGCCACCAGCAGCTATTTATTTCTGAACAACGGATTCGAGTATGAGTTCTTTGACGTCATAGACCGAACTACATTCACAGTCGCATTTGACGTTGAGCTTTTTGAGTTCTCAAACGGATCGCAAAAGTATGATATATCGAGTTTGACCGCAGCCACTCAAATAGTGGATATCGAGACTACGGGCACAATATTGCAACATGCTGCGCAGGGGATTTATCTGCTTGGTGGCAGCACGGCCAACATTGCTGTGACCCGTGACGGAGCGGTAATAGGCGAAAATTCCATCAATAGCTGGCAAGCCTTGCAAGTTCAGGCCAGTTTTTCTGGCGGCTATAAAATGTTGTGGCAACATACCAACGGTAGCTACCGGGAGTGGACGCTCGACTCCAGCGGAGCATTTCTCTCTGGTCACGCCGTCAACAATGTCGTTGATGTGGAAGCGTTCTATGGTGTCGATCTCAATAACGATGGCACAATCGGGCATGTCACCACCCCAATTGAGAATGCAGGATCGTCGACCCTCGCCTCGTCAACACGCGGCATGTATCTGATCGACGGCAGCACCGAGATCACCTGGAACGGCGCCACCATGGGGCCAGACAGCCTCAACGGATGGAGCGCCATTCACGTCGAAGCCGACGGCGGTGGATACCGCGTCCTGTGGCAGCACAACA